>JBOGIQ010000696.1:0-1501 GCA_050742535.1 Vicinamibacterales bacterium | reverse complement strand
GCCCAAGGGCGTGGAGATTACGCACGCCGGCCTGGCCAACCTCGTTCAGTGGCACGTCGCGACCTACAAGATGACTGCCGGCGATCGCGCGACACAGGTGGCGAACCTGGCGTTCGACGCCTCCGTCTGGGAGATCTGGCCGTCGCTCGCCAGTGGTGCCTGCGTCTGCATCGCGCCGGACGACGTGCGCCGATCACCCGCGGCGCTGTGGCGCTGGGTGGAGCGGCACCGCGTGACGCTGATGTTCCTGCCGACGCCGACTGCGGAGCTCGCGCTTCAGGAACGCATCCCCGAAGGACTGGCGCTGCGCGCGCTGCTGACGGGTGGTGATCGCCTCGTGTCGGTGCCACAGGGGCCGCTCTCGTTCGTGGTCGTGAACCACTACGGTCCGACCGAAAGCACCGTCGTCAGCACCGCCGGTCTGGTGCGACTCGGCGAGCCAGGCCCGCCATCGATAGGCCGGCCCATCGACAACCTCCGCGCCTACGTGCTCGACCGCGAGCTCGCCCCGGTTCCTATAGGCGTCGTAGGCGAGTTGTACATCGCTGGCGCGGGTCTGGCGCGCGGGTACCGCTCGCGCCGGCGACTGACCGCGGAGCGCTTCCTCCCCGATCCGTTCGGCGAGACGGGCGAGCGGATGTACTGCACGGGCGATCTCGCACGGTGGAAAGCCGACGGACGGCTGGAATTCGTCGGCCGGCGCGATCAGCAGGTGAAGGTCCGGGGCTACCGGATCGAGCTCGGGGAAATCGAGCACGTGCTGCTGCAGCATCCGTGCGTCACGGCGGCCGTGGTGGTCGTGCGGGATGTCGAGACGCGAGGAGCCGTGCTGGTGGGCTACGTCGTCGGCACCGGCGAACTCGCCATCGAGACGGAGCTGCGATCGTTCGCGAAGGCTCGACTTCCCGACTACATGGTGCCGTCCGCGTTCGTCGCGCTGGACGCGATCCCGCTGACGGCGAACGGAAAGGTCGACCGGCGTGCGCTGCCGCCGCCGCTCGTCGCCGCCCGCGGTCGGGACGCCGTGGCGCCGCGCAACGAGGTCGAGGAGATCGTCGTGGAGGCGTGCGCCCAGGTGCTCGGCCTCGCGGACGTCAGCATCGTCGACAACTTCTTCGCGCTTGGGGGGCACTCGCTCCTCGTCATGCAGCTGGCCTCGCGGCTGGAGCGCGCGCTCGCGGTGGACGTCCCGATCCGGTGGATTTTCCAGAGCGACACGCTCGCGGAGCTGTCGCAGACGCTCGCGGCAGCCATGCTCGAGCTCGACGAAAAGAGCGTGTGAATCATGGGACAGCAGTCGCATTTTGGCGGCGTACGGTTCTCCGACATTCAGACGCGCGGGTTCCTGGTCCTGCGCGGGTTTCTCAGCGCCGCGGACATTGCGTTCTACCGGGAGGATTTCGAGCGCCAGCCGCTCGACGCCAATCGGAACTACCGCATCGCGCGCAGCTCCCCGTCGGCCAACGCGCGGCTGCGCGGCCGCATCGACGACGTGCTGGCG
>JBOGIQ010000695.1:0-1510 GCA_050742535.1 Vicinamibacterales bacterium | reverse complement strand
CTGCGCACGTCGACGGCGACGCCGGCCGCCATCGCGAAAATCGGCGTCCTGCTCGAAAGCCTCCTCGCCGTGCGTCAACTCGTGCACGGCGTGCTGATGGACATCCTCAGCCTCGGCGTGCTGATCATCGGCGACAGCGGGATCGGCAAGAGCGAATGCGCCCTCGATCTGGTCGTCCGCGGGCATCGTCTGGTGGCCGACGACGCGGTGGAGGTGCGGCGTCGAGGCGAGACGGACCTGATCGGCACATGCCCGGAGCTGACGCGGCATCACATGGAAGTACGCGGTCTGGGCGTCATCAACATCCGTGATTTGTTCGGTGTGGCCGCCACGCGCATGTCGAAGCGCATGGAGCTCGTCGTGCAGCTGGAACGGTGGGACGCGGCGCGCGACTACGACCGCCTCGGCCTCGACGAAAACGCGTGGGAGCTCTTTGGCGTCAAGATTCCGCTCGTCCACATGCCGGTGGCCCCCGGACGGAATCTGGCCATCCTCGTCGAGGTCGCGGCGCGAAACCAGCTGCTGCGGGCGCGCGGACTCCACGCCGCACGTGACCTGGCATCGCGGCTCGATCAGCAGCTGCGCGACGACGCGGACGGCGACGGAAACGCGGACGACGACGTCGAGCACGGAGGGCCCGTGTGACCTCCACGCGCAAACCGCGACGCGGGAACAAGCCGCGGGCGCTGGCGAGGAAGCCGGCGCGCGCCCCTGCCGCCACCGAGCGCGGAACCCGCCGCTTCGTCATCCTGACCGGATTGTCGGGAGCAGGGAAGACGCAGGCGATTCGCGCGCTGGAGGATCTCGGCTACTTCTGCGTCGACAACCTGCCGTCGACGCTGATTCCGACGATGGCGGAGTTGGCGTCGCGCGCGGACACGGGCCTCGAAAAGGTCGCGATCGTCGCCGACGTCCGCGAAAGCGGCTTTCTGAAGGAGTTCCCGCGCGTCTTCCGCAGGCTGAAGACGCTGCCGGGCATCACGCCGCGGCTGATCTTTCTCGAGGCCGATCCGTCCACGCTCGTGCGGCGCTTCAGCGAGACGCGCCGTCCGCATCCGCTCGCGCCCGACCGTTCGGTCTCCGAAGGCATCAAAGAAGAGCGGACGAAAATGAACAGCATCCGCGCGATGGCGGACCTGGTGCTCGACACGTCCAACCTGACGGTGCATGAGCTGCGCGATGTCTTCATGCGGATGTCGCGCGACGAAGGCGGACGCGCCGCCATGGTCGTCAATCTGGTGAGTTTCGGGTATAAGCATGGCGTGCCGATGGACGCCGACCTGGTGTTCGACGTGCGCTGCCTGCCCAACCCGCATTTCGTCGACACGCTGCGGCCGCTGACCGGCCGCGACCGCGCCGTCGTCCGCTTCATGCGCCGCCATGCCTCGACGCGGGACTTCATCGACCGGCTCACGGCGTTTCTCACCTTCGCACTGCCGCAGTACGTGCAGGAAGGGAAGAGCTACCTGACCGTGGCCATCGGGTGCACCGGGGGCCGGCACCGGTCGGT
>JBOGIQ010000694.1:0-1520 GCA_050742535.1 Vicinamibacterales bacterium | reverse complement strand
GCTTGGCCGCTTGCCGGCCGACGAGATGCGCGCCCCGGTACGGCACCCGTGCCCTTGATCGCCGGCTGCCAGTCTTGGACGAGGCGGCGGTAGGCGAGCTCCTTGGGCGGCGAGCTCCTTGTCGAGCTGATGCTGCTCTCTGGTCGCGAAGACGCCGATGCGCTTGCCCTTCTGGCGTTCGGCGCCGGTTGCGAGCTCGAGCTTGCGGATCTTCTCGCGGGTGAGCGAGGGGCGGGCGAAGGCGTAGTCCTCGCCGCGGCTGAGCATGTGCCAGGCGATCACCGCCAGCTTGCGCGCGACCGCGACGGTGGCGATGTTGCCGCCACGGCGGGCGGCGATTCGCTGGTGGAAGGCGCGCAAGGGTCCGGGGGTGCGGGTGGCGTGCCAGGCCGCCTCGACGAGAACGTGCCGCGTCTCGCCCGGGCCCTGCTTGGAGATCCGCCCGTGCCGGGCCGGCTCTGTACCGGACTGACGCACGCGCGGGTCGAGGCCGAGGTAGCTGACCAGGCGCCGTGCGGTCGGGAAGCGGCCGATGTCCCCGATCGCGGCGAGCAGCGCCGCGGCGGTGACGAAGTTCACGCCCGGCAGGGTGAGCAGCCGCCGCATCTCCGCCGAGGCGAGCACCTGCTCCGCAAGCACCCGCTCGATCAGCGCGATCTCGCCGTCGAGAAACTCGATCTGGCGCAGGCAGGCCGCGATCGTCTCCTGCTCATCGGGCGGCAGGGCCTGCGCGGCCAGCCAGCGCCGCCCGCGGGCACCGAAGAGATCGCTTACCGGCGGCTTGCCCTTCAGGTTGCGGATCAAGGTCGCGTGCACCTGGTTCTTGGCCCGCGTCCGCTGCCTGACCAGCTGCGCCCGCGCCGAGATCCGGCGACGCAGGATCCGCGTCTGTTCGTCCGGCAGCCAGACCGCGGGCAGAAAGCCGCCGGCGAGCAGCATCGCCAGCGTGCGCGCATCGATCTTGTCCGTCTTCGCGCCCGCACGCGTGATCCCCTTCACCGCCTTCGGGTTCGCCAGCACCACCCGACCCACGTGCGGCTCGATCAGCCGCGCGATCCCGAGCGCGTTGCCCGTCGCCTCCAGCGCGACCTCATCGTCACTGCCGAGGCTCTGCGCGAACAGCGTCAGCGCCGCCGGCTCCGTCTGCACCCGCCCCGCCAACCGCACCCCGCCTTCCTCCGCGATCGCCACCTCGCAGAAGTCGCGATGGACGTCCAACCCGATGAAGCGCATCGAACACCACCTCCCGTTCTCGGTCCTTCAACGACGGAGACGAGGCGGGCGACACGACAACTACGGATCCGTGCGCACGGCACACCCGGACAGTCGCAGGGGCGGCCACCTACAAACAGCGGGCTCGCAGCCCATAATGTTCGACGGCCTGCCCAACCTGCGCCTCCCTGAAGCCCCCGGCATCCGGAACGCGCCGACGCTACGACAGCGACCGGACGACGCAGAGACTCCACCGGCGCAGTTTCATCTCCCTACAACGAGCACAGGCCGCACCGCGCGCTCCACCT
>JBOGIQ010000693.1:0-1522 GCA_050742535.1 Vicinamibacterales bacterium | reverse complement strand
GTCATTGCCCGCGGCGCCGGGTGCGCGCGGCGCTGGCCCGGCGGCACCGGCGGCCGCACCGGGCGGCAGGGGAGGCGCGCCGGAGCCTCGCTACTACACCGTTCCCGTCGAGCGCGAGGTGCAGATTCGCGATCTCCTGACGCACACCTCCGGCGTTGTCAGCGGAACGAACAGCAACTTCGCCAATCGCGCCGTGGCCGCCGGGCCGAAGGAGACGCTGGCCGACTACATCCCGCGCCTCGGCCGGGTTCCGCTTGAATTTCAGCCGGGCGCCCGCTGGGCCTACAGCGCGGCCGCCGGGTTCGACGTCCTCTCGCGAGTTGTCGAAGTCGCGTCCGGCATGCCGATCGACCGTTTCGTCAAGCAGCGCATCTTCGATCCGCTCGACATGAAGGACACCACCTACGTTTTGCCCGCCGGCAACCCGCGCCTCGTCAAGCTCTACTCGCGGACGGCCGATGGCCTCCGTCCCGCGCAGTATCCCAACTTCGTCAACGGCATCTACTTCTCCGGCGGCGGCGGACTCTTCAGCACGCCGGCCGACTATGCACAGTTCGCGCTGATGCTGGTGAACGGCGGCGAGCTGAACGGCAAACGCCTGCTCAGTCCGCGCCTGGTCGAGCTGATGGGCTCCATCTTCGCACCGGATACGCTTCCAGGCCGCCCGAAGGGTGAAAGCTATGGCCTCAGCGTCCGCGTGGTGAACGATCCGGTCGCGCGTAACTCGTTCCTGACCGAAGGGACGTTCGGGTGGAGCGGCGCCTTCGGGACGCACTTCTGGGTCGATCGCAAGGAGAAGCTGGTTGCCGTGGTGATGACGCAGACGTCGAACCAGGAGTTCCTGCGTGACTTCGAAAACATGGTCATGCAGGCGGTGGTCGGCGGTGGAGCTCTCGGATCAACGGGCACGAACTAGCGCAGTTTTCGACTTGCTGTCGCGACGGTTGCCGTTCCGCCCGTGTGGGAACGTGGGGAGCCACAGGTGATCAGCGTCGCCGATCCCGCTCGCTGGCGCGGAAAAACGCGACTCCGGCTGTCGAAGCGAAGAACACGTTTATCTACCGAGCTATACCGAGCTAGTGGCGACACCGCACCCTCGTGGTGTGCCTCCATCGCGTTTTGCGGGCTTCGCTGATCGCGCCGCTCGAAGGGATCGGCGACGCTGATCACCTGTGTCTCCCCACGCGGCCAACGGTGTGAGCCGTCGCCAGGGCCAGACGCGGCGGCAGGTGTCTCGCGCAGCCGGCCGACTCGGTCGCCGGGGCCCGATGCGGCGGTCGCAGATGGGTGACGCCGATCGCACGAGAGCTACCCGTGACGATCGCGAACGTCACGAGTGTCGACTAGGCCAGTCGAACCTCCGCCGGCGTGCCGAGCGGCCGGCGGAGCCGAGATACCTGCTGACGCGGCCTGGCCCGGCCTGACCTTCCAATCTAAAAAACGCGCTAGGAGCGCGCGCGGCAGAAACGCAGTGACCGGCGCGACGCCGCCGCCTTGCCGACGCTGCCGACTGCACTGAGAC
>JBOGIQ010000692.1:0-1523 GCA_050742535.1 Vicinamibacterales bacterium | reverse complement strand
ATCGCGGCCTTCGAGCGCGTCCACGAACTCGCGCCCCGGGCGGCTTCGCCACTCGTGCAACTCTCGCGACTGCAGCTCCTGGCGGGGCGGAGCGGCGTTGCGCTCGGCCACGCACAGCGTGCGGTCGAGATCGAACCGAACCTGGTGGAAGCGCGTCTGGCGCTCGCGCGTATCGAACTGGCGCGCGGTGAATTCACACGAACGGAGCTGGAGCTGACGCGCCTGAGCCGGCAGTTCCCCAAGGCCGCCGGTCTGCGCGCGCTTCTCGGGACCGTTCATGCACTGCGCGGGAACCGCGCGGCGGCGCGCGCCGAATTCGCTGCCGCGCTCGCGCAGGACGAGAACTCCATGGAGGCGCTGGCCGGGATCGTTGCGCTCGACGCCGCCGCCAACAACATGACCGACGCCACCCGGCGCGCGGAGGCGCGGATGGCGCGCACGCCGGAAGACGCCGCGGCGGTGCTGCTCGCGGCCCGCACCTACATGATCGCCGGCCGCAGCGAGTACGCCGAGCAGCTGCTGCGGAGAGTCATCGCCCTCGATCCCACCAGCATGGACGCCTACTCCGACCTCGGACGGCTCTTCGTGTCGCTGCGCCGGATCGACGACGCACGCGCCGAGTTCGAGCGGCTCGTCTCCCAGGTGCCAAACTCGGTCCCGGCGCGGACGATGCTGGCGGTCATTCTGCATCTGCAGGGGAAGCTGGACGACGCCGTGCGTCAATACGAAAAGGTCGTCGCGGTCGACATCCACTCCGCGGCCGTCGCCGCAAACAATCTGGCCTGGCTCTACGCCCAAGGCACCGGCGGGGGCACGCTCGATCGCGCCGTGCAGCTGGCCGAGGAAGCGCACCGTCAACTCCCCAGTCGCCCCGAGGTGTCGGACACGCTGGGATGGGTCTACTACAAGAAGGGTCTCCTCCCGCTGGCCATCGACATGCTGCAGAACAGCGTCAAGGTCGACCCGTCGAACCCCACGTACCACTACCACCTCGGGTTGGCCTACGCGCGGCGGGGTGAATCGCGGGCGGCGCGCCAGTCACTGCAGCAGGCGCTGAACCTGAAAACCAGCTTCGACGGCGCACGCCACGCTGCCGACGTGCTGAGAGAACTGCCGAATTAGATCTCGACGAGCGACGAGTCCGTCGCCGCCGCGCGCCCAAGCAGGCCCCGGCGCTCCAGCTCGCGGACGATCGCGCTCACCGATTCATCCACCGTCTGCCGATCGGTTCGAACGATGACATCGGCGGCCTCCGGCGGTTCGTACGGATCGTTGATGCCCGTGAAGTGCGCGATCTCACCGCGCAGTGCCCGCGCGTAGAGTCCTTTCCGATCGCGCTCGATCAGCACGGGCAGCGGGCAATCGACGAAGACCTCGATGAAGGGCGCCTCGTGCTGGGCCCGCACCTCGGCGCGAATGTCGCGGTACGGCGAAATGGCAGCGGTGATGGCCACGACGCCGTTGCGCGAGAGCAGCCGCGCGACGAAACCGATCCGCCGGACATTGATGTCCCGATCCTCCTT
>JBOGIQ010000691.1:0-1524 GCA_050742535.1 Vicinamibacterales bacterium | reverse complement strand
TGCGCTCGCCGCGGCCGGTCAACGTGAGCGTTAGCGAGCAAGGCCCGAAGGGAAAACAAACGATGACAAGCGAAGTGACCGCACTTCTAGGCCCTGGCGACCGCGCTCCGAATCTTGTGCTCCCTGCCGTCAATCAAGACGGAACGATTTCGTTCGAGGATTACTGGTTAAAAGGCTGGTTACTTCTCGGACTCTTCCGAGGAGTCTTCTGACCGTTTTGCCGTCGCCAGCTGGTACAGCTGGCGGGAATGGTGCCACGCTTCAATGCTCTCCAGGTGGCGACCGTTGTGGTTGTCAATTCTCCCTTGGATCGCGCCCGCTTTTACTTCACACACCGACCGACGCCGCTAGTCCTTGCTGCAGATCCAGAGCGCGCCAGCCACCGGGCGTTTGGCGCTCCCACTCTGATGGCACTCCACGGCCTTACACGCGACCAACGCGATGCTCTACTCTCCGGTCCGGAGGCCGTGCTTGTCGATCCGGCCGGCGAATTGGGCCAACCGATGCCGTTCATTGATGTCCGACACGAACTCAATCGACGGGACGGGTATGTGCTCACGGCTGACGAGGAACAGGTGCGCGCAGCTGGCGCCACGCCAGTCCCCCGGCTGCTCGAGCAACTAAACATGCTATTTCTGATTGATCGTGGCGGCGTGATCCGCTGGCGGTGGATAGAGGCTGGGGAGCGGCCGCGAGATATCGGACTTCTCCTGCCCATGTCCCATCTACTGGCAGAGGTAGGAACCGCGGTCGCCTGCGAAAATGCGTCTCGCTAACAACGCATTCCACCTGACGGCCGGGCTCGCCTTCGCTCGCCCGTCCGCAGGTGAATGCGGACGTTCTGCGTACATACGATGTATCGAGGCGGACTCAGTTGGCATGGGACGTCGGGAGCGATAGCATGCCCCGATGGACGTCCGATACTTCATCGATCCGGAAACGGGGTTGCCCCACATCTACCGCCACGACGTCACGGAGGAGGACGTCGCGGATGTCCTTCGTCGGCCAATCGAGGATCGCCCCGGACGAGAAGGCTCGCGTGTCGCCCTTGGACGGACCGAGACCGGACGGTATCTTCGTATCATCTATGTTCCTGACCCGATTCCCGACTCGGTCTTCGTCATCACCGCATACCCGCTCGGCGGGAGAGCGCTGAGGGCGCTTCGGCGCCGGCGGAGGAGAAAGAGATGAAGGAGTCAAAATATCCCGTTGGCTGGGACGAGGAGCGTGTTCGCCGCGTTCTTGAGCACTACGAGGCGCAATCCGACGAGGAGGCGGTAGCCGAAGACGAGTCGGCGTATGAGGCAACCACGGCCACCATGATGCAGGTGCCTGTCGATCTCGTCCCGGCCGTCCGAGAGTTCATCGCAAAGCGAAGCGCGGAATGAATCGAGGCGGCCGTTGCATAGCCGGACGCAGAACAAGCCGTTGCACCTGACGTCGGGCCTCGCTCCCTGCGGTCCCTCGGCCCGCCGCAGGTGAACGGCAGCGTTCGCCGCACAGGATGAAGGGTGAGATCTGACC
>JBOGIQ010000690.1:0-1534 GCA_050742535.1 Vicinamibacterales bacterium | reverse complement strand
GCGGTCAGCTGCTCCGCGTCGTCGACGAGACGCGCGCGCATATCGTCGATTCGGGCGAGCAGACGATGACGCTCGAAATTACTGGCGAACCGCCGCACGTGGATGCCGTCATCGCGCGGCTCGAGCCGCTGGGAATCGTCGAGATGGTACGGACCGGGCAGGTGGCCATGCGCCGCGGTGACACGGCGCTGTCGACGGCGCAATATTCTTAAAGTCAAAAGGCAAAAGGCAAAGGTCAAAAGAAAGACACTTTGACCTTATCTTTTGACCTTTGCCCTTTGACTTTTGACTTACCGGCTAAGGAGAAAAGAATGGCAACGATGTTTTACGACCGCGACGCGGACCTCGAGCTGATTCGCCAGCGCAAGGTCGCCGTCATTGGCTACGGCTCGCAGGGGCATGCGCACGCGCTGAACCTGCAGGACAGCGGCGTGGACGTCGTCGTCGGCCTTCAGAGCGGCAGCAAGTCCGCCGAGAAGGCGAAGTCGGCCGGGCTGCGCGTGCTGTCCGTCGCGGAGGCGTCCAAGTGGGCCGATGTCATCATGGTCCTCATTCCGGACCAGCATCAGGCACGCGTCTATAAAGCCGAGATCGAGCAGCACCTGACCGCCGGCAAGATGCTGATGTTCGCGCACGGCTTCGCCATCCGCTTCAACTGGATCGTGCCGCCGAAGGACGTGGACGTCACGATGGTGGCGCCGAAAGCGCCCGGCCATCGCGTGCGCGAAGTGTTCAAGGAAGGGGCCGGGACGCCGGGCCTCCTCGCCGTGCATCAGGACGTGACGGGGAAAGGGCGCTCGACGGCCTTGTCGTACGCCCGCGGCATCGGCTGCACGCGCGCCGGCGTGATTGAAACGACCTTCGCGGAAGAGACCGAAACCGACCTCTTCGGCGAGCAGGCCGTGCTCTGCGGCGGCACCAGCGCCCTCGTCAAGGCGGGCTTCGAGACGCTGATCGAAGCGGGATACCAGCCGGAGATTGCCTACTTCGAGTGCCTGCACGAACTGAAGCTGATCGTCGATCTGATGTACCGCGGCGGCCTGCAATACATGCGCTATTCGATCAGCGACACCGCGGAGTACGGCGATTACACGGCCGGCTCGCGAATCGTGACCGCCGAGACCAAGGCCACGATGAAGCAGCTCCTGAAGGAGATTCAGTCGGGTGAGTTCGCCAAGAAGTGGATCGCCGAGAACGAGGCGGGGCAGCCGAACTTCAAAAAGCTGCGCGAGGCGGACCGCAATCACCCGATCGAGGTCGTCGGCGCCAAGCTGCGCAACATGATGCCGTTCCTCGACCCGGTGCAGCTGCCGCAGCCGGCAACAGTCTGATCCGGCAGGTCCGCTCGCAGGGCCTCAGGGGCTCGCGGAACCTGCCCCACACGGTCTGTTAGACCATCTGTTGTGGGCCGGGTTCCGTCGCGCGGAGTAGCCGGGCGCGACGGACCCGGCAGACTTTCTATGCTCAATAAGTATTCTTCCCGAGTCACCCAACCCCGCAGCCAGGGAGCGTCGCAGGCCATGCTGTACGGCAT
>JBOGIQ010000689.1:0-1542 GCA_050742535.1 Vicinamibacterales bacterium | reverse complement strand
GCCGGACGAGGAGTTCCCACTCGTGGACTACGTCGGCGCCGACAGCGTGCTGCAGGGCATCGAAGCGCACGGCGACGTCGGCCTGACGACGGAGCTTTTTGCTGAATTCGGCTTCGACTACGTGCGCGGCACGCTGAAGGGCAGCAACGAGCCGCTGCCGCGGATGCCGCCGTTCAGGAGCCAGATCGGCCTGCGCTACCAGCGGAACGCGTTTCAGACCGGCGGCACCGTGATCGTGACAGCAAAGCAGGACCGGCTGTTCACCAACGAGACGGAAACCGACGGGTACGCGCTGCTGCGGCTCTACGCCGCCTACTCCGTGCAGGCAGGACGAATGGTTCACACGATCACGGGCCGCGTGGACAACGTGACCGACGAGCTCTATCGGAATCACCTTTCGCTGATCAAGGACCTCGCGCCGGAGATGGGCCGGAACGTCAAGCTGCTCTACAACGTGACGTTCTGACGTCAGGCTGAGTCACAACAACTTTACGCGTGTTTTGCATTGCGCTGACGCGTCCGTCACCGGCCGTTGATGCGCGGCCCATACGCTCTCGACACCCGAGTCCACGAGGAGAGAGCGTCCCATGCGTCGAGCCCTGTGTGCGGTCCTGTTCCTGTCTGCGGCGTCTGTCACGTTTGCCGCCAATGAAATCTTTGAACTAACCGGGTGGGCGGAAATTCCGTCCACCTATCGGCATCCTGGTCCGATATCGGGACAATTCGCGTCGGGCGCAAACGGCGTAACGCCGCCCTACAGCGGCCAACCGATTCCGGGGTTCTCCGGAATCATTCCGTCGCCGGTGTGGGGCACGTACTTCGGGCTTCCCGACAACGGATTCGGGGCGCAGAACAACAGCGCCGACTTCGTCATCGGGTGCCCGCATGGCTGACCGAAAGCGACCTGGCGGAGCTGCGCAACTCGGCGGAGGAACTGGCGGCGGCGGTCGCCGACTCGGTGGCGCTCGGCGAGCGCGTGCGCCTGCTGCAGGAAGAACTGACGGCCATCCTCAGCGAACGGACGAACGAAACGCTGTTCATCCTGACGGTCGTCACGGTCCTGGCGCTGCCGCTGACGATCATTCCCGGGTTGTTCGGCATGAACGTCGGCGGCGTGCCGTTCGCCGGGCGTCCGAGAGGCTTCTGGATCGTCGTGTTTCTCGTCGCCGCCATCGTCGGTGTCGGCGCAACGCTCGTCGTGCGGTGGCGCAACAGACGCTGACGGCGGGCACTATTCCGCCGCCTGACGGCGACGCGGCACGTTACAGTCCGTTCACGCCGAGATCTCGGAACCGCTACACACGCTGATTATCGTCGGCTCCGGACGATCGATTGGAGGAGTCGAATGCGAGTACCGGGACGTGTGTTCCTCATGAGCTCTGTTGTCGCCCTGTGTGCGATTACGCTGGTGAACGCGCAGGGAAATCGTGGTGTCGATCCGTCGGAACGGGAGGGCTGGAGTCCCTATTCGATCGGCCTGTGGGGCGACCTGCCCTATTCGCCCGAGCAAGAGCAGACCGGCGTGCCAAACCTGATCGCCGA
>JBOGIQ010000688.1:0-1545 GCA_050742535.1 Vicinamibacterales bacterium | reverse complement strand
TTCGCACTTCGCGGGGCGGCGAAAGCCCGGCGCAAGGTCCCAGCGCTGGCGGTGTCAGGTGGCGGTGAGCCGGGCGTGGACCGCCGCGAAGCTCGGGAAGGCCGGGCAGGCGGTTGAGAACTTGAGCGCCAGCCGGCGGCCGCTTTCCACGACGCGGGCGGCGACGTACATCAACTCCTGCATCACCGTCTTGAGCCGTCGGCGCTGCGCCGGATGCCGGATCGGCGCGTCGTCGCGCGTCAGTCCTTCGAGCCCGATCCAGCGCAGGATGTTGTAGGCGAGCACCGCGCACGCCATGACCAGATCGTTGGTGGCGAACTTGCCCGACGGCAGCCGCTCGATGTCGAGGTCGGTCTTGAACTCGGAATGGAACTGCTCCGATGTCGCGTGATCGCAGTAAAGAGCGATCGCCTTGGCGTCGGCGCACACGCATTCGCCCAGGCTCGTCCACCAGCCCTCGATCGTGATGTCGGGGACCAGCAGCCGCGCACCGTGCTTGTCGATCGTGCGCTCGGTCACACGGATGACGCGGCGGTGCTGGCGCGTCTCGCCGCCGAACGTCTCCTCGACCACCTCGGAAAAGGTGCCGACGCGCTTGCCCGCGCGCGGGAAGCTCCACTCGGCTTCTTGCTCCGCGCGCTTCAACCAGGCATCGAGGCCCTGCCGGCGCGGGTTCCATTTGATGATGAAGTCGACGTTCTCGCGCGCCAGCCAGGCACGGTTCTCGGCCGCGTCGTGGCCGCTGTCCAGACGGCAGAGCAGCCGGTGGTTGGTCAGCGTCCTGGCGCGCGGCACGACACGCTCGAGAAAATGGATGAACTCGTTCTGCCCGTGCTGGCTGCCGGGGCGCAGCTCGCAGGCGAGGCACCAGCCCTCCTGCCCGAGATAGGCCGCGAGCGGCGCATAGCCGTCGAAGCCCTTATAGGTGTAGCCGACACCCTCCTTCCTGGTGCCGGAGTTGTCCATCGGGAACACGTCGATATCGAGCGGCGCATATCTGCGCTTCACCGGCCGCAGCGACGATCCATACTTGACGAGGATCGGCGTGACCCGCGCACCGACCCTGCCGATGAAGGCGATCGCCGCGTCGTCGACGTGGGGGATCATCGCCTCGGCGCGCTCGTCGAAGCGCTGGCGCAGGCTCGGCGCCGACGGCACCTTGGCGAGGCCGAGCGCCGTCTTGAAGAAATTGTCCGCGCGCCGGTTCTCGACGGCGTCGAAATCGCTCTTGCCGGTGCACAACAGCCCGACGTAGCTCTTGACGCAGTCGGCGTGCGCTATGCCGTGCCGCAGCGGAATCTGATCGAGGCCGTTGGCCAGGCCCGTCTGGCCGAGCGCGCGTCCGACCAGCGCCAGACCCGCGTGCGAGGTGATGGTGTCCGTGCTGGACTGCACGATCTCGAAGCTGCGCATCCCTTCACCCGCCGAGTGAGCCGCCCTCGGCAAGCACGCTAGCTGATTCGCGAATCGCGTCAGAGCACTACGACATCTTCGCTGGAATGGAGCCACTGAAGCAGGGCGAAGCCCAGGTGGACGGGACTGCGC
>JBOGIQ010000687.1:0-1563 GCA_050742535.1 Vicinamibacterales bacterium | reverse complement strand
GGCGCGGATCGATGAGCCGTGCCGGCGTGGGCGGCACCCAGTACGCGATCTCCTTCGGCGCGAACGCATCGCGGATGTCGAACACGCGCACGCCGGCGTTGTTGTAGGTCGCAAAGATCGTGTCGTCGCTCTGCATGCTTCCCGGCCGGTTCTCGTGGAGGTTGTGCGGTCCGAACGTGCCGCTGGCGCAGTAGTCGCGATCGCGCGGGGTCGGCAGCGTGGCGACCGTCACCGGTGTCTCAGGCACGCGCATGTCCACCATCCACGTGTAGAATGTCCCCTTCGCGCATTTCTCGGCGTTTGCCTCGTCCGCGACAACAAGGAGATTCCGGCGGGGCAGCGGCAGCGCCGTATGCGTCCCACCAGGAAACGGCGGCGACCAGTTGACGTGCGACATCAGTCGGGGCTTCGCCGGATCGCTGAGATCGTGCACCGTCAGTCCGCCGTCGCGCCAGGCACCAAATCCGAGCGTGTAGTGTCCGCCTTTAGGCGGACCCTGAGGCCATTCAGCTGTCAGCATGTGGTGCAGGGCGACGCGGCGCCCTGCTCCCTGCGTGGACACCTCTCCGGCGCCGCGATTCATCCCGGGCAGCCACCACCGCGTCACGATCTCCGGTTTCGTGACGGTGTTCAGGTCGACGACGCAGAGGATGTGATCGGTAAAGCCGTCGAAGTGCGCCGAGACGTACGCGTAGCGGCCGCCGGGCCACCACAGGCGGTTGACGCCGAGGCCCGGCATTTCGAGAAACGCGATCTCCCGCATCTCCGACGGGCGGGAGATGTCGTGAATGCTCAGGCCGGAGCGAAACTTCTTGCGGTTGGTGATGCTGTCTGCGAGCGAGTTCTCGAAATAGCCGCGCAGGTTGTCATAGGACTGCATCGCGACAATGTTGGCGCCGTTGGCGAGGAGCAGGAGATCGCCCGACGTCTGGAGATGATGGGTCCGCGTCTGATCGCCGCCGGTGAAGAAGCCCACCGGCCGCACGCGGCGCGGATCGGTCGCGTCGAGGATCGTCACGCCGTTGCTGAACATGTGGCCGACATACAGATGCCTGCGGTTGAGCATCACCTGGACGCTGTCCGGCCGTCCGGCCATGTCGCTGTACGACAGGTGCCGGATGCGATGCCCGATTCCGGCTGCGGGGACGGGACGTTCCTGACGTCCGGCCGTAGTCTGGAAGGCGCCGCCCCGCCCCGGCGGCGGGGAAGCGACGAGGCCCGCCGCGAGGCCGGGGAGGCCGAGCATCGCCGTGAGATGTTCGCGTCGTGTCACAGGTTCATTAAAATACGCGGGTCCAAAGGTGTGCGCATGAGAAAAGTCATTCCTGCCGCTCTGGCTCTGATCGCGTCTTTGGCCGGTCCAATCGGCGCGCAGCAACAGCAGAATGCTCCAGCGCCTGCAGGTCAGGAACCCGCTGGAAGAGGCCGTGGCGGCCGGGGTGCGCAGCCCGGGCTCGAGCCGCGCATCGTCTCGTTCGAAGCGCGGCCGGCGAAGGTGCGCGCCGGCGAGCAGGTGGTGCTGGTCTGGAGCACCGAGAATCCCGCCGGCGGCGTCTCGATCGA
>JBOGIQ010000686.1:0-1566 GCA_050742535.1 Vicinamibacterales bacterium | reverse complement strand
GCGGCGCACACCGAAACCTCACGGCAGGCACCGCTGTCCAAGCTCGGCCGTGCGCTCATGACAGTCATTTCCCCGACACGCTCCTAGTACTACTGTGTTAAAAAATGTAGGGAATTCATGGGGTACCCTGCCAGTCTGGACCTATGCCTACCTCCGAGACGGCACGTGCCCAACGCTTCGCCGCCTATGTGGAGCACCTGGCCTCGGTGCTCGGCCACCGGGATCGTCATGAGCCGCTGCGCGCCTACATCACCGGCCTGGGCCTGCCCGGGGAACGCAAGAGCGTCGAGCCGATGGCGGCGCGCGTCGATCCCCGGCATGTCCGGGCCCGGCATCAGTCGATGCATCATTTTGTCGCCGACGCCCCGTGGGACGCCGCCGCCGTGCTGCGCGTCGCGCGGGAGTGGGTGCTGGAGCCGATGGCCCGGCACGGCGCCGTGGCGGCGTGGATCGTGGACGACACCGGGTTTCCCAAGAAAGGCCAGCACTCGGTGGGCGTGGCTCGCCAGTACTGCGGCGTCCTGGGCAAACAGGACAACTGCCAAGTGGCGGTGAGTGTGTCGGTGGCCAACGAGGCCGTGAGCCTGCCGGTGGCCTATCAGCTCTACCTGCCGGAGAGCTGGGCGCGCGATCGTCGCCGCCGGCGGACCGCCGGCGTACCCGACCACATCACGTTTCAGCCGAAGTGGCAGATCGCGCTCGGGCAGATCCAGGCCGTGCAGGCCGAGGGCGTGCCGCGCGCCCCCGTGCTCGCGGATGCCGGCTACGGCGACACGACCGCATTTCGCGAGGCGCTCACCACCGCGGGGCTGGCGTACGTCGTCGGCGTGAAGAAAGAGACGACGGCGTGGCCGCCGGGCGAGGCGCCGCGGCCCCCGAAGCGCTGGAAGGGCCGCGGCCGGCCGCCCACGCACGTGCGGCGCACCGCGACCCACACCCCGCAGAGCCTCAAGCAGTTGGCCGTCGCGCTGCCGCCGACGGCGTGGCGGACGGTGACGTGGCGTGAAGGGACGCGCGGCGCGATGCGCTCCCGCTTCACGCGGCTGCGCGTGCGGCCCGCCCATCGCGATGAGGAGCGTACGGAGCCCCGGCCGGAAGAGTGGTTGCTGATCGAGTGGCCGCGGGGCGACGCCGAGCCCACGAAGTATTGGCTCGCGACCCTGCCGGAGACGACACCCGTCACCGACCTCGTCCGCCTCGCCAAGCTGCGCTGGCGCATCGAGCGCGATTATCAGGAACTCAAGGACGAGCTCGGGCTCGACCATTTCGAGGGCCGCGGCTGGCGCGGATTTCATCATCATGGCGCGTTATGTATCGCGGCGTATGCCTACCTCGCCGCCGAGCGCGCGAGGTTTTCCCCCCCAGCGCCTCTCGCCTTCCTCCGACCCGCTCGCCTTCCCAAAGGTTTCACGCCGCGGGGCGCTCCCGGTGCGGCCTGAACGCCACGTCCCCACCTCGATCGCCACGGCGTACGAACTCCTGGCGCGCGCGCTCCTGCCACGACTGCCGTGTCGCTCGTGTGGACGTTCGCCGGAGACCGGTTGATGCTTCGTAACACAGTAGTAC
>JBOGIQ010000685.1:0-1582 GCA_050742535.1 Vicinamibacterales bacterium | reverse complement strand
GCAGCGCGCAGCAGCTCGGCGCCATCGTCCTCATCATTCCCGTCGGCGTGCTGCAGGTGGCCCAGTTCGTCGGCGGTGTCGTGCTGAGCGGAACAATCCTGATTGCGATTGGCGCAGTACTGACGGCCGGTAACCTGCTCGTGCTGCGGGCGGCGGTGTCGCTCTTCGACCGCGAGTCGATCCTTATTCGATGGAAATAGATCCAACCACTCGTAGAGCGCTGTCGGAGGTCGGCCGGCTGGTCAGCGTGGTGATGAAACACGCGCGCGACGCGTTCGTCGACGAACAGACGATTGCCGCACAGTGGAAGGCGCTCAATTTCACCGCCGCGCCCGATTACGGCGCGGCAGTGGACGAGTACGAGCGGCTGCTCGACATCCTGCGGGCATCCGGAGTCATCGTCCACCTTCTGCCGCGCGACACCGGCACGACGCTCGACTCCGTCTACGCCCGCGATGCGTCGATTGTGAGTCCGAAGGGAATCATCCTGTGCCGGATGGGCAAGCAGACACGCGAGACCGAACCGGAGGCGCAACGCCGTGCCATCGAATCGTTCGGATCCGGGTGCCGCGTGTACGGGCAGATCGAACCGCCCGGTCTGCTCGAAGGCGGGGACGTGGTCTGGCTCGACGCGCGCACGCTGCTCGTCGGCCGGGGCTACCGGACCAACGCCGAGGGAATCCGTCAACTGCGCGTGCTGCTCGGCGAATCCATTGACGTGATCGACGTGCCTCTTCCCCACTGGCGCGGCGAGAGCGATGTGATGCACCTGATGTCGCTGCTCAGTCCCGTAGACCGCGATGTGGCAGTCGTCTATTCCCCGCTCCTGCCCGTGCCGTTCCGCAAGCTTCTGCTCGGGCGCGGCTATCGGCTCGTCGAAGTTCTGGACGAGGAGTTCGATTCGATGGGCGGTAACGTGCTCGCGCTCGGCCCTGGCCGCTGTGTGATGCTGGCTGGTAATCCACGGACGCGCACCGCGCTCGAACGGGCCGGCGTCGAGGTCGTCGAATACGCAGGACACGAAATCAGCGTCAAGGGCGCTGGGGGACCGACCTGCCTGACGCGACCGATCGTGCGGGCCGCGCTCGAATAGTGCGATGCGGCTTCGCAGACGGTGCGATTCCCCCTGACGCTGGTCGGTGCAAAGCTTCTGACGCGGGTCGGTGCAAACGCACCTCACGGCCGGTGAGCACATTCCGGGCTACGTTGGCTAAGAGGCAGGGATTCCGCAGTCAAGCGGCGACGGACAAGCCCCACACGACAGTTGCAAATTCAAAGTGACCCACTAGCACTGCCACTCACGATCTGCCGTACGCAAAGACCAGGCGTCGCCCCTCCACCAGACTTGTAATCCGGCATGCGGATCTGACGTGCGCTCCGGCGGAGCGCTTCTCGAGTCGAAGTGCCGGCCACCACAATCCACCTGATTGTGCCGAGAGATGTAAGGCGACGTCTCCGATAAGCGGGGCACGGGACTTGCGACCCTCACGCTCTGCCCCAACACATTCAGCCCGGCCATGCGCTCGTCCATGGCCTGGTTGACCGTGCCCATGTATCTGCGGATCGACGATGCCCCTGATTC
>JBOGIQ010000684.1:0-1585 GCA_050742535.1 Vicinamibacterales bacterium | reverse complement strand
GCAGTACACGTTCGTTCGGGAACGAAAACGCTTCTTCTACCTGACCAGCTCGATGTTCGGCGCGCCGGTGCAGGGCTATCACCGGTACGCGGACGGCTCGGCATCGATGGACATCAGGGTCGGCGGCGTCATTTCAATCGTGAGCCTGACTGGCCCCGAGATGTTTCAGAGTGAAACGGTGACGTTCCTGAACGACATGTGTCTGATCGCGCCGGCGGCGCTCCTGGACCCCGTGCTCGTCTGGGAAGAGCTCGACGGCGGCGGGGTAGGCGTCCGGTTCGTCAACGCCGGTGTCGCGGTCCGAGCCGAACTGTCCTTCAACAGCAGCGGGGAACTGATCGACTTCGTGTCCGACGACCGGTATCGAGCATCCCGGAACGGCGCTCTCATGACGAAACTCCGCTGGTCGACACCCGTCGGGTCGTATCGCGCATTCGGACCGCTCCGCATCTGGTCAGGCGGCGAAGCTCGGTGGCATACGTCGAACGGATACTTTCCCTACATCGAGTTGGAGCTGGACGATGTCGAGTACAACGTTCGAACGCTCTGACGTCAGTCGAGCAGTGGCCGGCGTGAAAAATTTCGCACCGCTTGATGTCTGCAGTGTCTGCCAGAGAGCCGCTTCCTTCACGGGTTTCGCAGCTACAATCTGACTGCAAGAAAATCACTCGCTAATTTCGCTGGTTCCCTTCACCCACTTCCATAGGGGGTCGTCGTGGTGAACGTCGTGAAGGCAGTTTTCATCCTGGGTATCCTGCTCGCCGCTACTCCGAGTGCCGCCGCGCAGGACAAAGCGCAGATCGAGCGTGGAATCAAGGTGTACGCCGACCAGAAGTGTTCCGCCTGCCATTCAATCGCCGGCAAGGGTAATCAAAAGGGCGCGCTCGACGACGTGGGCACCCGCCTGACCGCGGACGAGGTCCGCGCGTGGGTGGTGAATCCTGTGGAAATGATGAAGAAAACGAAAGCAGAGCGGAAGCCTCCGATGCGTGCGTATCCGAACCTCGCCAAGGAAGATCTCGATGCCGTCGTTGCCTATCTGGCGAGCTTGAAGAAGAAATAGTCGGCGGACGCCATGCGCCCCGGTTTCGTCGTCACTGCGCTTCGCAACCCGATCTCGCGGATCGGTGTAGCGCTGACTACGGCCAGCGCCCTGCTGTTTCTCTTCCTGATGGCGGTCCATGCCGCTGGCTACCTTCAGAACCCGTATACCGGTCTTGTCGTCTTCCTGCTGGTGCCGACGCTGTTCATCGTCGGTTTGCTGTGCATACCCGTTGGCTTGCGGCTCGAGAAACGCCGTCTCGCCCGTGGTGTCTCCGGCCCGGCCTGGCCGCGAATCGATCTGAACGACCCGGCGATCCGCCGGACCGTTTTCGTTCTCATCGCGGCGACGTTCGTCAACCTCGCGATCGTGTCGATGGCGAGTTTCGGCGCCGTGGAATACACGGAGTCGCAGGCGTTCTGCGGGCAGGCCTGTCACACCGTGATGGAGCCGGAGTTCGTCGCCCACCAGAGCGGCACGCACGGCAGCGTGCACTGCGTGACGTGCCATGTTGGCCCCGGTGCGGGTGGATTTCTGACGGCG
>JBOGIQ010000683.1:0-1590 GCA_050742535.1 Vicinamibacterales bacterium | reverse complement strand
CGGTGGGCGTGGCGCTGCTCCAGCGGCCGCGGGTGCCGCCGGTGCCGCCGGACGAGCGGGCGGCGCGGCTGCCGCCGCAGGACGGGGTGGCGGCTTCGGGGAAGGGGGACGCGCCGATTCGTGGCTCGACCGCAGCCTCTACGACCGCTGCATCACGCGCGGGTTCCCCGGCTCGATGACGCCGGCCATTTACGGCAACGCCTACGACATCACGCAGGCGCCCGGCATGGTGGCCATCCGCTATGAGATGGTGCACGAGACCCGCGTCATCAGACTCGATAACAGTCCGCGTAACGGCCAGCGTTCACATATGGGTGATGCCCGCGGCCGCTGGGAAGGCAACACCCTCGTTGTCGAAACGATGAACCTGCGTGCGCCCTATCGGAACGGGTCGCCGCAACAGAAGCTGATCGAGCGTTTCGTGCCGACGGCGCCAGGCGTCATCGAGTGGTCGATGACGATCGACGATCCGGAGACCTGGGTGCGGCCGTGGACCTACGCGATGCGCCTGACGGCAGATCCCGACCAGCCGCTGTTCGAGTACGCCTGTCACGAGGGCAACTACGCGATGCGGAACATCCTGAGCGCCGCGCGCGCCGATGAAGCCAGGGCGGCTGGGCAGAAGTAACGGTCTTCGTGGTTCATGGCAGCGGACCGAATTCCGCTCCCGGCGCACCGCCGTTGGCGTGAATGAAGATCAGGAACGCCGCCGAGACGACGAGCTGTAGCGCGGCCACGACATACACCGGCATCCAGGATTTGTTCCCGCGCAGCACGAGCGCGAACGCCACGTGCGGCAGCGGGAACAATCCAAGGTAGTAGTGGCGTTGCACGAAGACGCCTGCTGCGGTGATGAGGATGCCGGCGCCCAGCAATCCCCACACAAGAAGCGGCTTCAGTTCGTTGACGGGCAGTGGACAGCGGCGCACAAGCCAGCGTCCGAGCGCGAACAGCGTCATGACGATTAACGCGACATGCGCGACGAAGACGACCGGGTGCGCGACGAATGCGGCGAAATGCGACCCGAGCGAGTGCCGCATCGCGACGCCGGCGACGTTCGACAGCAGCAGGTGAACGTACCGGAACGAGGCGACGTTCAGCAGCCATGTCTTCGGCGACATGGGCAACGACGCGCCTGGGGCTGCGCCGGTTGCCATCTCGAAGACATGTCCGACCCAGAAATACAGGGGCCACGCCAACGCGGCGAATCCGAGCGCGGCAGCGGCCCAGTGAACCTTTCGGCGCTCCGTGTCCCATAGCGCCCCGGCGAGGAACGCTGCGACGACGAACATGCCGGACGGATGAATTTGCGCGATGACCGCTGCGACGGCCCCGAGGCCGGCGGCGTGCTGCCACGATCGCTTCCGGTCCATCCACAGCCACAGCAGCAGCAGGGCGACGATGGGAAGGATGCTTTGCGCCCACAGCTTGCGCTGGAGCACGATTTCCATCGGGTTCACGGCTGCAAGCAGCACGCCGGCGAGCCAGATCCGCTGGTCGTCGCCTCGAAGGCGCCACCACGCGAACGCGCCGGCTGCCATCAGCGCCAGCACGCTGAGCACCCGCACGCTCTGCGTCAAACCGAATGCG
>JBOGIQ010000682.1:0-1597 GCA_050742535.1 Vicinamibacterales bacterium | reverse complement strand
GTAAACTGAGCTTTCTTTCTTGTCCGCACGTACCGCCAGCTTGAATCGCTCCGCGAGCAGGGCCCGCAGCATGAGCCGCAGCTGATCGGTGGACGAGGCCGCCGCTGGCCGCGCAACGATGTCGTATCGAACGGTATCGGCCCACTCGGGACCGCCCAAAACCCCAATCCGGGCGCCCGGTTCATCGTACGCCCAGCGGATCGCCTCCCGCAGCGTCGTGTTCCGAAGGGTCACACTGCCTGGATTGGGTGCGATTATGCTTCGGAGTCCTCCCTTAGTAGCCTCCGGGTTTTCACGAATCGATGCAGCTTCGAAAGCCTGGCCATACACGATTCCGGTGAGCGCCGACACAACAAGCGCGACTCTGATTGCATTCATATGCGTCCTCGCGTGTGTGAGGAAGGTTTCAAGCTAAGAGGTCACAGCGCCACAAAAGGTTCGCATGGCGTTGGACGTTCGTAGTCGGTGGTTCGTTGGGATCAGGGAAGCGAATACGCCAGCAGCTCCGCGCCGTCGTTCCCGCTGACCGCCAGGACGATGAACTGCTTGCCGTCGAGCTATCGGCCTCACGCTTCAGATCGACCGCGCCGTTCTTGCCGAACGTGGAGATCGGGATGCCAGTCCTGGCGTCGAGCGCCTTCAGCCGGTATCCGGGCGTGACGTAGATGATTCGTCGATCGGAACCGTTTGCGGTCGCCCAGTACGCAACGCCGCGTCCGGCGCCGGTGCGAATCGCGTTCTGACCGCGGACACCCTCGTCCTCGGCGTGCATCCACAGCATCTCTCCGCTCGCCGGGTTGAGCGCGATGACCGCGCGGCGCATGCCGGCCGTCGTGTACAACACGCGGTCAACGAGCAGCGGCGTGGCGGAGTAGAGCGTATCGGGACGCGGGCCGAGGAAGTCGGTCTTGAGCCGCCAGGCGATCTGGAGCTGGCCGAAGTTGTCTTTCGTGATCTGGTCCGCGGCAGAGTAGCGATGGCTCGCGAGGTTCGCACCGTAGGTGGGCCAGTTGGTGCTTTGCCCAGCTGCGCGTCCAGCCTGCGCATCCGCCTCCGAACTGCCGACGCTGAAGAGGAATGCGACTGCCGCCGTGAATACGAGAACACCTGCCAGTCTCGGAAGCATCGCGGTAGTCTAGCCGAGGCGGTGGGTGCTGCCGAAAATGCACAGCCCTGACGCCCCGTCTGACGGACGATCCGGCGCTGGAGGAACGATATGCGTCAGATTCCGCTTACGATTCCTGAAGAGGCGATGATCGCGGGGACCCGGGGTGCCATTGGCGCGGGCCTGGGGCTTCTCGCGTCCGGCCGGATGAACCAAACGAAACGACGAGCGATCGGATGGACGCTGATCGCGGTCGGCGCGCTGACAGCCATTCCCGCGGCGAGGAGACTCCTCGGTAGCCGCTCCATCTCCATCTTTGGCTACCGTGCCGAGAGACTCAACGGCGCGCGTGGCGTCGTCACGGCAACGCGCGGCATTCCAGGTTTGGAGAATCCACGCGTTTCCGAACGAGGGGCCGAATCGGCGCGGGACCTGGTCGGAGTAATCTGAATGGATGAGTGATCGGAGCGCGCGGACGGTCTACTCGACCGG
>JBOGIQ010000681.1:0-1604 GCA_050742535.1 Vicinamibacterales bacterium | reverse complement strand
GCAGCTTGGCGCGATCACCTCACAGCTCGTGATCGCCCAGCGGGCACTTGACCGCACGAAACGCCTGATCGATCAGTCCGCGGCGACGACACAGCAGCTCGATCAGGCCGAGCGCGACGTGCGCGTGCTCGAAGAGCAGCAGCGCGCCCAGAAAGCGCAGATCGAGGCCTACGAGCGGCAGGTGGCCGTGCACTCCGGTCAGCTTGCGGCGATCGACGCGCAGCGGCGCACGGCAACGCGCCAGGCGAGCTCCGCCGCGGCGCAGGTGGAACTGGTCGCCGACCGTCTGCGCAAGACCACGATCACCAACCCCGTCGACGGCACCGTGCTCACGACCTATGCGGAGGCAGGCGAGTTCGTTCAGCCCGGGCAGCCGCTGTACGCCATCGCCAACCTCGGGGTCGTGGACGTCCGCGCCTACATCGCGGAAACGCAGCTCGCATCCGTGCAGGTGGGCCAGCAGGCGACGGTGACGGTGGATGTTGGCAAAGATATGAGGCAGTCGCTGCCCGGCACGGTCACGTGGATCGCCAGCGAGGCGCAGTTCACGCCCACGCCGGTGCAGACGCGCGACGAGCGTGCGGATCTCGTCTACGCCGTCAAGATTCGCGTGGATAACAGCAAGGGGCTGCTCAAGCTCGGGATGCCCGTCGATGTCCAGTTCGGTCAGCGCCCGTAGCCTGCGCAAGCAGTTTGGCGAGACCCGCGCGCTCGACACCGTGTCGTTCGACGTCGAGGCGGGCGAGCTGTTCGGGTTCATCGGCCCGGACGGCGGTGGGAAGAGCACGCTCTTCCGCATTCTCGTCACGCTGATGACACCGGATTCCGGCGACGCGCGCGTCCTCGGGCTCGACGTGGTGCGGGATCTCTGGGCGCTGCGCCGCCGCGTCGGCTACATGCCGGGCCGCTTCTCGCTCTACCCGGACCTGAGCGTGGACGAGAACCTGCGGTTCTTTGCCTCTGTCTTCGGCACCACTCCGGAACGGGAGCACGAGCACATCGCTCCTATCTACGATCAGATTGCGCCATTCCGGGACCGCCGGGCCGCCGCGCTCTCCGGCGGGATGAAGCAGAAGCTGGCGCTCTGCTGTGCGCTGGTGCACCGGCCGGAGATCCTGTTTCTCGACGAGCCCACCACCGGCATCGACGCCGTGTCGCGCCGCGAGCTGTGGGATCTGCTCGGCCGCCTGCGCCAGCAGGGGATGACGGTCGTGGTCTCCACGCCGTACATGGACGAAGCCACCCGCTGCGATCGCGTGGCCCTGATCCAGGGCGGCCGCGTGATTGCGCTCGATACACCCGCCGCCGTTGCGGCATCGCTCGATCGCCCGCTGTTTGCCGTCCGCGCGGGGGCGCGCCACGCCGCGCTCAGCGCGCTACGTTCGTTTCCGCACGTCCACAGCGTGCTGCCGTTCGGCGACGTGCATCACGTGACGGACGTGCGCCGGGATGTCCCTGTGGATGTCATCGCCGGCGAACTTCGCCGCTACCTCGCCGACGCCGGTTTCGCCGACGCGGAAGTGGTACCCACGTCGCCGACGGTGGAGGACGTGTTCATCGACCGAATGGGCACCCCTGAAGGGGCGCCCTACGAGCGCAAGTCA
>JBOGIQ010000680.1:0-1625 GCA_050742535.1 Vicinamibacterales bacterium | reverse complement strand
TTTCGATTACGACAGCGATGGCTGGATCGACATTTTTCTCGTGGACGGTGGCTCGATCGCGGACGCGGCAGCCGCGCGCCAGGCACGGCATCGCCTGTTCCGGAATCGGGGCAACGGAACCTTCCAGGACGTCACCGCGCAGTCGGGCATTCACCATCGCGAGTACGGAATGGGGGCCTGCGCCGGCGACTACGACAACGACGGCCGCGTCGATCTGTATGTCACGAATGTCGGACCGAACACGCTGTATCGGAACGCCGGCGGCGGTGTGTTCACCGACGTGACGCAGAAGGCCCGCGTCGGCGCGCCGCTCTGGAGCGCGGGCTGCGCCTTTGCGGATCTCGACCGGGACGGCGATCTCGACCTGTTCGTGACCAACTATGTGGATATCCGGCTAAAGCCGGACTCCACGAATAAGCCGGACTCCACGAATAAGCCGGTACGGAACCCCTTCTGCGGGAACGCGAGGCTCAAGACGCGCTTCTACTGTCATCCACTGAACTTCGACCCGCTGGCGAATATCGTCTACCGCAACGACGGCAACGGCACGTTCACGGATGTCAGCGCCGATTCCGGCATCGGGACGGTTCGCAGCAACGGCCTCGGCGTGGTGATTGCCGATTATGACGATGACGGGTGGCCCGAGGTGTTTGTCGCCAACGACAGCATGCCGAACTTTCTGTTTCGGCGGACCGGGCCGTGGCGCTTTGAGGAGATTGCGCTTCGCGCCGGCGTCGCCGTGGCGAGTGACGGCAAGGCGCGCGCGGGCATGGGCACCGATGCCGCCGACTATGACGGTGACGGGCAGCTCGATCTCGTCGTCACCAATCTCGATTTCGAAATGCACAGCCTGTATCGGGGGCTCGGCCGGCAGCTCTTCGCGTATGCCACGCCGGAGAGCGGCATCGGCCCGGCCACGCTGCCGTTCGTCGGCTTTGGGGTGGCGTTCTTCGACGCCGACAGCGACATGCAGGTCGATCTGGCGATCGCCAACGGGCACATCATCGACAACGCGCCGATGTTTCGCGCCGGCGCGACGCACGCCCAGCGCAAGCTGCTCTTCCGCAATAGCGGGTCGCGCCGTTTCACGGACGTGACCGCCGGCGCCGGCCCGGGATTCGCCGCCGAGAAAGTCGGGCGCAGCCTTGCCGCAGGCGACATCGACAACGACGGCGACCTCGATCTGCTCGTCACCAACAACGGGCAGAGCGCGGACCTGATCCGCAACGATGGACAGCCTGGCAACGCGATCCTCGTCCGGCTCGTCGGCACCAAGAGCAACCGCGACGGCGTCGGCGCGCGGCTCCGCCTGACGGCCGGAGGACGCTCACAGATCCGCGAGGTCAAGGCCGGCTCGAGCTATCTGGCACAGAACGACATGCGGCAGCACTTCGGCCTGGCGGCACTCAGCCGCGCCGATCGGCTGGACATTCGGTGGCCGGCCGGCCGGACCGACGTGATCGAGAACGTTGCCGCGAATCAGATCATCACGATCCGCGAGGGCGACGGCATTGTCGCCGCGACGCCTTTCGCACGATAGGAGGCTACGGAGAGGACGGAGAGAACGGTCTCACAGGAGCAACGAAGGAACGGAGACGAACGGAGGCCGTTCGATTGGTCGGCGC
>JBOGIQ010000679.1:0-1631 GCA_050742535.1 Vicinamibacterales bacterium | reverse complement strand
GCCGCGTCCGGCACTGCGTCGCGTGGCGCGAGGCGAGCCTGACAAGGCTCGCCCCACAAATCCGCGCTACACGCTAGTTATCGCCCCACCGCAGCACTTCGACACGCACGCGCGTCCGGCCGGCGTTGATGAACCCGAGCCGTTCGGCGGCGGCACGTGAGATGTCGATGATCACACCGCGCGCTTGAGGGGCGGCCGCGGGTCCACGATCGACAATGCGGAGATCGATGGATCGCTTGTTTCGGAGGTTGACCACCCGGACGAGAGAACCGAACGGGTACGATGGATGCGCTGCGACCAGCTCGTTGTTGCTGAAGATCGTTCCGCTGGCGGTCGTCCGCCCGTTGAACCAGTCGGCGTAATACGACGCCAGCCCCTCCCGCACATCAAGCGCACGGCCGCCGGCTGACGACGTACGCGGAGTTGGCGTTGGAGCGGGAGCGGGAGCCTTCGCTCGAGAGGCACAGCCGACTACGGTGACGGCCAGGACAATGACGACGGCCCGAACGGACGCGCGCATTCGGGCCGGCGCGTGCAACCCTTACGCCTACGCCAGGAACGCAGGATACAAACAGAATCACGCCTGAATTTGGACGCCGGGCCCCACCACACGACAATCGGATGACGGTTCCGAAGCCAGGCGTCACACCTTCGTGATTTCTCGATACCTGAAGCAGCTGACGAGATGGTCGTTCACCATGCCGACCGCCTGCATGTGTGCGTAGATGACGGTCGACCCTACGAAACTGAACCCGCGGCGCTTCAGATCCTTGCTGAACGCGTCGGACTCCGGCGATGTCGCCGGGATCTCGCCCATCGTCTTCCAGCGATTCAGCCGGGGCCGCCCATCGACGAACTGCCAGCAATAGGCATTGAAGCTCCCGAATTCGTCCTGAACGGCAAGAAATGCCCGCGCGTTGCGGACGGCCGCCTCGATCTTCATGCGGTTGCGGATAATGGCGGGATCGGCGACCAGCTTCTCCACACGCGGCGTCGTGTAGCGCGCGACTTTGGCCGGGTCGAATTGGCTGAACGCGCGGCGATAGCCTTCGCGTTTGCTCAGCACGATCGACCAGCTCAACCCTGCCTGCGCCGCTTCGAGCACGAGGAACTCGAAGTGCGTGCGATCGTCGGTGACCGGAACGCCCCACTCGCGATCGTGGTATTCCAGCATCAACGGGTTGTTCGTCCCGGCCCAGGCGCATCGGGTGTATCGCTTCGTCACGACCGATGATCCCATACACATCCGAAATGGAGACAATTCTGATATGGGCATGACGTGCAGCCTGCACCGCGCGACCGAATCGGACATCGCGCGTCTGCTCGCCGACCCGGCAGCACTCGCCGCCTTTCTCGACCCCGACGATGGAAGCGCGCCACGTGTCAGGGAGGTACGCCCGAAAGGACTTCTCGGCTGGCTTCTGCGGCTGACGCCGATCACGATCACCGAAGTGGATCCTGATTCCGCGGATGACGATTCGTCTCCTGCTCCCGACACGGAGCAAAGCATCGATATCGAGAAGGCGTGGCACGGGCTCCAGTTCTTGCTGACGGGGACGGCCGACGAGGGCGATGAGCCGGCGTGTTATTTCCTGCGCGGCGGCGAAGACCTCGACGACGAAGGCCTCACC
>JBOGIQ010000678.1:0-1635 GCA_050742535.1 Vicinamibacterales bacterium | reverse complement strand
GTCAACCTGGTAGATGTAGGCCTGCTGCGGATCGTGCGAGAACGTCATGTCCCACACCGACCCGGAGCGAATGGTCTTCGTCTCGAAGAAGGCCTCCTTGACGAACGTGCCGTCGGTCCTGAAAACCTGAACGCGATCGTTGACGCGATCACAGACGTAGACGAACCCGTCCTTCGAGACGATCACGCAGTGGACCGTCCGGAACTGCTTCGCCGGAGGCGCCGCCGGATCGTAGTTGCCGATATCGGCGTCATCGGGCCTGGCGCCATATGCGCCCCAGTGGCGCTTGTACTTGCCCGTGTCGGCATCGAAGACGACGACACGGCGGTTGCCGTATCCGTCGGCGATGTAGGCCTCATTGGCCATCGGTTCGATGAAGATCTTCGCGGGTCGCCAGAGATGTTCCGGATCGTTGCTGCCCTTGTGGATGCCCTGCCGGCCGATCTGCAGCAGGAACTTCCCGTCGCGAGTGAACTTCAGGACGTGGGTGTCCTGCTTTTCATCGTTGCCGCCGATCCAGACATTGCCTTTGTGGTCCACCGTGAGGCCATGGTTACTGGTTGGCCATTCATAGCCCTCGCCTGGACCGCCCCAGTGCCGCAGCAGGTTGCCGTCCTGATCGAATTCGAGGACCGGCGGCGCCGGCGTGCAGCACCGGCCGACTTGGGGGGTGACGGCTGCGGCCTTGAAGTTGTCGTCGACGGCGCCCGGACGATGCAGGATCCAGATGTGATCCTGGTCATCCACCGAAACGCCGATTGTCGAGCCGAGCACCCAGTGATTGGGAAGCGGCTTCGGCCAGAGCGGATCGACCTCGAAGTCTGGTGCAAGGCCGACCTGAAGGTCGGCCTCTCCTGTGCTCGTTTCTACCGTTTTCGTTTCCGCGTTGGTGGTCTCCGCGCCGCTGCACGCGGCTGCCGTGATGCCGAGCGTGACGACGAATGCTGCGCGAATCATCGTGCCGTCCTTTCCAATCCTTCGGTCAGCTCAATGACCGTTCCCCAGGGATCGGTAATCACCGCGCGGTCCACGTCGCCTAACGCGCGCTCGCGCGCCAGAAGGGTCGTCAGACTGATGCTCTTCGCCGGGAGCGTGCCGAGAAACTCTTTCAGGCCGCGGACCTCGAATCCGACGTGATCGACGGCACGCCCGGCCGTACCCACGAGCGTTTCCTTCGGCTCCCAGCGGAAGAAGTTGAGCATGTAGCCGATGCCGGGAAGATCAGCGCCGAAGAAGAAGTCGGTGGCGCCGGGACGCTCCGTCGCGTTGAGCGCCTTCATGTACCACCGGCCCATCTCGACGAACTGCGGATTGGTGAAGTGCACGTGATGGTGGACGATCGGCGGCGCGTTCGGCGCCATATTGGTGACGAGTTCGATCTTCACGCCGTCCGGCCCGACGAGGTATTCGAAACGCCCGTACACCGGCGACGGAGCCGCCGGCGCCGCGCCGGCCGCGGTGGCGGTTTCACGACCGACCGTGCGGCCGTATCCGCGTTCGACCACGCGCGCAGCAAACTCGGGTACGTTCGGAACGGCGAAGCCGATGTGATCGAAGGTGGTGCCGCGCGTCGGCCCGGTCGGCTTCTGCGGACGCAGCAGCACGAACACGTCGCCAAAGCGCACGGCTTCGGTC
>JBOGIQ010000677.1:0-1656 GCA_050742535.1 Vicinamibacterales bacterium | reverse complement strand
CAGCCGCGATCGGCGGCCAATCGAACGGCCTCCAGCGGCTTTCTTGATCTTCGTCTCCTTCGTCGTTAAAAACTCCGTTCGTCTCCGTTTCTTCGTTCCTCCTGTGAGACCGTTCCCTCCGTCCCCTCCGTTCCCATTGAGCGCACCGGGAAAGTGCGGGCGCACTTCCACCAGCAGCGGCTCGCCAGCAGCGCGCGCGCGATCCATCGTTTGGGGTTGAGCACCCCCGGGGCGACGTGCGTCGCATAGTAAAGGTAGGCGCTGTCATGAAACGCCCGAATGGACTGGGTCCGCGCCGTTCGGCTCGACTGGCCGATCCGATGCACGGCCGCGGCGGCCGGCGCGAAACGGATCGTGTGGCCATGCGCCCGAAGGCGACGGCACAGGTCGGCATCCTCCCAATACATGAAGTACCGCTCGTCGAAGCCGCCGACGCCGACAAAGGCGTCACGACGCACGAGCATGCACGCTCCGGAGACCCAATCCACGGTGGTCGAGGCATCGTCCGCCGTGCCGACGATCACGTTGCGGCGTGCGACGTCCAGTGCCGGAAGCGTTCGGCGGAGCGCACTCGAACGTCCAAACAGGCCGGTCAGCATGTCGGGATCGCCGCGCGCATTCCCCTGCGGCGACCCATCGGGATCGCGGACGAGCGGTGCGACGATCGCGCACCGCGGGTCGGAGTCCAGCACCGCCATGAGCGGAGGCAGTGAGCCCGGCATCAGCCGGCAGTCGGGGTTCATGATCACGATGCGATCCGCTGGACACTCACGAATCCCCTGATTCACCCCGCGGGCAAAGCCCGCGTTCTCGGAGTTGCGCACGAGGCGGACCTGGGCAAACTCCATGGCCGCGGCCTCACTGCCGTCGGCAGACGCGTTGTCGACGACGACACCCTGCCACGATCCACCCGTCTCGCGGTCGATCGACTCGAGCGCCCGGCGCAGTTCCGGACCCGCGTTGTAGTTCACGATGACGGCGCCCAGCGCTGGTGTCATGGGCCGACGCGCGCGACGCCCTGATCGAAGCGCTTTTCGCGCCTCTTGAGGCCAAGCCACCGCGGTTCCAGCAGGCGCCAGATCTCTCCGGCGGCGACGCGGCGTGCGCGCTGGACGGCGGCGCGTTTCCGCAATGTCGCTGGCAGCGCCGCTAAGGCCGCCCCCTTGGCGCGAACGAACGCCAGGCCCTGGCCCGCCCGCGCGAAGTGGACAGCGGCGGCTACGTTGTAGACAACGTGTCCGGCAGCCGTGCGAAGCAGGATCGACGCCGGCGAGTTCTTCAGGTAGACCCACTCGAGATTCCGCTGGCCGTAATACACCGCGCGCGCGCTCTGCCGTCCGAGCGTCGCGCTGCCCTGATGACGGACGATCGCCTCCGGGACATATCGCACACGGTATCCGCGAAGCCGCGCGCGATAGGACAGGTCGACGTCCTCGTGAGACGCGAAGAAATCCTCGTCGAATCCGCCCAGCTCGTGGAATACGGATTTCGGCATCAGGCAGGCCGCGCCGCACATGCCGAAGACCTCCAGCGGCTCCGCCGCATCGGCGGATGGCATTCCGTGCAGCCGCTTGAACGCACCGCCGGCACGGAGGAAACCGTCGCCTGCGCTGTCGATAATCTCCGGGTCGTGCATATAGACGATGCGCGACGTCA
>JBOGIQ010000676.1:0-1661 GCA_050742535.1 Vicinamibacterales bacterium | reverse complement strand
ACTCCTAGGAGCGCGCGCGGCAGAAACGTCGTGACGCGGTTCTTCGCGAGGTGAGCGGTGCAGTTCGCCCATCTCCCGGCTCGACGGTGAGAGCGCCGCGTTCGCTGCCACTCGCCGGATCGTACTCGTGTGCGCGTGTCGGACTGACGGCATCATGGCTCCGCTCGCGTATTTCGTTTCACACCATCTGGATGCGATGTGAGCGTTTCAGATTCGTGGCGAGGCAGACGATATTCCACTCGCCCCGCGCCTTCACCAGTCCACGCATCATAAAACGGCGGAAGCCGAGGACTTCTTTGATCCAGCCGAGGACCGGCTCGACGATCGCTTTGCGGCGACGGTAGCGGGCGCGTCCCGGGTCGCTGGCCAGCCGCGCCGCCATGCGTTGCGTCGCAACGTGCGCCGCGTTCGGCGCCTTGGACGGCCGTACTTCATGCCCCAGCGAAATGTAGCCCGTGATCCCCCGCGCCTCGAGCGTCTGAAAGCTGGCTTCGCCCCGATAGCCCGCATCGGCCAGCACCTCGGGCGGCGGGTTTCCCAGCGTCGCCTGGGCGCGATCGATCAATGGCAGCAATTCGGCGTTGTCGGCGGCGCAATTGGTGAGGCCGGTCGCGACGATCAATTGCGTCGCCTCATCGACCGCGATCTGGCCGTTGTAACACTGGTCGAAGCCGTGCGACGCCTTCATGATCCGACTCTCAGGATCAGTGAAGTTGTCTTGGGCGTCGTCGGGCGGCACGCCGAAATCGCGGGCGAATGGTTTGGTCCCGCGACTCTTCCGACCATCGTCGGGCGTACGGCCCTTCTCGCGATCCTCCTCCGCCTGGCGCGCTTCGAGCCGCGCTTTGGCGGCGGCGATCTTCGCGAGCCGGTCTTCGCGTCGCTGCAACTCCGCCGGCAGCTCATCGCCTCGCACATCAGGCCCGTGCTCGGCATCTTCCGCCGCATCGGTGGCGGCCGCCCGCGTCGTCAGCGCGGCGATCTCCTCGCGCAAACGCGTCGCTTCGTCACGCATCCGTCCATAACTCATCGCCTTGTGCTTGCTCGCATTCGCTTTCACCTTCGACCCATCGACCGCCAACGCGCCGAGCTGCACGACACCCGTCTCGCGGGCGATTTCCACCACCTGCACGAACAGCGTCTCAAAGTGCGCCAAGTGCTGTTGACGAAACCCGGCGATCGTCCGATGCGCCGGAAAATTGCCGGCCGCCAAGACGCGATAGGCCACGTCCTCTTCCAGTTTCCGCGCGATCCGCCGCGACGAGAACGTGCCGGTGGCGTACGCGTACAGGAGCACGGTGACCATCATTTGCGGATCGAACGGTTGATTGCGGCGGCCGTCCCCGTCGTACGGCTCGTAGAACACCTGCAGGTCGAGCGCGGCGACCGTATCCGCAATGAAGAACGCCAGATGACCCTCGGGAAGCCAATCGCGCGGCGAGGGCGGAAACAGCAACGCCTGGTCAGGCGAACATGGACGGAAGGTCGTCGGCATGCCGTATGTTAGTACGAGTTGCCGTTTCTGCCGCGCAGACTCCTAGCCTCTCGACCGAGGACCAAGGATCGCGAACACGAGCAGCGACAGCCAGACTCCGAATACCGCCACGTTCGACAGCACGTCGTTCTGCAGTGGCGCGAGCGCGTCGCGATGGGGCTCGATG
>JBOGIQ010000675.1:0-1666 GCA_050742535.1 Vicinamibacterales bacterium | reverse complement strand
GGATCATTCCTCTCGACGGCAAGCCGCAGGTGGCCGACACGCTGCGCACGTGGCCCGGGACGTCGCGGGGCCGCTGGGAAGGCGAGACGCTGGTCATCGAAACGCGGAACTTCAACGATCGACAGCCGAGCTTTGCCGGCGTCGGCACCGGACGCGACAAGGTGGTGACCGAGCGATTGACGCGCACCGGGGCGAACCGGATCGACTACGCAGCCTCTGTCGTCGATCCGAAATCGTTCAAGGATCGCATCGACCTGTCGTTTCCGATGGCGCTCGTCAACGCCCAGATTCACGAAAACGGCTGCCACGAGGGCAACTACAGCATGCGCAATTCGCTGTCGGCCGCTCGCCTGGCCGACGCCAACACGAAGAAGTAGCTCACGTTCTGAGCGCGCCGCGAGTCGACGCTATAATCGCCGGCTCGCGGATCCATGACAAAACTCAAAGACACTATTGCCCTCGTCACCGGCGCCAGCCGCGGCGCTGGCCGTGCAATCGCCCTTGAACTGGGAGCGATCGGCGCGACCGTGTATGTCACCGGCCGCAGCACTCACGGCAATCCGACGACGGACAACGTGCCGGGGACGATCGACGACACGGCCCGCGAGGTGACTGAACGCGGCGGCCGTGGCGTTGCCGTACGCTGCGATCACACGTCCGACGCCGACGTCGAATCGCTGTTCGCCCGGATCCGCGACGACCGCGGGCGGCTCGATCTGCTGGTGAACAACGTCTGGGGCGGCTACGAGCATCCCGACTGCCGGCCGCTGACGATCGCGCCGTTCTGGGAGCAGTCGCTGCAGCAGTGGGACCGCATGTTCACCGCCGGCGTCCGTGCCCACCTTACAGCCAGCCGTCTGACGGCTCCATTGATGGTCGCGCAGCGGCGCGGCCTCATCGTCAGCACGACCGCGAACCTGCGCGCGCTGCCGTACATGAAGAATCTCTTTTACGACCTCGCGAAAAACGCCGTGTCGCATCTGGTGTGGGCCCTGGCGCAGGAACTGCGCGAGCACAACGTTGCGGCCGTGGCGCTGGCGCCGGGCTTCATGCGCACCGAGCGCATCGTCGAAGCCTTCACGCGTGCTGGTGCGGCGCACGCGCTCGACGGACCGGGCGGGCCCAAGGAAACGCCGTTTTACCTGGGTCGGGCGATCGTGGCGCTGGCGTCGGATCCGCGCGTCCTCGACAAGTCTGGCGAGCTCCTGGAAGTCGGCGCACTCGCACAGGAGTACGGCTTCACCGATCTCGACGGCACACAGCCGCCGCCTTTCCGGATGCCGTCTCCCGCCTGATCTGTGCCAACGGCTATCTCAGCGGGGCGAGCCTTTCAGGCTCGCCAGGCGAACCCGACGGGTTCGCCCCACGGCGGAATCGGCCAGGCCACCCAATGACGGATATCGCTCAATCACGGCTCCGCAATCAGCGTCTGTCCGGAGGCCGCTTCGCCAGGCCTGAAGACGCCGTCAGCTGGCTCGGCGCCGTGCAGGCGCAGGAGTACGCCGACACCAAGTGGGCGCTGGCGCTGCGAACGCGCCGGACCACCGACGCCGCGATCGAACGCGCGTTGACGAAGGGCGCCATCCTTCGCACACATGTGCTGCGGCCGACATGGCATCTGGTGGCGGCCGCGGACATCCGATGGATGCTGGCGCTCACCGGGCCA
>JBOGIQ010000674.1:0-1670 GCA_050742535.1 Vicinamibacterales bacterium | reverse complement strand
TCCGGCGCGTGCAGGGCCGGGTCACGCTCCCTTCGCTGGCCATCACCGCCGAGGTCGTCAAGCGCCATACGGCGGAGGCACGCCCGCTCCTGCGCTTCGAAGACATCCCGCTCGACCTGACGGACCTGCGGCTGCTGGTCCGGCAGACGGCCGACATCCTCCGCCGCCATGGCGCGCTCGAGGACGCCGATCATCAGCGCGTGCAGGCGCTGGGCCGCGACATGACGCTTCTCGCCGCGGCCGGCGACTGGTATCGCAGCGCCTCCGAATCGCACGCTGTGGCGTCCGTGGGCGTGACCGCCATCACCGCTGAATCCGCAGGAGACGACGCGGTCGTCGGCCAGGTTCTGGGATTGGCGATGCGGCCGTTTCTCTCGCGCTGCGCGGAAGTGTTGCAGCAGCGCGAGGAGCTCGCGCTGTGGACGCACCCGCACTGCGGGCTGTGCGGCGGGGAGCCGGACTTTGCCGTGATCACGCCCGCCGCCGAGCGCCATCTGATCTGCGGGCGATGCACGCTGCGCTGGAAGTACGAGGCACTCACATGTCCGTACTGCCGCAACGCCGACCGATCGCGGATCACGTCGTTCGCGACGCCGGACGGAAAATATCGTGTCTACGCGTGCGACGCGTGCAAGCGGTACTTGAAAGCGTATGACGGCCGCCGGGCGACGCGCCCGGTGATGCCGATGGTCGATACGGTGGCGACGCTGCCGCTGGATGCGGCAGCGATGCAGCGCGGGTACTCGAGCTGAACCTTCCGCCTGAAGGCGGAAGCTACGGTTAATTCGCGGCGGCGACGGCTTCGACCGGCGTGCCGCCGATCAGATCCTGCGCCTTCGACGAGAGCCAGTTGAACAGGTGGCGCGTCTCCCAGAAACGGCCGGCGTTCGACTTGGCACCGAGAACGACCACGGCGACCTGCGGGCCGCCCTGCGGGAGCTTCAGCAGCGTGGCCAGGCAGTAGCCGGCCTTGGTGATGAATCCGGTCTTTCCTGCCTGCACGTCGACGTCGCCCTGACGGACAAGCTGATTGGTCGAGTGGATGTTGATCTTTCGCCGCCCGGCCGTCGCAGTGTATTCCTGCTTCTGCATGACGTTCGAGATTTGCGGCACGGTGGACACGAAGGTGATCAGCCGCGCCATGTCGTAGGCGGACGAGACGTTTGCGGCCAGCAGACCTGAGGTATCCGCGTACTTGGTGCTCGTCAGGCCGAGATCGAGCGCCTTCTGATTCATGCGCGCGATAAAGCCCTCAGACCCGTACGACGAGCTGCGCGCGAGCACCCGCGACGCGACGTTGTCGGATGCGACGAGCATCAAGTGCAGGAGATCTTCCTTCGTGACTTTGTCGCCGGTCTTCAGGTAGGTCGTCGATCCCCCTCTCCTGTCTGCAGCCGTCACCGTGACGACTTGAGAGAGGTCAGGCGAGTCCTCCAGGAACACGACCGCCGTCATGACCTTGGTAATGCTGGCGATGGAGCGCTGATCCTGTGCGTGCGACTCCCACAGAACCTTGCCGGTCTGCGGGTTGTAGATAATCGCGGCTTCTGCCCGCGGATCGGGAACCAGGGCGCCGGTGTCGTCGAACTTGAAGCGGGGCTGCTGTGCCTCTTTGAGCGCCGCCGCTGCCCGCTGCACCGCGGCCGCGCGAGCCCTGGCCCTGGCCGCCC
>JBOGIQ010000673.1:0-1673 GCA_050742535.1 Vicinamibacterales bacterium | reverse complement strand
GCGCTGCAGACGATCGAGCGCCGGGTCAACGAGCTTGGCGTTGCCGAGCCGGTCGTCGCCCGCTACAGCGGCCGCGATCAGATCCTCGTCCAGCTGCCGGGCGTCACGGAGGTGCAGCGGGCGAAGCAGGTCATCCGCGCCACGGCGCAGCTGCAGTTCCGGCTGGTTGACAATCCCTCGCCGTTCCCGACGCGCGAAGCCGCCCTGCAGGCGTACAACAACGCGCTGCCGTCGGACGTCGAGGTTCTGCCCGGCCGCCTCGAAGGATCCGGTACTGCCGGCACCGCGGGAACGGTCTATTACGCCGTCAAGAAGGTGTCGGTCGTGTCCGGTAACGAGCTCCGCAGTGCGTCGCCGGGACTCGACCAGTTCAACCGCCCGGCGGTGCAGTTCACCCTCAAGCAGGACGCCGCGCAGCGCTTTGGCAATTTCACCCAGGCCAATCTCGGCAAACCGCTCGGCGTCGTCCTCGACGAGCGCGTGATGTCGGTGGCAAACATCCAGGGCCGCATTACGGACAACGGTCAGATCTACGGAATCAGCCGCGAGGAGATGGCCGATCTCGTCATCACGCTGAAATCCGGCGCGCTGCCGGCGAGCCTGACCTACGAAGAGGAGCGGACAGTCGGTCCGTCGCTCGGGCGCGAGTCGATCGAGGCCGGCGTGCTGGCGTCGATCGGCGGGCTCGTGATGGTCGTGCTGTTCATACTGTTCTACTACCGGTTGACTGGCCTGAACGCGGTGGTTTCGATTGTGGTCAACCTGTTGATTCTCCTCGGGATGATGGCGTATCTCGGCGCGACGATGACGCTGCCGGGCATTGCCGGGTTCATTCTGACCATCGGTATGGGCGTCGACTCGAACGTTCTGATTTTCGAGCGCATCAAAGAGGAGCTTGCGGCCGGCAAGGCCGCGCGGGCGGCGGTCAATGCCGGCTTCGATCGCGTGTGGTGGACGATCGTCGACACGCACGTGTCGTCGCTGATTGCCGCCGCGTTCCTGTTTCAGTTCGGAACGAGCACCATTCGCGGGTTCGCGACCACGCTCACCATCGGTCTGATTTCCAACGTCTTCACGGCAGTGTTCGTCTCCCGCACGATGTTCGAGCTGGTGCTGTCGCGGCGCCGGCAGGTTCAGACGATCAGTATTTAGGGCGTTATATGCAGATTTTTACCAACGCGAATTTCAATTTCCTGCGCTGGCGGTGGCACGCCATCATCCTGTCGCTCGTGGTGATCGGTGCCGGCGTGTTCGTCATCGCGACCGGCGGTCTCCCGCTCGGAATCGATTTCTCCGGCGGAGCGGCGTTCGTCATCGAGGGGGCGTCCGAAGGGGAAATCCGCAGCGCCCTCGACACTATCCCCGGCGACAAGGTGGTTCAGCAGTACGACGATCCGTCGAAGGGGCAGATCCTCGTGCGATTGCCGCAGGCGGAGGACGGCCGGACGCTGGAAACGCAGGCGCAGCAGATCGAGAAGACGCTTGCATCCGCCGGACTGAAGACCACGATTGTCCGACGCGACCTGGTCAGCCCGATCATCGGCGCCGATCTGCAGCGGCGCGGCCTTTACGCGACACTGGCCTCTATCCTGGCGATCACCGTCTATATCGCCATCCGATTCAGGCCGTCCTTCGCCGTCGGCGCGATCGCCGCGACGTTCCACGACGTCTTC
>JBOGIQ010000672.1:0-1677 GCA_050742535.1 Vicinamibacterales bacterium | reverse complement strand
GCGGTGCCCTCCGAGATTCAGCCCGGCACCGCTGAAGCGGTGCCCTCCGAGATTCAGCCCGGCACCGCTGAAGCGGTGCCCTACTACTAACGTAGGGCGCCCCTTTAGGGGTGCCATGGCATTGATGGCAATTGCGACAGCGTTCCTGATCTCGTGCGCTCGCGAGCCCGCGACCACGGCCGAATTCACGAGCGCCGGCCGCGGCGCGCCGGTGTCGCCGGCGCCGCCGTGGGAAACGTGGCGGAGCACCGAGGACATCGAGGCCATGCCGCCGCACGAGATCGCCGGCTATCCGAGACAGCATTGGCTGGTTGGACCACTCGACGGCCCGGCCACCGGCGGACGCTTCACCTCGTTCCTCGGCGCGGCGCGGGACGGCGCCGTGCCCGCGGGCATCGAGCCGCTGAAGGTGGACATCTTCACGTCGAAGGACTTCTACGCCGACCGCGCGTTGTGGAGCGACCCGCGCTACTTCCGGTGCAACAGCCCGTACGGGCTCGAGCAGCAGTGGCGCGGCAAGATGATCGGCAGCAACCCGCCGGCGTCAGCGGCCTGGGGCTACTGCGATCGCGACTACCCGCGCGACGCCATGGTCAGCCCCTACACGTTCACCACCGCGCAGGCGCATTACGAAGCCCTCCTCGCGGAAGCAAAGGGCCGCGGCGGCCCGACCGAGCATACCTATGCCACAGTGCCCGGTGACTGGAGCGGCCGCTACGTCTGGCACCGCGGCCAGAACTGGTACGCCGAACTCTTGTGGAGCCAGTACCCCACTCTCCTCTCGCTGCTCACCGACGAATACAAGACGCGGATGGTGCAGGAGGCGTATCACGACGCCCACACCAACGCACCGCAGTGGCCGGCGCAGTACTGCTGGCCGGAAGGATTCATGCGCCGCTGGCACTATCACGCCGTCACCAACCAGCCGCATTCGGTGATCGTCACGCCCACGCTGGTGCAGTTCCTGGCCGGTGACGCAGACAACTTCATCACCAACATCCATATCGGACGCACGTTCAAGATGGACGGCGCCGTGCCGCGGCTCGGACCGGATGTGCCGCAGTGGTACGGCGACACCATCGGCTTCTGGGATGGCGACGCGCTGATCACCTGGACGTCGAACATGTTCGGCTGGAAGGTGCACGGCAACCCGGAGTTCTCGAACAAGATGCAGACCATCGAAATCTACACGCCGCGCCGCGACAAAGCCGGAGCGTTCATCGGCCTCGATCACGAGGGCATCTTCTACGATCCCGAGGCGCTGGTGCAGCCGATTCGGATGACGCGCACACTCCAGCGAATCGGCGGTTTCGACTCCGGCGACCCGTACACGTTCATCGAATGCATCCCGACGATTTTCCCGGTCGACGGGCAGGCCCGCCCGGTCGTTGCGGGTACGGTCATTCCGTACAGGGTGCCCGACATGTTCGATCGCCCGTGGGCGAGGTTGTGGGAGGAGTACCACGAACAGGGCATGAAACGGCCGGAACGGAGCGACCCGGCAAAGCTGCTGTTCGATTGATTCGTCGTAGGATATGACGCCTTGATTCTCAACCGTGTGTGGAGTCTGCTCATGACAAGAAAGCTGCTGCTGGTTTGTGCCTTTGCCCTCGTCGCGACCCTGCCGCTCGCCGCCCAGGAACCGGTGGTCGGCGTGAAGGATCCGGAGTCGTTGTT
>JBOGIQ010000671.1:0-1679 GCA_050742535.1 Vicinamibacterales bacterium | reverse complement strand
CATCGGCGCTGATCTGCAGCGGCGCGGCCTTTACGCGACACTGGCCTCTATCCTGGCGATCACCGTCTATATCGCCATCCGATTCAGGCCGTCCTTCGCCGTCGGCGCGATCGCCGCGACGTTCCACGACGTCTTCGTCACGGTGGCGTTTCTGGCCTTCTTCGGCTACGACCTGTCGCTCAACGTCGTCGCGGCGCTGCTCACGATCACCGGCTATTCCGTGAACGACACGATCGTGATCTTCGACCGCGTTCGCGAGAACCTGCGCTCGATGCGGCGCCAGCCACTCGAAGAGATCGTCAACATCAGCGTCAACCAGACGCTGTCGCGCACGATCATCACCGCGGGTACCACGTTTATGTCCGTGCTCGCGCTGTTTCTGTTCGGTGGCGAGGCGCTTCGCGGCTTCTCGTTCACGATGCTGGTCGGGATTGTCAGCGGCACCTATTCGACGATCTTCATCGCTTCGGCGATTGCCATCATCCTGAGCCGGGGACGGCGACGCACTGCAGCGGTGGCGGAGCCGCCGTCGGCGCCCGCACAGGACAAGGGGCGCAAGCCCCGCCGTGCGCGCGCCTCGTAGTTCTTGGTCCTTGGTCCTTTGTGCCAGGTCCGTCCTTAGTCCCTAGTCCGTCCCTGGTCCCTGGTTCGTGGTCGATGGTCCTCCGGACGAAGGACCCATGGACCACAGGACGGACCGGCTACCAAGCACCAAGGACCAGGCACTGACGGTGACGTATCTCTCCGCCGCCGTCCTCGGCATCGTTCAGGGGTTGACCGAGTTCCTGCCGATCTCTTCGACGGCGCATCTGCTGATCGCCGAAGAGTGGCTCGGCTTCGAGGATCCCGGGGGCGTGTTCACCGTCATGATTCAGCTGGGAGCGGTCCTGGCGGTGATGTGGCTGTATCGCGGCAAGATCGCGCACGTCGTGTCGCGACTGCCATCTGACGCCGCCGCGAGGCGATTCGCGGCTGCCCTCGTGGTGGCGTTTCTGCCCGCGGCGGCCGCGGGTGTGTTGTTCGCCGATGCCGTGAAGAATCGCCTCTACGACACCGGCAGCGGCAGCCCGGCACTCGGGGTGATAGCGGCGGCCTTTATCATCGGCGGCGTCGTGATGCTGATCGTCGAGCGTTTTCGCCCCCTGCCCGTCGTCGTCGAGGCGGACCGGACACCGGTGTCGCGCGCGCTGGGCATCGGCCTGGCGCAAGCGGTGGCGGTGATTCCCGGTGTGTCGCGTTCGGGCGCGACGATTGTCGGCGGCCTGCTGATGCGCCTCGATCGTGCGGCGGCGGCGGAATTCTCGTTCTTCCTCGCCATGCCGACGATGGCCGGTGCGTTCGTGCACGACCTGTGGGAGGTCCGCGGCCATCTTGCGCCTGAACGCGCGGCGGAAATCGCCATCGGTTTCGTGGCGGCGTTTATCGCCGCCGCGCTCGTCGTGAAGCCGTTTCTGCGCTTCGTGAGCCGGTCGGGTTTCGCCCCGTTTGCCTGGTACCGGATTGGGGCCGGCGTGCTGATTCACGTCGCGATGTGGGCGCAGTGGCTCTGATTCCGTGGCTGCGGCGGCGCCTGCTGACGGGATTCTTCGTCAGCGTTCCACTGATCATCAGTGTCTTCGCCCTGGTCTGGATCTTCGGTATCATTGACGGTTTGACGGCCCCGCTGGTGGCCAGGGTAG
>JBOGIQ010000670.1:0-1685 GCA_050742535.1 Vicinamibacterales bacterium | reverse complement strand
GGAACTGTAAACAATGCTCCGCATCAGCGTGCTCCGTCCTTAAGACGCGCACCGTTGAAGGTCAGCCGGTCACGGTGAATTCTTTGGCAAGCCTGTGAATCGACGTGGTGGTGGCTCTACGCTCTCAAGCACTTCCGGCTAAAGCCGGAAGGTACGTCATCTCGCAGCTATCTCGCGAAGAAGTACCGCGTTAGATGGAAGAACACCGGCGCCGCAAAGCAGAGTGAGTCGATCCGGTCGAGCATGCCGCCATGGCCAGGGAGGAGCGTGCCGTAGTCCTTGACCCCGCGATCGCGCTTGATCGCCGACATGATCAGGCCGCCGGCACATCCCATCACGCCGATCGTGAACGCGAGCGCAGCGGCCTGGAGCGGTGTGAACGGCGTGGCCCACCAGAGCGCGGTGCCCGCCGCGGTTGCGCACAGCACCCCGCCGACGAGCCCCTCCCACGTCTTGTTCGGACTGATGGACGAGGCCAGCGGCCGGCGGCCGATCGCCTTGCCCCAGACGTACTGCAGCACGTCGCTCAGCTGCACGACGAACACGAGAAAGAAGAGCAGCCGGGCGTTCTGCCCCTCGAATCCGGGAATGCGCAGCGTGAGCAGCGCCGGCACACAGCTCACGAAGTAGACGCAGATGGTCAGGCCCCACTGCGTGACCGCGGCGCGTTCGAGGAAGCGCTCTGTGTCGCCGGCCATCACCGCCCGCACGGCCACGAAGATCGAGACGTAGACCGGAATCAGGATGCTGAACAGGCCGTACCAGCCGGCCCACACCAGCGCGAACTGCAGCGGCAGCACGACGAAGAACGACCACGCGAGCGGACGATGATCGCCAGGACGCGTGGGCGCCATGGTGACGAACTCCCGCAGCGCGAGAAAAGAGACGAGCCCGAACAGCAGGATCGACCACGTAAAGCCGGCAGCGAGCGTCGCCGCGAACACGCCGGCCATCACCCACCAGGCACGTATCCTCGCATTCACGTTCGCCATCGTCGCCCGCGCGGCGTCGCTGCTCACCATGCGGCCGAGTGCCCATCCGGCAATCGAGGCGACAACGAGCAGTATCGCAATCGTGCCGAGGAGCATCAGCAGCCCCGGGTCGAGCGGGATCGTCATGCTGCGTCTCCGAGCGCCACGACCGCCGCGCGAGCCCGTTCGAGGAACGCGCTTTTCTCCTCGCCAGGACGAACCGTGAGCGGCGCGCCGAAGATGACGCGGCTCAGCATCGGCAGCGGCAGCCACTCGCCCTTCGGCAGGATGCGGTGCAGATTCCACAAATGCACCGGGACGAGCTCCACGTCGGGACGGCATCGTGCCAGGAAATACAGCCCGCTCTTGAAAGCGCCGACCTCGCCGGTCAGGCTGCGCGTGCCTTCTGGAAAGAGGATGAGCGAATGGCGATCGCCCATCCCCCCGCAGATGCGCGTGGTCGTGGCACGTGCCGCCTCCTGCGGCGACGCCTCCGGCGCACATCCGCGATCGACCAGGATGGCATTGAAGACCTGGCGCGCGAGCCTGCGGCGGACGGCGCCGTGTTCCCAGTAGCGCCGGTCGGCAACAGGACGCACGAGCCTTCGACCTTCCGGCGGCAGTGCCGCCCAGATGACGACGAAGTCGAGATGGCTGGCGTGATTGGCAAAATAGATTCGTTGCGCGTCCGAGTTCGGCGCGCAGCGCCATTCC
>JBOGIQ010000669.1:0-1691 GCA_050742535.1 Vicinamibacterales bacterium | reverse complement strand
GAACGGTCCCGGCGCGGCCGGCACCGGCTGCCACAGGCACGGTCGGCAGCGCGGCGCCGGGAGCAGCGGCGGGCGCGGCGGTGCTCAGGTTCGCCGGCTGCAGGGCCTTGAACTGCAGCGCATGCTCGGTCCCGAAGCGGTATTGGCCCGGACCGACCTCGTTGACCTCACGGATGCTGATATCGAGGTCCCATGCGCGTTGCCCGATGACGGCGCGGCTGTCGATTCTCCATGTCAGCTCGAAGCGCGCGTCGCCGGACTCTCCCGGCGCGATTTGGAACTTCGGGTCGAACTGTGACGCGATCTCGCTGATGCCGCGGACGTTGCTCGGGCTTGCGATCGTGTAGCGGTTGCCCTGCTCGTCGATTGCGACGGCGGAGCCGGAGACGTAGCCAAGGATCAGCGGGCGATTGGTCTTGTTCTGGAAGCGGATCGTCACGCTGAGCACGCGCGCGGTCGTCTGATACAGGCTGGTTCTGACATCGGTGACCGTCGCGATCATCGAGTTGACTTCATCGCAATAGCGCTGTCCCGCGCAGAGCGATGCCGTTTGCGCCGCCGCGGGCCGTGCCTGGGCGCGGGCTATCAATGCCGGGGTCACAGGGCCGGGGCAGAGGATTTCCCACTGCTGCGAGATCGACAGGCCGTCGCTCGCGTTGTCGCGGCCGACGATCTGGCCATCGGCGCCGCGCCACTTCGTCTGCCCGCCGCCGATATCGCTGTTGTCCCAGAGGCCCGCGAGCGTATAGCTCTGTTCCAGAATCGTGGTGATCCGGCCCGTCGTGCAGTCCGCCGTGGCCCGATAAATCTTTGCGGTCTCACGCTGGACGCAGGATTTGTCGGTGCTGCCGTCACACGGGCCGTCAGTCGCAAGGACCGCCTCGCGCGTCATCCTCCCTTCGGCCCGGGCGTTGGCCGTGCCGATTCCCGACTTCGCGGTGACCGTCGGACTCGAACAGCGGCCGCAGAGCGCCAGCAGCTCGCGCTGCGCCGCTGGTTTGGCCCCACGCGCCTGTGAGTAGCTGGTCGTCGCGCCAAGCATCACGGCGCAGATGACGAGAAGAATCGCGCGGACATGCGGTCTGAAGGCCATGTGGTGATCCCCTTACTGAGCCATTGCGCAGAACGGGGACAAAAACCGTCGCCGCCGGAACGAACGCGCTTGAGAGCATCTTCCAGATGCGTGTAGCGCGGATTCGCGCCACGCAATCGAAATCCGCGCTATGGCTCCGGTGCCGAGGTGATGCCGCAGGCCGTCGACAGCGACGTGCCCGCGTCCGGTCCGACGTTGACCCGGCACTGCGGCTGCTGGATCTTGTTGTCCGAGGGATCGTGTTCCCACCACATCGTCACGACGGAGCCGTTGTCGCTCGACTCGGAGGGCGGGCCGTACTTCGCCATGAGCGCCTGGGTGAGGCTTTCGATCGTTCGATGACTATTGCGAAGCGTGAAAAACGGTCAGCCCTGGTAGTTCCCTCCGCGGCCGCCGCCGCGACCGCCACCGCCCGTACCGCCGCCGCCCGTACCGCCCCCGCCCGTACCGCCCCCGCCAGTACCGCCACCTTCAGTACCACCACCGGGGTCACCGCCGCTTCCGCCGGCTCCGCCCACACCACCGCCGGCGATGACCTCCTGCGCGACGTCGTTGTAGATGTCAGCGACTTTCTGGCCAATCTGATTGAGGAGTAGCA
>JBOGIQ010000668.1:0-1692 GCA_050742535.1 Vicinamibacterales bacterium | reverse complement strand
GTCGATCTCACCAGGTACCGATAAGCCAGAAACAACACGGCGAGCGTGGCCGCTATCTGCAGCGGATACTTGATCGTCCAGTGCCACGGCAGCGGATTCCACCACGCGGCGAAGAACGCCAGTACCGGGAGGTGAAGGAGAAACAGGAAATACGACGAGTCGGCCACGTAGCGGCGTACCGGACTCGCGTCAGAGAGGTACCGAACGGCCAACCCGATCAGGCCGAAGATCCAGCACCAGATGCCGATCACGTATGCGCCGCTGTACCACATCAGCGTGCGATCGTCGAGATATGGCTCCCACCGTGGTGTGATGCCTCCCAACCAGAGGCTCACGACGGTCAGCGCGACTGCGGCCGCCATGAACGGAACCCACCGGCGCTCGAGCGCGAGCAGACGATCGATCTGTCGGTGCGCTAACCAGCCAAAGGTGAACGGCACGCCATACGCCAGCACCGACGGCGGCTGCGGCGGAAGCGTCATCGGCGTCAGCAGCCCCGTCCAGCTTGGCCAACCCTCGAGTTGGTAGAAGTACGCGGCGAGCGGCACGCCGATCACCGCTGCGCCCCAGACGCCGCCGAGGCAGAAGCGCACCAGGGCGTCAAGGGGGACGAGCGCGCGCCCGCGGCGATCGGCGAACCCGGCGATGCCGCGGATGACGAGGGCGCCCGCATAGAAGAGCAGCAGATAGTAGAGAAACCAGAGATGCACCCAGGGGAACGTCGACTCCGCCTGCGGCGCGTTCTGCTGCTCCGACATCCTGAGCAGCTCCGTGATGCTCATTCCGCTCAGGAGAAACCCAAGGCCGGCAAGCACCGCGAAAAGCATCAGGATGATCGGCAGGCCGACGGCCAGCGGCAGCAGGATGCGTCTTGCACGATCGCGTATGAAGCCGGCAGTGCCCCGGCGCTCGATCAGCATCCGCCCGAAGAAGCCGGCGATCAGGAAGAAGAGCGACATCCGGAACATGTGGCTGACGAAGAAGACAACGCCGAGCGTCGTGCTCGACGGCTCGCGCATCGGCCACAACAGCTCGGGGAACCCTTCGATGTAGCCGGCGGCTCCGTGAAAAAAGATGCCGACGATGAGCGCGAACCCGCGCACGGCATCGAGTGCGTGCAGACGATCGGCGTAGTTCAGGAAGTCCTCCGCCCGATTCTACGGTTGGGGCGGCGGGATGGTTCGGCTCAGCTCTCGTCCGGCGGCAGCTTCGTGAGTGCCGGCGGCGCGAGCAGGCAGCGGCGGGCGACCCATCCACCGTCGTCGCGCCGGACGAGCCCGCGCAAGGCCAGCTGCTTGAGGATTCGCCTGCCAACGTCGGGCGCTGCCAGATACCGCGGCACCTCTGCCACTGCCGACGTTTCGCCGCAGATCCACATCATGACGCGCCGCGTCGTATCCGCCCGCTTGCGCAAATCGCGACGTTCCTGGCGCACGGTCTCCGCTCCCGGCGGCAGCACTAGTGCTCTTTGCCGTCAGGGTAGCGGATGCAAGTTGGAGTGCCTGAGCAGAAATCGGGAAGGACGCTGGCCGGTGCTTCAGCGCAGATTACGTGGGGCGAGCCTTGCAGGCTCGCCTCGCGAACCCGAAGGGCTGAGGATCCAACACATCTCGACACGAGGTGCGGCGCGGGGCTGCCGCGCAGCGCGGAAAGCGCTTGGGCGGCGATCCGGGCTGTGATCTACTGGGCGCA
>JBOGIQ010000667.1:0-1698 GCA_050742535.1 Vicinamibacterales bacterium | reverse complement strand
TGGCACCACGTGGCCATACCATTCGCTCTGCTCTTTGCCACGACGACGCTCGCCGTCCGCGTCGTCATCTTGCGGGTGCGCGGCGGGGGTAACCCGCAGGCGACCGCGGCAACGCGCGGCGCCGTGATGACGGTGTCGCTCAGCGCGCTGCTGGTGATCGCTGGTCTCGCGGCGGGGCGTGTCGTGCCCTTGTCGATGCTGATCGCTGCGGCACCGGGCCTGGCAACCGCGATCGTGGTCGCCGCGCGGCCGCCATCTGCGACGCGCCTGCGTCCGCTGGGCTGGAGCCTCGTGACCGTCTCGACGCTCACCGCCACGATCGTGCTCCTGACCGCGTAAGGGCGGAACCACGGTGCGGGAACTATTCCCCGCCCGCCGTGAAATTTATCTCTTCCATCGGATCTGGCTGTCAAGAATGGGCGCAGATCCCGCGACGAACGTGGCGCGGCCGGCGTGGGCAGGCTGGATCTGTTCTTGCCCGTTGGACGTCTGGAGCGTGTCGTGTTTCGCGTAGCTCTCTTTTCGATCGTGCTGACGCTTGCGACCGCGCCCGAAGCGTCGTTGCTCTGCCAGCTCTCGTGTCATCCGAGCGCCGCGGCCACTGACGAATGCAGCCATGGTCAGGCGCCTGCGACGGTGGTGAAGAGTGGCGACGATTGTCGTCTCGCGGCATTGAACGTTCCCGGCTTCATTGGCGAAGCTCGCGGGCGGGCGGCGAGCCCGGCCGCGCATGCGGTTGCCGTTCCACGTTATCAGCTGGCTCGACCAGCGATCCAACCGGACGCCGCGGAGAGTTTCGCGCAGCGGCTGGCGCTCGAGCGACGACCGCTCGACACGGTTCTCCGACTGTAGGCCTCTCGGCCGCATCCCGGTCTTCTCGATCGGTGTCCGCGGCCTCACTCGCAATTCAGGTTCGTCCCGCATCAATGGAATGCGGGGCTCTGGTATCACGAGCGTGATGTGACGTTTGTCACAGAGAGGTTGGTCGTCATGAAACCCCGTCATTTTCGTTCACTCACTCTGGCCGCCGCGGCGCTGGCCGTCGTGGCTGGAAGCGCCTGGGCCCAGGAAAAACCCAGCCGGCTCTTGAACACCCTGGAGGTTCGCGAACTCGTTGCCCGCGCAGAGCCAGCTGACCACACCCGTCTCGCCGTGCATTTCACCGCGCTTGCGGATCGGTACGCGACGGAAGCGAACAAACACCTTTCGATGGCGAAAAGCTACGTGGGGAATCCGAACCGGAATGTCGGTTCGGGGATGAGCGTGCATTGCCGGCGACTTGCAGAGCTGAGCACGCAGGAAGCGACGACCGTGCGCGAGCTCGCCACGTTCCACGAGAAGCTGGCCGCGGGCAGGCCGGCATCGCCACCGCGAGACAGCGCGCGGTTCGAGGGTGGCGCCGGTGCTCCTGCGCCGACCGAGAAGGAGCTCAATGCGCTTGCGGCGAAGGCGGGGACTCCTGCGGACCATCGGGCGCTCGAGGAGTACTTCCGGACGCTGGCGAAGCGCTATACGGCTGAAGCCAACGACCACGTCGCGCTGGCGATGACGTATCGCGGCACGCGAATCGCGCAGGCGGCGGTCATTCATGACCGTCTGACGGGACTCGCTCGCGATGCCGCGAAGGAGGCAACCGCTGCGGCGGAGATGCACAAACAACTGGCGACAGTAGGCCGGTAGTTACGACGAACAGCCGGG
>JBOGIQ010000666.1:0-1703 GCA_050742535.1 Vicinamibacterales bacterium | reverse complement strand
GGAGCGACTGAATCAGTCCGCGCAGCTGTTCGGTACTCGGAACGCCCTCGGCCTGCGGAATACCGTTCACGTCGAACTTGTCGGTTTCCATCCACGGCGGTCCGCCGATGACCTGACGCGCGTGAAGGTTGTAGCCCATTCCGATCAGGTCGCTGAGCGTCGTGTTGATGGTGATGACTTCGCGACCCTTGACGGTAAATATCTTCCCGGGCGTATTCGGGTTGCTCGGCTTGACGGTTGCGACCTCGAAGGCCAGAGGCGCGTCGGATGCCATCGACTTCGGCGGCGCCGGGATGGCCCAGGCCGTTTCCTTGGTCGCGCGCGTGAGCGTGACCGGCAAGGAGCCGGGACCCTGTGTAAACGTCCCGACAATCGAATTACCATCGGCGGCCAACTTCCCTTCGACCGTCAAACCCAACGTCGTCACGTTGAATCGCACGGTCCCGCTCTGGGCAGTAACGGCAGCGGCGACGCCTCCGGGGCCCTGATCGATGCTGTAGGCAGTGGCGGTGTACCCGCCACCTGCCGCATTGGGCGTCACAACGAATACCAGGCGCAGCTCCTTGCCCGGATTGATCGTCCCCTGCCACTGGCCCGCAAGATTCTGGGTCGATTGTGCAGTCACGACGGCGGACACGCACAGAATCAAGGCCATCATCCGCAAAAAAATTCCCATCGGTATCTCCCGCAACAATGGACGTAGGGGACCGCGAAAAGGTTCATCTTAACTCTCCCACCACTTCCGTGTATGCCGCGGCGGATAGGACAGGGCAAAATCCGTTCGCTGGAGCGACAGGTTCGGGTTGAAATACGGATCGGCCTTCAGCAGCTCCCCCCAGCGCTCGTACATCAGGCGCGATTCCTCCAGGAAACCGGGCCGGCCGCTGGAGACGTCATCACCCCGGCTGACCGACTCGTAGTGATACAGCTCGGCAAACGGCGTCCAGATGTTCTCGAAGCCGCGGGCACGCAGGCGAAGGCACAGATCCACGTCGTTGTACGCAATCGCGAGTGTCTCGTCGAAGCCACCCGCCTCGGTGAATACCCCCTTACGCACAACGAGGCATGCTGCCGTCACCGCGGACATTGCCTGCGCAAGCGCCGCGCGGGCGTGATCGCCCCCGGTCGTCCGGCCCAATCCCTTGAACGCATGCGATGCCACGCCGCCGAGCCCGAGGATCACCCCCGCATGCTGGATGCGGTTGTTCGGGTAGTACAACATCGCGCCGACCGCGCCGACTTGGCTCTGGCTGGCGCGACTGACCATCTCCTCGAGCCAGTCGGCCGAAATCACTTCCGTGTCGTTGTTCAGGAAGCAGATCACCTCGCCGCGCGCGCCCGCTACCGCCTGGTTGTTCAGCCGCGAGAAGTTGAACGGCTCGTCGACGCGCAGGATCGATACACGTGCATCGGAACGGAGCTGCTCGAAATAGGCAGACGTCTCCGGTTCGGTGCTGCCGTTGTCGACGATGACGATGTCGAAGCTCGGATATGTCGAGCGCCCGGTCACACTGCCGACACATCGCGACAACAGGCTCACCCGATCGCGCGTCGGGATGATGATCGTGACGTGAGGCGGCGGCTGCGGCAGCGTGTATCGGACGCGCTGGTGATACGTCGCATTCAGCGCCGGCTCGCACGTCGCCTGCACTCCCGTGCGCATCAGGTGATCTTCGACGGCGCGGCGCGCGGCATCATGCGCG
>JBOGIQ010000665.1:0-1729 GCA_050742535.1 Vicinamibacterales bacterium | reverse complement strand
AGCGGGAAGCCGGTCATCTGCACGTGGAGCTGCACTGATAAATGTGGATAACTCCGTCGCCGCTTCGTCGTAGCGCTTTGCGGCAACGAACTCGGTGGCCAGGGCGAACCGCGCTAGTGGAAAATCAGGAACCGCCAGCCGCATCTGCTGCCTGGCCGCATCGTTCTCACCGGCCTCTACCAGGGCCGCTGCGTACGACAGCCGCGCGCGCCCGTGGGGCCAGCGGTCGACGGAGTGGCGCCAGATCGATTCGACGGTTGAGAACTCTGCGTTCCGGTAAACCGTTCGCGCCGTGAGGCCCATGACGCACGCCGACACGGCCACGAGTCCGACAGGCACCCGAACGCGGCGGAGACCGGACCGCGTGCGTGCATAGTCCAGGAACCGCGCCCCCGCGATGGTGCCGAAGACTGCCAGGGCCGCGAGAGGAAGATACATGCGACGCTCTGCACCCACCTCGGTGGCAATGGGTACGATGCTGGATTCGGGTGCGAGCGTCAGGAAGAACACGGCGCCAAGAAAGCCGGCCGCGGGCCATCGCACCAGGGCGACGAGAGTGGCGGCGAGCATCACGCCGACCACGAGTACACCGCCGGCCACGTCGCTGAAAGACAGTGACCGGGGAAACCCGTAATCGAGCACAAGTGCGTCCGGCCACACCGCGAGCCGCAGATAGTGCGGCACCATCTGCGCCTGATTGAGTAGATAAGTCCATGGTGTGACGTCGGTCGAAAACCCGACCGTCGAATGCGGCCGCAGCGCCAGAACGAACCCGAGCGGAATCCACGCGGCGGCGAGCGCCGCGTACAAGTAGCCTCGCAGGGCGACCGCCTGGCGGAAGGCGCTGAACGCGAAGACACGGTCATACAGCACGACCACGAGCGGAGCTACCGCGGCAGTCTCCTTCGATAGCATGCCAAGCAGGCAACAGACTGCCGCCACGGCATGCCATCGACGCGTCGAGTCGAGCCCCCGCACGGCGGCGTACAGTGTTGCCAGAAAGAACAGCCCCGCCATTGCTGTCGTGCGTTGCGTTGTGTAGTTGACCATCTCGCTCGCCAGCGGGTGAAGCATCCACACCAACGACGCCACGAGCGCGAGCGTTGACGCGTATTCGCCGAACCGTTCGCGCCATCGGTCACGGCACAGCGTGCGCCGCACGATGCCGAACAGCACGCAGGCCGCCAGCAGGTGCACCCCCAGATTGACGATGTGGTACCCGGCTACCCGCAACCCGCCAGCGGCATAGTTGAGCGCGAACGACAGGTTGACGAGGGGACGCCGCGAGACGGGCGTCTCCAAGGGGGGCACGAGCGGTCCCCATGGCGGCGAGAGCGAACGAATCGTCGCGTTGTCGACGATCGCCGTCTGGTCGTCCCAGATGAACGGGTTGTCCAGGCTGTTCGCATACGCGAGGATGCCCGCCGCGACGATCAGCACGATCGCGCGACCAGAAACAGGCAGGTCCACGCCACAACGCCGGGGCCGGGTTCGAGTCGGATGTTTCTGGCGCATAACGGCGGTACTGACCGTTCAGCGTGCGGCGGGGTTTCGCCTTGCGGGGGCATCACCTTGGTGACCCGCCCGGAACACCGCCGACGATCCCCCGCGAATGAACGTCAGCTCGCTTTCCAGGCGTTTCTGCGGCTTTGTATGGCTGGAGTCACAACCTGTCAACACATTTGTTAAGTAAACGTAAAATTGTTGCAAAAATACAGTTAAGAAGTAG
>JBOGIQ010000664.1:0-1732 GCA_050742535.1 Vicinamibacterales bacterium | reverse complement strand
CGCAGGCCCCGGCCGTGACCCTCAAGGTCGGCGACCAGGCGCCCGACTTCACGCTGCAGGCATCCGACGGCAAGACGTATTCGCTGGCCGACTATCGAGGCAAGAAGGCCCTCGTCATCGCGTGGTTTCCGAAAGCGTTCACGGCGGGCTGCACACTCGAGTGCAAGTCGCTCGCTGCCAACGGCGATCGCCTTCGCAAGTACGACGTCGCGTACTTCATGGCCAGCGTCGATCCGCTCGACCAGAACACGAAATTCGCCCAGTCGGAGAAAGCCGACTTTCCGTTGCTGAGCGACGCGGACAGGAGCGTGGCGGCGCGGTACGGCGTGCTCAGCGCACGCGGCATGGCGAACCGCTGGACGTTCTACATCGACAAGAACGGGCGCATTGCCTACATCGATCGCGCGGTGAACCCGGAGACGTCCGCCGAAGACATCCTGGTGCGCCTCGCCCAACTCAAAGTGGCGACCGCGAACTAACCGCCGAACCTCGGATTGACGATCGGGCTGAAGATCGATCCGAACGTGTAGCTGACGCCGAAGAACATGAAATACCGGTAGCTCGTCGCCAGCTGACGCTGGTTGACGAGCACCTCCTCGTTGGTCGCTTCGCTGGCAGGGAGCGAGATCTGATCCCGCACGGACTCCATGCTGGTGAACAGGTTGAGCGCCAGTCCGCGAAACAGGTTCAGCGACACCTCGCCGAAGACATTGACGTGGTTCTTCCCGAAATCGGGAACGAACGACGCCACTTCGACACTCGACGCGAGCGTCCCCCAGCGCTGGCGCATCGACAGGGTGGTATCGAGCGACTGCGACAGGCGGGTTTCATGCAGCTTGCCGAAGATCGTGACCTCGCGGTAGTCCCAGATGCGCCCCCGCAGCGAGTAGTTGATCGTCAGCAGCCTGCGCGTCGACTCCGAATACGGAAAGAGGTCCCACTCGATCCCCGGTCCGCCGGACCACGCCCAGTTCTCATTGCTGAACGTCGACGAGCTCCAGCTGCTGCGGACGCCCGCCGACCAATGACCGCCCAGTGACTTCACGTAGAGCCCGTCCGTCCCATAATCGCGATTCGGCGACAGGAACGTCCGCCCGTCCGGCAGCTCGAACTTGCTCTGGCGGTAGTTCATTCGCGCGTTGAGATTGATCTTCGACTCGTCCGTGGTGCGATTCGCGTTGACGTTGGTGTTCACGTTGAACGAGCTGCTCGAGCTCTCGCCATTGGCGTTGCCGTTCACGTTCACACGGAAGCTCCAGCGGTTCCAGGGATCGCTCGACTGAGCGGCCGCGGCCGTCGTCGATTGCGCCTCTTGCACCGTGACGCGAAGCCGTTCGGCGCTCGGCGTCCCCAGCGCGTACGGCACGAGCCCGAGCGACATCACGCGCACCATGCCGCGCCGGACGTCGTCGTCGGACGCCGCCACGACGAAGGTTTCCTTCAACACGGCATCGCGGCCCTTGAAGCGGCCCTGTCCGAAGAAACTGAACGTGATCTCGCGGCCGCCGCTGCCGGTGGACTGCCCGGTCATCAGCAGGTGGACGTCGGCGTTCTGCCGGTCGCGCACGTGCTCCACGAAACTGATTTCGGTACGGAAAAAATCAGAGTCACATGGTGTGTTGTTGCAGTCGATGAAGATCCGGATCGGGCCCGCCGTAGCCTTGGCGGAGGCGGGCGCATCCTGGGCGAACGCGGTGCCGACTGTGCCGCCAGACAGGGCAAGACACACGAC
>JBOGIQ010000663.1:0-1733 GCA_050742535.1 Vicinamibacterales bacterium | reverse complement strand
ACTTCACGCTCAACTTCAGTCCGATCCAGCAGGTGCAGGGTGCACGGCCCGAACTGGGCGCGACCAACGCGGGCGTGGCGCTCGATCCGACCGGCGCGCTGTCGCTCATGGAAGCCATGCGGCGCCAGCTCGGCATCAGGATGGAAGAGACGAAGCGGCCGGTGCCCGTGCTGGTGATCGACTCGATCAACGAGAAGCCGACGGATAACTGAACGTCGTTGTCGCCGTAGTGTCCGGCTTCAGCCGGACCATCACACCAGCGCGTCCTCCTCGGATACAGGAAGGAATCCGCCCGACTGATGTGCCCACAGGGTGGCGTAAACGCCACCCTGGGCCAGCAGCGCGTCGTGCGATCCCTCCTCGGCGATGCGTCCGCGTTCGAGAATCACCAGCCGGTCCATCCGGCGGACCGTCGACAGCCGGTGCGCGATGACGATGGCGGTCCGCCGCGACATCAGCGTCCAGAGCGCGTCCTGAATGAGCAGCTCGCTCTCGGAGTCGAGCGAGCTGGTGGCTTCGTCGAGGATGAGGATCGACGCGTCCTTCAGAATCGCCCGGGCGATCGCCACACGCTGTCGCTGACCACCGGAGAGCTTCACGCCGCGTTCACCGACCAGCGTCGCGTATCCATTGGGCAGCGCCTCGATGAAATCCGCCGCGTGGGCGAGCCGTGCCGCCTCGCGGACGGCTTCGTCGGTGGCATCCGGATGGCCGACGCGAATGTTGTCCGCGATGCTGCGGTGAAACATCGCCGGATCCTGCGGCACATACGCGATCGTCCGCCGCAGGTCCGCCTGCGGTACGCGCTCGATCGGCTGCCCGCCGACGAGGATGTCGCCCTGCTCGAGGTCCGCAAATCGCAGCAGCAGCCGTGTCAACGTCGTCTTGCCGCCGCCCGATCGTCCAACGAGGCCGAGCCGTGTGCCCGGCTCGATCGTCAGCGAGAACTGCTCGAAGAGCGGCGGCTGCGCGGCCGAGTAGCGGAAGGCGATGTTGCGGAACTCGACACCCGAGTGCGACGGTGCGAACGCGAGCGGCGAGGCCACGTCCGTGACTTCGGGCGGGTCGAGCAGCAGTTCCGCAAACTGCGCGGCATCGGTCAGCGCGCCTTCGAGGTTCCGGTAGATGCGGTTGAACTCCCACATCACGCGCGTTGCCGTCGTGAAGTAGCTGAACGTGATGAACACGGCTTCCATGTCGGCGCCGGTGCGGGCGGCGCCGAACGCGACGGCGAGCCCGGCCAGGTTCGTCAGCACGAACATCGGCGACGCCACCAGATCCACCCGCGTGTTCTGGTAGTCCCATGAGCGCTGCGTCTTGCGGCCGTAGTCCAGCACGTTCGCCGCGTGCATCCGGGCTTCGTCGGCTTCGCGCGCGAAGGCCCGCACCGTTTCGGCGTTGGCAATCGAGTCCGCCAGATGCCCGGCGACGACGTTGGACGCCGCTTCGCGGACGTCGACGAGATCCCGCCGCCGGCGGATGACGGGAACGATCATCGCGCAGGTCACCGTCAGCATCGCCGCGAGCACCACGATCAGCCACGGCGAATAGGACCACAGCACGACGCCCGCGAACGCCAGCGGCAGAAATGCCGCCGAGATCTGGAAGGCAGCGACGTCGAACACGTCCTCGAAGCGGCGGGCGAAGCCGAGCGCGCGCTTGGTCAACGATCCGGCGTAGTTGTTGTGGAAGAACGCGAGGTCCTTGGCCAGCAGTTCGTCCATCGCCTCCAC
>JBOGIQ010000662.1:0-1736 GCA_050742535.1 Vicinamibacterales bacterium | reverse complement strand
GAATCGGCAGACCCGCGCACGATCGCCGCGCGAATCGTTCCGCCCTTGGCCGTGAGCCCGATGTCATGCGTCTCCGCGGCCGCGGCTGGAATCGAGAGAAGCAATAACGCGCCAAGAAATGCGGAGGCTCGCATGACGAGGAATTGTAGCGGACGCTTGTCGGACATAATCAACCAATGTCCTCCCTGACGATTGCCGACGTCGAGCGCATCGCCGCGCTGGCGCACCTCGAGCTGACTGACGAGGAGACGCCGCTCTTCACGCGGCAGCTCGCCGACATCCTCAACTACGCGGAGCAGCTCCAGGCCGTCGATACCACCGGCGTGCCGGCGACAGCGCATGTAAACAGCACGCCGGAGGTCCGGCTGAAGCCGGACTCCACAACGGACATGGGTGGCCTCGAACGCCCGGACGAGCCGAGGCCGTCGCTGCCGGTCGCGGACGCGCTCGCCAACGCACCCGACGCCGCGCGCGATGCCGGCCTGTTCCGCGTGCCACGGGTGATCGGGTGACGCTCGTCGATCGTGCTGCCCGCGATCTCCGCCAGGACATCGCCGACGGCAGCATTTCGGCGGTCGAAGCCTGCCGCGCCACGCTCGACCGGATGTCGTCGGTGAACCCGGCGCTGAATGCATTCAATCACGTGGACGGTGAACGCGCGCTGGCGCGCGCGGCCGCGATCGATCGCCAGCGCGCGGCCGGCGAACGCCTCGGACCGCTGGCCGGGGTGCCGATCGCATTGAAGGACAACATGTGCGTGCGCGGCATGCGCACCACCGCCTCGTCCAGGATCCTCGACTCGTTCATACCTCCGTACGACGCCACCGTCGTCACGCGGCTCGAAGCCGCCGGCGCGGTTATCGTCGGCAAAACGAACTGCGACGAGTTCGCGATGGGATCGTCGAACGAGAACTCGGCCTACGGCCCCGTCCACAATCCGTGGAATCTCGACGCGACGCCCGGCGGATCGAGTGGCGGATCGGCAGCGGCCGTCGCCTCCCGGTGTGTGCCGCTGGCGTTCGGCTCGGACACTGGCGGATCGATCCGGCAGCCGGCCTCGTTCTGCGGCGTGGTCGGGTTGAAGCCGACATACGGACGCGTGTCGCGTTACGGCCTGCTCGCGTTTGCCTCGTCGCTCGACCAGATCGGACCGTTTGCGCGCACCGTCGGCGACGCCGCCATCGCGCTGTCCGTCATCGCCGGACATGATCCGTGCGACGCGACGTCGGCGACGACGGACGTGATCGATTACGCCGCCGGGCTGAACGGCGACATCCGCGGGGTGCGCGTCGGTGTGCCGCGGGCCTTCGTCTCGGAAGGCGTGGACGATTCTGTGCGCACGGCATTCGACGCGGCGCTGGCGACGCTGCGCGATCGCGGGGCGGCGCTGGTCGACATCGAGCTCCCGCACGCGAAGTTCGCGATTCCGGTCTATTACCTCATCGCCACGGCCGAGGCGAGCTCCAATCTCGCCCGCTACGACGGCGTGAAGTACGGCTATCGCTCCCCGGCGGCGAAGGATGGTCCGCTGAAGGCGATGTACAGCCGGACACGGGATGAGGGATTCGGAGCAGAGGTCAAGCGCCGGATCATGCTCGGCACCTACGTGTTGAGCGCCGGCTACTACGACGCGTTCTACCTCAAGGCGCAGCAGGTGCGCACGCTGTTACGGCGCGATTACGAGCAGGCCTTCGCCTCAGTGGACGTCGTCGCGATGCCGACCAGCCCGGTGCCGC
>JBOGIQ010000661.1:0-1738 GCA_050742535.1 Vicinamibacterales bacterium | reverse complement strand
TGCTTGTTCAGCAGAAACACCTGATTATCCGGCCCCGTGCCGAAGCGCAGGTCCGCGCGCGAAGGTTGCCGTCCGCCTGACGCGTTCGCGCGGTCGCGGATGACGCCGAGCAGCGTCTTTGCCGTCCCCTTGTCCATCAGCATCACGCGCCTGATCGGATCCTGGCCGCCGCTCGGCACCTTGTCGGCGCTGAAATAGAAGATCTCGCCGCTCGGGTTGTCGCCGAAGAGCACCAGATTGGCGAGCTGCGGAATCTGCGTGCCGCGATAGACGACCACGCCGGTCACCGCCGCGTTGCCGAGCAGCAGCGGATCGCTGTGCGCGTACTCGACCACGGGGTAGGTCATCGTCGAATCGCCGCGCTGCTTCTCCAGGCTGACGCCCTGCCGGCTGATGAACGCGAAGCTGCCCTCCCAGTCGTTCCACCCCAGATTGGCGCCGCGGGTCACCGGGCTGATCTCCTCGACGATGTTCTGGCCGATGTCGGCGAGATACATGGCGCCATTCCGCGAGTCCCAGCTGAAACGCTGCGGGTTTCTGACGCCGTAGGCGTAAATCTCGTCGAGCGTCTTCGGGTTCTTGTCGTCGACGAACGGGTTGGCGGCGGGAATCCCGTACTTCTTGTTGGCGCTGTTGTTGCCAAGCGGATCGATGCGGAACACCTTGCCAAACGCCGACGCGAGGTTCTGCGCCATCTCGAGCGGGTCGCCGCCGCTGCCGCCGTCGGCCACGCCCATGTAGAGCAGTCCATACTCGGGACTGTTCGGCCCCGCGAACGAGTGGAAGGCCAGATGGCCGGCGTTGTGATTGGCGTACGGCTGCCGCAGGCGAATGAGCTCGCGCGGTGGGCCGCCGTCATACGTCGCCGCTCCGGGACTCTTTGCCGTCCACTCCAGCAGCACCGTGTCGTGCGTGTTGTTGCCCCCGGTCGGCGTGAAGTCGGGTGACGGCGTCGTGTTCGTCGTGTCGGTGTAGGTGTAGAACTTGCCGAAGCCGCGACTCCCCTGCTGATTGAATTGCGGGTGGAACGAGAAGCTCTGGAAGCCGCGCTCGCTCCCCTGCGACTGGACGCTCACGCTCCACTTCGGGTCGTTGATGTTGACGTAAAGGGCGACGCTCTTACCGTTGTCGGCGATCGAATAGAGCGGTCCGCGCATGTCGTTCACGAAAAGGCGGCGCCCACCTGGCTCGGCGGTCAGCAGCATTATCCGCGGCGCGCCGTTGTCCATCGGCAGCTGCGCGTACTCGACGTAGTTCACGCGGACCACATCCGCCGTGGCGGCAATCGGTTGCGGAAACGGATCGTTGGTCGACTGGGCCGACTGCGCCAGCACGCAGGCGGTAGCCAGCGTGGCGACGAGCAGCAGCAACATCACAGGTTTCCGCATGAGCAAACTCCCGGCACCCCTGAAGGGGTGCCCTACGGTAGTCGTAGTGTCCGCCTTCAGGCGGACTCCGGTGGCGAGTATAAGCCGTCAGTAACGCGGCGCAGATGACGGCCGTAGTCCGTTCGGAGTATGTTGAATGGCTCAAAGGCCGACCTCAAGGTCGGCCTCTACCAACTTTGATGCGCAGGAGTGTTCAGAGAATGCGAAGCAGACTCTTCAGTTCGACACTGGCAGCAGCAGCCGTCGCGGTGGCGCTCAGCGCTACGCTTGCGGCTCAGGAGCGGCAGGGCGGACCAGCCGCGGGTGGCCAGGGCGGCGGCGGTGGCCGCGGCGGCGGACGCGGGTTCGCC
>JBOGIQ010000660.1:0-1744 GCA_050742535.1 Vicinamibacterales bacterium | reverse complement strand
CACGGATCGCGAGACCCACTCGACGTGGAACGCGTACGGCCTGGCGGTGAAAGGGCCGCTGAAGGGGACGCAGTTGAAGCCGCTGATCCTGATCCCGTCGTTCTGGTTCGCGTGGTCGCAGTTCCGGCCCGGCACGCGGCTGTTCAGCACATCGACTGCGGAGCCTCCTCGACGCGACTGAGGATCCGATGGAGCCCCTGTCGTTCAGAACCGGAATAATCGGTTGATCTTCAACGTCAGCGCGCGCGTCAGCGGCTGCGGAAAGCCTCGGACAAGAGTGTTCCGCTCCTCGTTGTAGACCACAAACAGCTCGCTTCCGGGCCGGTATTCCCATCGCAGCCGTGCGTTCGTCGAGACGCTACGCAGCGTCGAGTTGTACTGGATCAATGCGCTCGTGAACATCCGGGGCGTCAGCGCATAAGTGATTCGAGCACCCCCCAGGCGCGCCGTTGTCGAACCCTGCGGAAGCTCCAGCCGGTTGATCGACATCGTCGGCTCGAACGCGAGGTGCGCGTTCAGGCTCACACGTGCCGCGGTGACGCCCACCGACGTCCGGCGGCCCCCGTAATAGCCGCCATGGAAAATGGCGACAGTGCCGGACAGCGGCCGCTGGGGCCCTGCGACATATGACGCGGTGGTGTTGCCGAACCGGTACGAACCGGCCGGAATGGTCAGACCAGCGACCGGAAACGGGACCAGCACCAGCTCGTATTGTTCGGTGCGTTTGACAGAGAACTCGTCGCTGTTCTGAAGATCAATCGCGAACTCGCCTCCGACCTGGCGCGTCTCGAGCTGACCCGCTCCGTTCGCGATGGAGGCAAGCGATCCGATCCACTCGAACTTGCGGATGCGGGCACTCGACGCCGGCCGAGGACTGAAGCGCGCGGTCGCGGAGGTCTTGCGCATGTCGGGCCGGCGCACGAACCCGACCTGCGGGTCAAACTGCCGGTCGACCACGAGCCGCTCCACCTGCAGGCCATACCGGTCGCCGGCGTAGTCGGCCTGCATCCGATAACTCGTGTTGTCACCCGTCATGCCCGCGGTGCGCGTGCGGGCCCAGTAGCTGTTGAACGACAGGGCGTCGCCGAACACGAAGTTTGCGTCGGCTCCGAAGGCATCGTTGCGCCCCGCAGGCTCGTTCGCGTCCAGCGATCCCGTCGTCGTCCGCCCATCCACTGATCGGCCGGTGTAGATCACGCCGATGCTGCTACGGCGCAGGACGTCACGCTTCACGCGCACAACGGTGAAGTCCGTCGGAGGGCTCTGTTCAGACGATGGCACGACGGATCGGCTGCCCCACGTGAGCGCGGACGGCGCATTGTCGGCACCCGTCCGGACCTGCAGCAGGCCCAGCGTGAACCGCCCGAGCCGACCGGTCAGGCGGCCGCCGGCGTCGATCGGTATGGCGCGGCCGTGGTTCAGCCCGATGCGCCGGCTGTAGAACAGCGTCGGCGTGTCTTCGGACGCCGCGGCGGCACCCGACGCGGTCAGGCCGCCAAATCCGAAGGTGCCCTGATTTTCGAGGAAGAACTCACGCTTCTCGCCAAAAAACAGGTTGAACCGCGTCAGATTGACTTGCTGCTGATCCGCCTCCACGTGGGCGAAATCAGTGTTGTACGTGAAATCGGCAGTCAGGTTCTGCGTCAGGCCGTACTTCACGTCGATGCCGGCAGCGCCGGACAGCGGATTCGGCAGTGGGACAGAAGCGGTGCGATCGCTCGCGAGATTCGACACCACGTAGGGC
>JBOGIQ010000659.1:0-1752 GCA_050742535.1 Vicinamibacterales bacterium | reverse complement strand
GCTTGAGGATTAGGGCAACGGGCGCATAGCGCTTCGTAATGTATGCATGCGTTCTGCGTTTCTGAATCGCGCGAAGGATTTGCCGTGCCGCCTTTTCAGGAGAAGCGACGAACAGCCACTTCGCAATAGCCGGTAACGGGCGCGACGGCTTCAGCATGGCTGTGTCAACGGCGCCAGGCTGGATTTCGGTTACCGCGATAGGGTGTCCGCTTTGGCCGGCCAGGTCTCGAAGGCCATCGAGATACACCGACTGAAACGCTTTCGAAGCCGCGTAGGCGGCCGCGGCGTTGCCGCGGAGCGCCGCGATCGATGTGATCCCGACCAGGTGCCCGCGGCCGCGCTTCATGAAATGGTGCATCGCCACATGCGCCAGGGCCATGAACCCGAGAACGTTCACCGTCACCGTTTCGGCGTCCAGCTCCCAGCGCAGGCCGGGATTGTTATGCCCTGTACCGGCGCTGATGATGACCAGGTCAACACCGCCGAGCTCCTCGAGCAGGTGCTCGAAGGTCGCCGCAGCATCGGGTTGCGCCACGTCGAGGGCACGCACGACCGTGTCGGACCCGAGCGTTTCACGAAGGACCGCGAGGCGATCGAGCCTGCGAGCCAGGAGTGCCAGGTGCCAGCCTGCACGGCTCAATTCGTGGGCCAGCGCCTCGCCGATGCCGGAAGAGGCACCGACGATGACCGCCGTACGTGTCGAATGGCTATTCATCGCGAGAAGTTACAAAGAATTTGCAAACCTCGGACAGGGTCGTGAAGTTCGCTGCTGACCGTCCGCGATACGGTAACGCCCATGCGCATCGTATGGACGGTGATCCTCGTCGGCGTGTTCTCAGGTGGCCTGCGCTCCCTGGACGCGGACCAATCGGCGGAACAGCGCCCAGGTACCGCGTCTGAATCGAAAACCGTCGCCACGTACTGCGCCGGCTGCCACAACGGCGTGATGCGGTCGCCGACAGGCGTGCTGCTCGATCAATTCGACACGGCGCGGATGTCCGAGAGCGCCGACACATGGACCAGGGCGTACCGTCAGATCCAGGCAGGCACGATGCCGCCGGTCGGCGCGCCGCGTCCCGACCGGCCGGCATCCGACCGTCTGCTCGCGTCGATCGAGGCCGGGCTGGGGGCGAACGCGGCACCACCCGCCGACGCGAGCAGCCGGGAGATCGCCGCGCGGCTCGCGCGGCTCCTGTGGAACAGCGAGCCCGACGCGTCGCTCCTCGAGGACGCGCAGCGCGATCGGCTGACTGACGCGGCGACCCTCGAGCGGCAGGTCAAGCGGATGCTCGACGACGAACGTGCCCGGGCGTTCGTGACGCGGTTCTTTTTCCCGTGGTTGCGACTCGACCAGCTCGCCGGCGCGAAGCCGAACACGGCGCATTTCCCCGGATTTGACGTCTCGCTGCGCGACGCCATGCAGCGGGAGACCGAGCTCTTCCTTCTCAGCCAGTTGCGGGAGGATCGCGACCCGATCGAGCTCTGGACGGCGAACTACACGTTCCTGAACGAGCAGTTGGCCCGTCACTACGACGTCGCCGGTGTCACCGGTTCGCAGTTCCGCCGTGTGGTGCTGCCCGGGCCGGAGCGCGCAGGACTGCTGGGTCACGCGAGCGTCCTGATGGCGACCTCCAGGCACGGCGACGCGGCCGTGCCGTATACGTCGCCGGCAACCCGTGCGCTGTGGATTCGCACGCGGTTCCTCGGGGCCGCCGCACCGCAGCCATTTCCAGGCGCGCAACCGGTAAAACC
>JBOGIQ010000658.1:0-1757 GCA_050742535.1 Vicinamibacterales bacterium | reverse complement strand
TCGTGTTCGCCATCCTGCCGGCGTTTGGCGTCGCCAATGCGGGGGCAACACTGGTCGGCCAGAACCTCGGCGCCGGGAAACCGGAGCGCGCGGAGGCAGCCGCGTGGAAGGCGGGACTCTACAACACCATGGTCCTCGGCGTCGTCGGCCTGGGCTTCCTGCTGTTCGCGCCGCAGCTGATTTCGCTCTTCTCGAACGATCCGGAGGTGACGGCCTATGGCGTCCGCTGCCTGCGCATTGTCGCGGCCGGATTCCTGTTCTACGGCTACGGGCTGGTGTTCACGGCGGCGTTCAACGGCGCCGGTGACACATGGACGCCGACCTGGATCAACCTCGCCTGCTTCTGGATGCTCGAACTGCCGCTGGCGTGGATGCTGGCACACCCACTCGGTTTCGGACCGACCGGCGTGTTCATCGCCGTGAGCGTCGCGTTCTCGACGCTGGCGTTCGTCAGCGGTTACCTGTTCTCGAGAGGCAGGTGGAAGACTACGCGGGTATGACCGTAACCGTGAAACCGTCCTGGTTCGGCGCCGCGTGCTGCCGGTGGTGGCGGATCCGCGAATAGGCAATCGTCACCAGCGTCTGGTAGTCCCCTTCCGGCTGCGGGTGGATCTGCAGCGTCATCTCCCGGCTGGCGGTCGAGAGCTCCCGCGCGACCTCGGACTTCGCGAAACCGATCACGAAGACATCACCGCCAGGGAGCTTGTGCGTTTCGTAGCTGCGGTAGCGGCGCACGGCAAAGAGAGGCGCATTCGGCAGCCCGGGCGAGTAGGTGAATCCAAACACGCCGCCAGGCAGCGCGTTGACCCCACTTCCCTCCTCATCGTCGGCAACCAGCCGGACCTGATGGGCAACCCGCAGCAGCTCCTGATCGGGGGTGGCCGCGTTATCGGCATAAACGACGCGTGACATCGCGGACGATTATAGCGAGGGCGGTGTCTCCTTGCGCGCGGCGCGAGGGCTAGGCCTTCACGCCGATTGGACAGCTGACGCCGGTGCCGCCGATGCCGCAGTAGCCGTTCGGATTCTTCGCCAGATACTGCTGGTGATACTCCTCGGCGTAATAGAACGGCGGCGCCTCGGCAATCTCGGTGGTGATACGGCCGTATCCCGCCGCCGTGAGCCGGTCCTGATAGGCCGCGCGCGACGCCTCGGCAGCTTGCTTCTGCTCCGGCGATGTGACGTAAATCGCCGAGCGGTATTGCGTGCCGACGTCGTTGCCCTGGCGCATGCCCTGGGTGGGATCGTGGTTCTCCCAGAAGATCTTCAGCATCTCGTCGTACGACGTGGCCGTCGGGTCGAACACGACGAGAACCACTTCGGTATGGCCCGTCATGCCGGAGCACACCTCACGGTAGGTCGCATTCGGCGTATAGCCGCCGGCGTACCCAACGGCTGTGCTGTAAACGCCCGGAGCCTGCCAGAACTTCCGCTCGGCACCCCAGAAGCAGCCGAGCCCGAAGACCGCCTGTTCGAGGCCGGCCGGAAACGGCGCCGTAATGCGGTTGCCATTGACGAAGTGCGTGTCGGAGACGTCCATCGCCTCGGTGTGACCAGGGAGCGCCTGGTCGGGAAGCGGCATTCGCAGAGAAGTAGCCATACCCTATCTAAGATGCACGATCCGGGCGGGACGTTCCAGTTCATCGCGGCTCGCGGCGATTCGCGGCTGAGGCTGGACCAGGTGCTCGCGCGGCGCGTCACGTCGGTCACGCACATGTCCCGCAGCGTGGCGCAGAAGTGGATCGAGGGCGGCGCCG
>JBOGIQ010000657.1:0-1760 GCA_050742535.1 Vicinamibacterales bacterium | reverse complement strand
TCGAGGACGAAGTAATAGCCGTTGCGTGACGCCTGCAGCAACAGCTTGCGGCGCGTGCCGCGGAAGTCGGCGTCGACAAGCACCGGCACTTCGGCGGCGTCCCAGTCGTGTGTGTCGTGCGGCACCGCCTGGAAGCCCCACTTCTGCTCACCGGTGTCGGGATTGAGCGCAACGATGCTGCCGGTCCACTTGTTGTCGCCGGGACGGACCGGACCGTTCAGCACCGGCGTGGGATTGCCGGTGCCCACGTAATACAGGTTCAGCTCGGGGTCGTAGGTCCCGGTCATCCACATCTGCCCACCGGTGGCGCCGCCGCTGATGGAACCCGGCGTGCCCGGCGGCGGGGTGCTGTAGTACGTCCACTGCGGCTTGCCACTATCGGCGTCGAACGACTTCAGGATGCCCGGCAGGTTGTCGAAGTCTCCGGAGACGCCGACGATGACGTGGTTGCGGATGATCATCGGCGCGTTGGTGCACCAGTAGCCGCGGCGCCAGTCGGCGATCTCGACGTTCCACCGTACGGTCCCGTTGCGCGCGTCGAGGGCGAGCAGGCGCGCGTCGCGAGTCGTCAGATACACGAGGTCGCCGCGGACGGCGACGCCGCGGTGGCCGATGTTGAACGCCTGGCCTGGCGGGTACGTATAGCGCCAGATTTGACGGCCGGAGCGCGCGTCGACCGCCCACAAATTGTCGACCGTCGTGACGTAGATGATTCCGTTGACGAGAATCGGCGTCGCTTTGATCGACTGCCCCTGGTTGGTCTGAAACGCCCACGCAAGCGCCATCTGGGGGACGTTCGCCGGCGTGATCTGCGTCAGGCGGCTGTGGTGCTGGCCCGTGTAGTCGCCGTGGTAAGTCGGCCAGCTGTCGGGTGTCGGCTTCAATAAGAGAGATGGATCGACAGCCTGCGCCGACGCGACCGGGGAAGTCAAAAGGCAAAAGGCAAAAGGCAAAAGAAGTACACGAGTCAAAAGGATCTTTTGACCTTTGCCTTTTGACCTTTGCCTTTCGTCCATCTCAGCGCAGCGTCTGCAAGTACGCGAGAACATTGTGCATATCCGCATCGGTGTACTTTCCAAGCTGGTCTACGTGCCCCTCGCGCGGGTCGTTGACGGTGAATCGAACCTGCTTCGCCGCCCATGATCGGTACCAGCCCGATGCATCGGTCAGCGCAATGGTGAATTCGTCGCGATATGCGAGCCGGCCGGTGATGACCTGCCCGGAGGGAAGCGTGACGGTCACTTGCGCCGCGCGCTTCGGGTCGCGGATCTGGCCGCCCGGATACAGCATCCGCTGCAGCAGCGGCAGCCCCTGCAGCCGCGTGGCGATTCCGGCGAGATCGCCCGTCGCCGAGTGGCAGCGCGAACACGCGTTGTCGAAGTAGCGTTTGCCGGCGTCGGCGTTCCCCGTCTGGAGATCGGCGAGGTCAACGCTCCTGCGTCCGCCGACGGCCGATTCGGCCTGCGTCTTCTGGTCGTGGATGAATGCGACGATGGCCGTCATGTCCGCGTCGGACAGCGCGAACCCCGGCATGTTCTGGCGTCCGCTCCGCACGACCGGGGCAATCCGATCGCCACGCACGTCCGCGGCCACGAGCTCGGAGCGGGTCAGATCGGGCCCGCCCTCGCCGCCGCCCGCGTCGCGTCCGTGGCAGAAGCCGCAGTAGGCGACGAACAGCGGCTCGCCTGCCGTGACCTGCTCGGCCGGGTAGGTCACCGCCGGCTGCGGCGCCCGCGTGGCCTGTGGCCCTTCCTGAGAGG
>JBOGIQ010000656.1:0-1763 GCA_050742535.1 Vicinamibacterales bacterium | reverse complement strand
GCGGCACATCGGTTTGCGGCAGCGCGGCGAGATTCAGGTTGGCACCGAGTTCGGCGAGCGTCCGTGCCGCGTCGACGGCGCCCTGGCGGGCGGCGAACATCAGCGCCGTCCAGCCGCCGCGCGGGAAGGGCGAGTTCGGTCCGCCGCTGCGCGGGAACTCCAGCACCGGAGCGTCGATGACCCTCGAGCGCGCATCGATGGCGGCGCCGCCTTCGGCCAGCGCCCGGACGGCGCCGGCATGGTTCTCCGCCGCTGCCCACATCAGCGCCGTCTCGCCGAACCAGCGTTCGCGCGCGTTCACGTCGGCGCCGGCGGCGATCAGCCGCTTCAGCGCATCCACCTTGCCAGTACGCGCGGCCGTCATGACGACCGGTTCGCCCGCGCCGGTTACCGTGTTGGGATCCGCGCCGGCCTCGAGGAGCAGCGAGAGCACCGCCTCGCTGCCGTTCGTGGCCGCGAGCGTGATCGGACGCAGACCGTAGCGGTTGGATGCCGTGACCTCGGCCCGCGCGCCGATGAGCAGCCGCACCAGCTCGACGTCATTCGCCTGCACCGCGAAGTGCAGCGCCGTCGTGCCGTCGGGCTCGGCCTCGTTGACGATGGTCGTGCCGCGGAGCAGCGATTTGACGGCGGCGTGATCGCCGCGCTTCACGGCGTCGACGAGGGGACGTGGGTTCTGAGCAGTGAGCGTCGCGCACTGGACGACAAGGATGAACGCGATGACAAAACGGAGCGCGATACTCATATTCCGAAATTCAAAATGCAAAATTCAAAATGCAAACACAGCGTGGCAAAGCGCGGATGTGTGTGCATTTTGCATTTTGAATCTTGCATTTCCTCACGCGTTCAGATCGAACGCGCCCGTGCTGACGCCGAAGCGATCGATCTCGGCGCCGAACTTCTGCGCCACCGTCAGCATCGGGTTCGCGAGCGGCGTGCCGCGCGGCGCCACGAGGTGGCGGTTCCCGCTGAACAGCCCCGCGCCCTTGCCCACCATCAGGTACGGCACGTCGAGCGCCGAGTGCGAATTGCTGTCGCTCATCCCGCTGCCCCACAACACCACCGAATGATCGAGCAGGGTGCCGTCGCCGTCCGGCGTCTTCCGCAGCCGGTCGAGGAACCGGCCGAACACTTCGACCTGCCAGGTATTCAGCTTGACCAGCAGCGCCAGCTTGTCCGCCTCGTTGCCGTGATGCGAGACGTGATGCCATGGCTCGTTGAAGCCCAGGTTCGGGAACACCAGCTGGCTCGCTTCACGATTGAGCATGAACGAGAAGACGCGCGTGAGATCGGCTTCCCACGCCAGCGCCATCAGGTCGAACATCACCGTGGCGTGCTCTTCCCACGTCTCCGGAACGCCAATCGGTGCATTCGGCGCGTCCGGCCGCGCCTGAGCCTGACGTTCAGCGCGCTGAATCCGTCCTTCGATCTCCCGGACGTGGGCGAGATACTCGTCCAGGCGCGCCTTGTCGCGCGTCCCGAGCCCGCGCTCCAGCGCCGTGACGTCGCCCTGCACGGAGTCGAGGATGCTGCGGTTCTGCCGCATGCGCCGAAGGCGATCCTCCGGCGAGCCGGGACGGCCGAACAGCCGCTCGAACACCACGCGCGGATTCGTCTCGAGCGGCATCGGCGTCGTCGGCGACTTCCACGAAATCGTGTTCATGTAGGCGCAGCTGTAGCCGACGTCGCAGGCGCCGACGTATCCTGTCAGATCTTCAGTCGCGATCTCGAGCGATGGAAAGACGGTGTCGGCGCCGATCTTG
>JBOGIQ010000655.1:0-1767 GCA_050742535.1 Vicinamibacterales bacterium | reverse complement strand
TCTCCATGCGGGCGAGATTGACGGGGCCAATCTCAATAGCCGCGAAGACGAGGTATGGGAGCGTGACGGCCAGCGCCACGGCCCCCGCGATCACCGCGCGCCGAACGGCGAGCCGCGAAAGTCCGTGCGCCGCAATCATCCCCAGTGCCACGCCGACGGCGACCAGTACACCGTGGTCATGGCGCCAGTAGAAGGCGGCCGCCGTGGACAATCCGGCGGCGATCGCCTTCTGCGTTGACGGCCACCAGACGTAGTTCCACCACAGCCAGGCCGCAACCGCGTAGACGATCCATTTCGGGTACGCGTACGCACGAGGAACCGCGATGATGAAGAGCGCCGCGCAGATCGCGGCAATGAGCGTGGAGCCGGTGATCTGCTGCAGAATCCGGTACGCGAGATACACCGCCACAGCCGTCGCCACCCCGATGACGACCGCCTCGGCCAACAGGCGATTGCCAAACATGAGCTGCGATGCCGCGGTCACTACCTCCTGCAGGGTCGTGCTCAGATCCCAGAAGTCGCGCAGAGGGAGGTCGCCGTGAAACAGCTGACGCGCGAACGCCAGATGCTGATAGTCGTCGTTGACGGGCGTGCTCGTCAGGATGGCTTTGTGCAGTCCTGCGGCGAGGGCGATGACGATGCCAGGGACGTGATCGCGCGGATGACGCTCGATCCGCATCGAGGGGTCAGGACACCGCAGCGCCGGTCTTGTCCGGCTCGCGCTGTGGCGCCACGCGCGTGCGCGCGTCGAGGACGTTGGCCGCCCCCTCGAGGATCTCCAGTTTGACCTCGATGGCATTGAGCTGCTCGCGGGCGAGCGCCAGCGCATGTTCCGTCTCGGCGAGCCGTGTCTGCATGACGGTGAGGTCGAGGTCTGCGCTCTGGCGCTGCTGCCGCTGCGCCTTCTTCAGCTGTCTCTCCAGATCGTGCGCCTGCTGCTCGAGCGTCCGCTCGCGTCGAGCCAGTTTGGTGGCTCGCTTCTTCCAGTCGTCGAGGTCACGGGCGAGCTCATTCGCGCGGCGCGACACCTCGTGGTATCGACGTGCGGGGACGAGCCCGATCGCGGCGAGCGCTCTAGCGATGACTCTCTTCACGAAAGGCGGCGAGTATACTACGCGCGATGGACGACGCCTCGCGCCGCCTCGCGCAGCTGGCTCGAATCCTGAGCGACGCGCGTCCGCACGGCGACGGATCGACGACCGATCTCGCGGAGCACCTGCATCAGGTTCAACTGAAGCGCATCCAGGGATTCACCGCACAGCTCGACGACGGCGACGGCCGCGGCATCGACGCGGTGGACGCGGTCGCGATGCGGCTTGTCCTGGATGAATACTCGCGACTAGTGGCGCAGCTGCGCGCGGCCGCACGCGAACGCGCGGCGACGCTTCGAACCCTCGCCGCGCAGCTCAGGACAGACCGGCGGCTTGTGGAGGAGCAGTTGGCTCACCGCGAGAAACAACTCGCCTCAACTGCACCATCGGACCAACCGCGCGCCAGTCAAAATCCAGATACGTAACGCGTTCGTCGAGACTCCGCTCCGGCGCGTCGCCGAGGCCCCACTCCGGCCCGTTCTCGTACAGCACGGTGCTGTTCCATCGAATGTCGCCCCAGGGCGCATCGGCCGGACGATCGCGATAGGCATCCCGCTGCGCGTGCAGCGTGCCGCGGCCGACGTGAAAGACCGGAGTGCCGATGTTCACGAGCGACATGCCGCTGGCATGCGCCTTCACGCAGAAGTTGCCGTCCATGTGGATCTTCGCGTTGCGG
>JBOGIQ010000654.1:0-1774 GCA_050742535.1 Vicinamibacterales bacterium | reverse complement strand
GCATCGCTTTGACCGCCGCGGTTTCGTCGGCCGCCCGCAGGAACGTGAGGATCACGGCGCCGGCAAACGCCGCGAGGCCGACGTTCAGCTTCAGCACGATGACACTGCCGATCAGTGCCGCGATGACCGCGCACGTCAGCCACTGCTTCCAGTCCAGCGCCCGGTCGCCATCGTGGAGTCCGGCTTCAGCCGGATTGCCGTGGAGTCCGGCTTGAGCCGGATTACCGTGCTTCCGCAACAACCGCCAACCACCCAGCGCGAGGTAGGCCGTCCACGCAATCGCGACGTGGGCGACGAAGTTATTCAGGAAGATCGCCCAGCGGACGTCGCCGAGCCCGATCTTCGTCGTGATGCCTTCGACCACGACGCCGGTCGGCGCGATCGGTGAGAGCGAGCCCGAGCTCGCGCCGTTGGCAATCATGATCGCCATCAAGAACGGCGGGATGCCGTAGCGCCCTGCCGCCGCCATCGCCAGCGGCGCCATCAGCGCGCAGGCGGCGATGTGTCCGGGTCCGATGGCCGCGAGGACGCTCGTCAGCACGAAGAAGACGAACGGAATCGCCCCCGGCGTGGCCGCCACGCGCCGCACGGTTTTGTAGGTGATGCGGTCGAGTGTGCCGTTGACCTGCGCCATCGAGAACAGCAGCATCAGGCCGACGAGCGTCAGGAACAGAGACGCCGGAAATCCGGCGATGACCTGGTCGACCGTCAACCCGCCCGCATACACGCCGACGAGCCACGCCAGGACGATGGCGAGAAAACCGACGTTGATAGCGGAGATCGAGCTGAGGGCGAGCGCCAGGATCAGGGCGCTCAAAGAGATGACGGCGAGGCTCACGAGAGGCTTAGCCTACCGCAGGTCCGCCTGAAGGCGGACACTACGTCGAGGCAAAGGCGGACACTACGTCGAGGCAAAGGCGGACACTACGTCGAGGCAAAGGCGGACACTACGGGGGCAGTTTCATGACAGAATCTGCCACTCCACGAATGGCACTTACAGTCGGACAGCGGATCGGTGTGTACGAAGTAATCGGGTCGCTCGGCGCGGGCGGGATGGGCGAGGTGTATCGCGCTCGCGACACGCGGCTCGGACGGGATGTCGCGTTGAAAATCCTGCCCGAGGTCTTTGCTTCGGATCCGGAGCGGCTGGCGCGATTCGAGCGGGAAGCGCAGGTGCTGGCGTCGCTCAATCACCCGCACATCGCGGCCATTTACGGCCTCGAGGAGAGCGACACGGTCCGCGCCCTCGTGATGGAGCTGGTGGACGGCCAAACGCTGGCCGAGCGGATTGACGGACAGCCGCTGCCGGTTGACGACGCGCTCGCCATCTCGCGACAGATTGCCGACGCCCTTGAAGCCGCGCACGAGCAGGGCATCATCCATCGCGATCTCAAGCCGGCGAACATCAAGCTCACCGCCGGCGGGGCGGTAAAGGTTCTCGACTTCGGCCTCGCCAAACTGAACAATCCGAACGCGTCGAACGTTTCGAACGGTTCGAACGCGACGATGTCGCCGACGCTGATCAGTCCGGCCGTGACGACGGTCGGACTGCTCCTCGGTACGGCTGCCTACATGGCACCCGAACAGGCGCGCGGCCGCGCGACGGATCGGCGAGTCGATGTCTGGGCCTTCGGCTGCGTGCTGTTTGAGATGCTGAGCGGTCGTCAGACGTTTGCCGGCAGCGACGTCACCGAAGTGCTGGCGACGGTGCTCAAGTCCGAGCCCGAATGGAGCGCGCTCCCGTCAACCACACCGCCGCGGATTCGCGCCGTCC
>JBOGIQ010000653.1:0-1777 GCA_050742535.1 Vicinamibacterales bacterium | reverse complement strand
GCTGATGCTGATGCCGGGCGAAGGCGAGGCACGCAAGCCGCTTGCGTCCACGCCGGTGGTCGTCATCGGCGTGGCGCTGGTGGCGGGGCTGCTGGCGCGCACCGTCCCGCCACTGCCGGGCATCCTCGTCGCGTATGGGCGCTATTCCGCGACCTGGGTTGGCCAGAACGAGATCGTGTACGTCGATGAGGGAATCACGGCCTCGGTCGCTGTCAGCCGCACGCCGAACGGCGTGCTGAACTACCACAACGCGGGCAAAGTGCAGGCCTCCAGCGAACCGCAGGACATGCGCCTGCAGCGGATGCTCGGGCACATCACGACGCTCGTGCCGAAGACTCCGTCGCGCGTCCTCGTGATCGGCTGCGGCGCCGGCGTCACCGCCGGCGCGGTGTCGATCGATCCGGCCGTCAAGCGTCAGACCATTGCCGAAATCGAGCCGCTCGTGCCACGCGTCGTCTCGACGCACTTCGCCGAGCACAACTTCGACGTGGTGCGGAACCCGAAGGTCAACATCCATCTGGACGACGCCCGCCACTACCTGTTGACAACGGACGAGAAGTTCGACGCGATTACTTCGGATCCGCTCGACCCATGGGTGAAAGGGGCGGCGACCCTCTACACGCGCGAATTCTTCGAGGTGGTCAAGCAGCACCTGAACCCGGGCGGGGTGGTCACGCTCTTCGTCCAGTTGTACGAGAGCAACGAGGCCGCGGCGAAGAGCGAAATCGCCACGTTCCTCGAAGCATTCCCCGACGGCGCGGTGTTCGCCAACACGATCAACGGCCAGGGGTACGACCTCGTGCTGTTCGGACAGCTTGGCGGCGGCAAGATCAACGTGGACGAGGTCCAGAAGCGTCTCGACGATCCCGCCAATTCGGCAGTCGCGGACTCGCTGCGCCAGGTCGGGATCAATTCAGCCATCGAGTTGTTTGCGACCTATGGCGGCAGCCGGCGCGACATGCAGAACTGGCTGCGCGACGCGCAGATCAACACCGATCGCAATCTGAAGCTGCAGTTTCTGGCGGGCCTCGGGTTGAACCTGTATCAGAGCGACGCCATTTACCAGGCGATGAAGCGTGAGGCGAAGTATCCGGAGTACCTGTTCGAAGGCTCGCCTGAAACACTGCAACAGCTCCGCGCCAGAATCGATGCGAATCTGGGGGGGAGATCGTTTTAATTCAGTCAGTCCTTGGTCCTTAGCGCTTCGGCCTTGGTCCGTTCTTAGTCCTTGGTCCGTCCCTGGTCCTGTGTCCTTTGTCCGGACGCTCGCCGACGCGCCGTCCGCGCACTAAGGACCAAGGACTTAGGCCGGACGAAGGACCAAGGACTTAGGCCGGACGAAGGACCAAGGACGGACCAGGAACAAAGCACCAAGGACCAAGGACCTAAACAATCACTCCCGGCCGAATCACCCCGTTCTTCGGCACCACGATGATGCCGCTGCGGATGTAATAGCCATCGCCGTCGGCGTGCTCGACGTTCTGCTCGTTGACCAGACGCGCGCCGTCGCCGATGCGCGCGTTCTTGTCGATGATCACCCGATTGAGCACGACGTCGCGCCCGACGCCCAGCGCCGGCAGGTCGCCGGGCGGCTCGCCGTCCTCGTAAAAGTCGGCGCCGAGCAGCACCGAGCGCTCGACGCGCGCTCCAGCGCCGATCACGCCGCGAACACCCACCACGGAATCGGCGATCTGGCAGCGGTTGAGGGAGCAGCCTTCTCCGACGATGGCGCCGGTCAGGCGGCTGTCGAACATTCTCGACGTCGGCAGATGCCGCA
>JBOGIQ010000652.1:0-1779 GCA_050742535.1 Vicinamibacterales bacterium | reverse complement strand
GTCTTCGACAGCAGGCTCGACGCACGGCGTGCGTGGGACAAGCGAATGGACGCGATGCACGCGTCGTTCAAGGCGATCGACCGTAATGCGCTTGCGGATCGTCCAGAGCTCCTCACCTACGGGTTCCTGGAGCAGGCGCTCTCCTCGGAGACCCAGCGCCGCGTGTGCCGCGCGGAGTTGTGGGGCGTCGATCATCTCAACGGCTGGCAGGTGTCGCTGCCCGCGCTGCTCTCACGGCAGCCGGTCGCCACCGAGGCGAATCGCAAGGCGGCGCTCGATCGCCTCGGGCAGTACGGTCAGTTCATCGAGCGTGAAATCGAGGTGCTCCGCGCCGGCATGTCCGCCGGGTATACCGCGCCGCGCGTGAACGTCGAGCGCGTCATTGGTCAGATCGACGGGCTGCTTGCCGGCGCTCCCGACAAGTCGCCCTTCGCCACGCCGATAACGGCCAACAGCAACGACGCGGCCTTCCGCCGTTCAGTGGTCGATCTCGTGGGCACGCGCATCACCCCCGCGCTCGAGCGGTACCGCTCGTTCCTGGAGGAATACCGCGGTGTGGCGCGGACGACCGTGGGCGTGGCGGCGATTCCCGCGGGCGAGGCGTGCTACCGCAGCCTGGTGCGCGACAACACCTCACTGGATCTGAACGCCGACGAGGTGCATCAGCTCGGTCTGACGATGATGGAGCAGATCCATGCCGAGATGCGGACGATCGGCGTCCGCGCGTTCGGCACCTCGGACATGCCGACGCTGATCGAGCGCCTTCGCAACGATCCGTCACTGCGCTTCAGGACGGCCGACGAGATCATGACGGTCGCGGCGGCGGCGCTCGCCCGCTCGCGCAAGGCGATACCGAAATACTTCGGACGTCTGCCGAAGGCCGATGTCCAGGTTCAGGCCTTCGAGCCGTTCGAGGCGCCCTCGATGCCGCCGGCGCAGTACCGGCAGGCCTCCCTCGACGGCAGCAAGCCGGGCCTCTACATGGTCAACCTGTATCGGCCCGGACAGCAGCCTCGCGCCGACGTCGAGGCGATCGCCTTCCACGAAGCGATCCCCGGTCACCACCTGCAGATCGCCCTGGCCATCGAGCGGCCGGCGGCGCATCGCATCACACAGCTCTTCGGCGCCACGGCGTTCATCGAAGGGTGGGGGTTGTACGCCGAACGGCTGGCGGACGAGATGGGACTGTATTCCGGCGATCTCGATCGACTCGGCATGCTGTCCGCGGCTACATGGCGCGCCGCCCGCCTGGTCGTCGACACCGGCATGCACGCGAAGAAGTGGACGCGCGAGCAGGCGGTGGACTACATGCGACGCAACACCGCCATCGGCGAGAACACGATTCAGACCGAAATCGATCGCTACATCATCATGCCCGGGCAGGCGCTGGCCTACATGATTGGCTACCGCGAGATCACCAGCCTGCGGGCGAAGGCTACGGCCGCGCTTGGGCCCCGGTTCGATGTCCGTGGCTTTCACGACGCCGTGCTCGGCAGGGGAGCGGTGACGCTGCCGATGCTGCGCGAGCAGATCGACGCGTGGATTGCCGCGGAGGCGAGTCGTTAACGCGGTCCTTTGTCCTTTGTGCTTGGTCCTTGGTCCGTCCTCGGTCCTTCGTCCGTCCTTGGTCCGTGGTCCGTGGTCCTTGGTCCGGGGTCCTTGGTCCGGGGTCCTTGGTCCGTTAATTGGGCGGCCGGGGACATGGGTAACAAAGTAGTCCAGCGACATGGGTAACAGTTAATCGGGCGGTTTCGTCGTCGGCGTTCTTCGTGCTTCCTG
>JBOGIQ010000651.1:0-1780 GCA_050742535.1 Vicinamibacterales bacterium | reverse complement strand
CGTCCCGCTCGATGCGCTCGCCCGGCTTGAGTGTGATTTCCGTCGACGGGAAAAAATCGATCAACGCGCTGAATAGATAGGTGCCAGCCGGCAGGGACAACGTGTAGCGGCCCGTGCTGTCGGTGAACCCGTGGCCAAACAGCGTGCCGTCCTGAAACGCGCCCTGCTCGAACACCAGCGGTATACCCGCGGCCCGTTGCCCGAACGGATCGAAAACGGTCAGCGAGAGCGTCGCCAGGTCGCCGCGTGCGGTCGATCGCGTCTGACTGTCCGCCTGGACGTTTGCCTGCACCCACGCCGTCGTGCCGACGACGATGGCGAAGACTGCGAGCGTTGCTGCCAGACCGCCCGCGCCAATTCGCGGCGCGTCGGCCGGCGCGGTCAGCAGCCGCCGCACTCGCTGCGGCAGCGACGGGCCTGCGGCGCCGATGGTCGCAACGGTAACCGCGTGCCGTGCAACCGCAGCCAGCGCGTGAGCGTAGTCCCCGGCGTTGCCGCTCATTCGGACTGCAAAGTCGTCGCAGCACAGCTCACGCTCCGCACGAATCTGCCGCGACACCCACCAGACAGCCGGGTGATAAAAGAGGAGCGTCTCCGCGGCCATCTGCAGCAGGTTGACGAGGTAGTCATGACGCCTGATATGGGCGACCTCGTGCGCGAGGATCGCTTCGATCTGCGACGGGCTGAGCCCGGTCAACAGCGCCGGCGGCAGGAGGATGACCGGCTTGAGCCAGCCGACGGTCGCCGGACTCTCGGTCAGCGCGGTCACGATCACGCTGATGCGCCGTGTCACGCGACCCGCCGCGAGCCGTTCGACAACCATCGCGATCCCCGCGGGAGCCGTTTCGCCGGTCCGGCGGACGGCGCGGACGTGCCGCGTCGCCCATACCAGGCGGATCGACGCCAGCACCGCGCCGGCCAGCCAGAGCGGGACGATCCAGCCGTACAGCGACGCCAGCATGCCTGCCGGCGGGATCGATCGATTCGTCCAGATTCGCGAGCCATCGGCCATCACGAGCGCGACGTCCGTACGCTGATCGATTGGGAGAGCCGTGTGAACGCTGCTGTGCGACGCGCTGGAGAGCGCGTCCGCGAACGTAGCCAGCGGCAACAGCACCATCGCGGCAAGCCCGGCGCACGCGATTACATATCGAACGCCGGCGCTCGTCCGACGGGCCGCACACAGCGTTGCCCACAGCGCGAGCCCGATTGCCGCGTCCTGCCAGATCGACTGAAGAATCGCCGCCGCCGCTGCATCGGAAAGCGCGCTCATTTCTTCTCTCGCTTCAATTCACGAAGGAAGGCCTCGATTTCCTCGATGTCGTCCGCCGACGGCTTTCGGCTGCCGGCGGCGTGCATCACCATCGCGGACAGTGAACCTCGATACACCTGCTGCAGCATCTCGCTGATGAATTGCTTTTGCGTCCGTTCTCGCGAGTGGCGCGCCCGATACACCTGCGGCCGCCTGGTGTCGTCGCGTTCGACCAACCCCTTCTCCAGCATGATCTGCATCGTCTTCAGGACGCTGGTGTAGCCGGTCGGCCGTGAGTCGTTGAGTGTCCGCTGCACGTCGCGGACGGACAGCGGCCCGGCCGACCATAGAACATGGAGGATATCCAGCTCGGCGCGTGTCGGCCGCGGTGTCCTGGTCCCCATGCGGACGGAGTATGACGAAACGCTTCGTCAATGTCAACGAAGGGCTTCGTCAATTGCTCGTTGGTGTTGGTGGTCCGGCTGTGCCCGGGCGCGTTATGTGCGGACGAGCTGACGAATGGGCCTA
>JBOGIQ010000650.1:0-1803 GCA_050742535.1 Vicinamibacterales bacterium | reverse complement strand
ACATTACGAAGCGCTATGCGCCCGTTGCCCTAATCCTCAAGCTGATGCCGCGAGCGCGCGGAGCCGGGACCAAGGACCTCGGACCAAGGACGGACTAAGGACCAGGGACGGACCAGGAACCAAGGACCAAGAACCAAGGACTTCTCAAGGGACCAGAGTCTTCTTCTGAAACGGCTCGCTGGCGGTGATTCCCGCGAGGATGGACGACCAGCGATAGCCGCCGTCCGAGGCATCGCGGACGATCTTGCGTACGGCGGGCATTTCATACGCGTACACGCGGCCGCTCCTGCCCTTGCGGTTGAGCGCATACGACAGGAGTTGTTCCGTCACGTTGCTGTAATAGGCGTCGCGTCTCTTCAGCAGTACGGCTCGCAGTTCGGCGGGCCCGCTGAACCGGGTGCCGTCAGCAAAACTGCCGGAGGCGTCAATCGGCGCGCCGCCGTCGCTCGTCCGCCATCTGCCGACGGCGTCGAAGTTCTCCAGCGCCAGCCCAAACGGATCGAAGATCACATGACAGCTCGCGCAGGACGCATGGGTCCGGTGAGCGATCATGCGATCGCGCAGCGTGCCCGACTGACTCCCGAGCCGTTCCTCCAGCGAGGGAACGTTCGCGGGCGGCGCGGGCGCTTCCATCCCCAGGAAGCGAGAAAGCACGAACGTGCCTCGCAACGTCGGCGACGTGCGCTCCGGAAACGAAAGCACAGCCAGCAGGCCCGCCTGGCCAAGAATGCCGGCGCGATTCGCATCAGGCCACGTGACGCGTCTGAACTGCCGGCCACTGATGCCGGAGAGGCCATAGTGGCCGGCCAGACGGTCATTCATGAAGGTGTAATTCGCCGTCCAGAGCTCCAACGCATCACGGTCGTCCCGCAACTGACTCTGCAGGAAGAGTCGCGCTTCGGTCTGCCACGCCTGCAGGAGCTCATCGTCGACGAGCGGGTATCGCGACCGGTCGGCCTTCAGCTTGTCGAGCGACAGCCACCGCGTGAAAAAGTTGTCTACCAGCGCGTTCGACTTCTGGTCGCGCAGCATGCGAACGATCTGCCGACGGAGCAAGGCGGAATCGTGCAGATCGCCGCGCCGTGCGGCCTCCAGCAGCGTCGCATCGGGCGCGCCGCTCCAGATCAACGCAGAGAGACGCGCCGCCAGCTCGGTGTCGGGCGCCCGGTCCGCCGTGACCGCCGACTGGATGGCGGCATCAACGTGCCGTGCCCGCCGCAAGGCCGCCAATCGTTGCTGGGCGACCGTGACTTCGGTGCGCTGTTCCGGATACGCACGCACCAGCTCGGAGTAGGACTGTTCGGCGTCCGCCTCTGCTCCACGCTTCTCGTGTGCGCCCGCCATGCGCATCAGCGCCCTTGCCGCCAGCGCGCGATCCTTGCCCGCGCCCTGAGCCGCTCGCGTGTACAGCGCGATCGCCTGCGGGAGATTGCCGTTGGCCTGTTCCTCAACGAGTGCACGCTGGTACAGCTCCTGCGCGCTCTGCGCGACCAGGCCGATGGTTGCCGCCAGCGTGAAGAGCACGCCGGCCACAAAGCCGGTTCTCCTCATGCGCTCGCATCGGGCACGAACTTGTACCCGACTCCGTGAACCGTCTGAATGTGAACCGGACGCGCCGGATCGGTTTCGAGCTTGGAGCGGAGGCTCGAGATATGGTTGTCAACCGTCCTGGTGATGGGGTACGACTCGATGCCCCATACCTTGTTCAATATCTCGTCGCGCGTCGCGACAGTGTCGGCGCGCGATGCGAGGAACCTGAGCAGCGCGAATTCCTTGCGCGTCATGACGACCGGCCGTCCGCAG
>JBOGIQ010000649.1:0-1807 GCA_050742535.1 Vicinamibacterales bacterium | reverse complement strand
TTGCCTACGCGACCGGCCTGCCGTGGATTCTCGTTTACGCTGGCCGGTTCGACGAGGCGGTCGCCGAGTACCGCAAGGTACTTGCGGCGTGGCCCGGCAATCCCATTGTGGCGGCGGCAATGGCCGATGCGTTCGCGCACGCCGGCCGTTACCACGAGGCGATCGCCGTGTACGAGAGTCTCCTGACGAACGAACAGCTGAGGCCACGCATCCTGCCACCACTGGTAATGACCTACGGGCGCAGCGGCCGTCAGGCAGACGCGATACGTTCTCGGGACCAGTATCGTGCAACCGGCGTGAAGTCCTGGTCGGCAGAACTCTTCATCGCCCTGGGTCTTGGGCGTCTCGACGAGGCACGCGCCGCTGCCGGCGCTCTGATTCGGAACCGCTCAGCGAACGTGTATTACCTCGCGCTCGATCCAACGTTCCGCTCGCTCAGAGGCGACCCGGCGTTCGACGCCCTCCTCAGGCAGACGGGACTACCTCTCGATTGAGCGGAACCGTTCCTTAACCCTCGGATAACCCGCGAGGAACTCCCACCCGGTCGATCCGGACGCGCACTCTTTTGTGCACACAGCGCGGGAGCGCTCACACAAAGGAGACGTTATGAAGACGCGAATCGCCTTCTGCTCGATTGCGGCCTGCCTGGCCCTTGCGGCACTGCTTCCGGCAGCAGCGGCCGGCAGCCAGCAGCCACAGGGCTGCGGCCTGCAGACTCTTAAAGGGACCTACGCGTTCCGGAACGAAGGATGGTTCCCGGGGCAAGCTGCGGGCAGCCGCGTGCCGGCGGCCTTCGTCGGTGTGATGAATTTCGACGGATTGGGAAGTGTGTCGATTGCGAATACCGGTTCAGTTGACGGGTTCGTCTTCAAGGACGGCAATTCCGGCGGTTCCTACATCGTGAATCAGGATTGCACCGGCGAACTGCCGAACTTCGCAGACCTGGTGATCGCCGACAACGGCAGGTCGGCGTTTCTCATCGTAACCGTGCCCAATCAAGGCATCACCTTCACTGGCGAGCTGCGGAAGCAGTAAGGCTTCGCGGCGAGCACCGGCCATGTGTTAGGCAAGCGATCATGCGAGCAACTCGGGAGCCGTGAGGAGAAACGCGTGGATGGCGGCAATGTGCCGCCCCTCTGCGTGAACTGGAATTTCGAGGGATCGACTGTGTACACTCGTCGCCCGGCCTCCGGGCTTACGCGGGCACGCCAGGGCGTGCCCGCCTGGTGCTGCCTGCGCAGCTCGCGCGCGAACGCCTGAAACTCGAACGGCGCATCGCGATCGAGCGGCCGCGTCGCGTCGAGGATGTCGAGCAGCCGCGCGGACGCAGCCATCGACACGTCTCGATGCAGGACGGTCCACCCCACCTGGAACACGGTCGTGAGCGTGTGGGCGGGCGCCGGCGCCCAGCGCACGGGCCAGTGGGCAATGCCGAGATTGCATGTCGCCGTTACCGCGTCGCTCGCCTCCTGCCGCTCGAACGACCTGCCGAGGATCGAACATCCGGCGACCAGCGCGTTGGCGATGAACGCAAACTCCAGCTCCCGCTCGACCCATTCTGCATCAGCGGAATCAGTCGACAGCTGCAGCGCCTGATTCGACTGCGGCTCGAACCACCCGGCGCGCTGCGGTTCTTCGGCGAGTGAGACATGGCGCGCAGCCTCGAGAAACGCGCGCGCCCGCTCCGGCGACACGAACCCGCTCCGATCCCGCCGCCGCTCGCGGCTGAGGGCAAGATCGAAGCGCAGCTGGTTGCGGTCGGACAGCAGATCGTCGAGACCGTCGCGCTCCCACCCTGAGTTCGACA
>JBOGIQ010000648.1:0-1812 GCA_050742535.1 Vicinamibacterales bacterium | reverse complement strand
GTTACCGGTGTGTACAACGTGCGGGGTTTACGCCCGGCGCCAGCGGATTCGCCCCGCGTCCACGCCCGCCGACGTCGCGATACACCGAATGACACGCGGCGCAGGCGTCGGACAGGTCGCCCGTCCACTCGGAGACCGCCTCCTGGTTCCTCGTCTGCGCCAGGCGATACCCGCGCTTGGCCACCGAGACCATCTGTTCCGTGAACCGGATCCAGTCCGGTTCCGTCACCGGTGCCATGCGTCCGTTTTCGCAGCGCAGACCGGGCGTCAGCATCCACGGTGACGCGTCCGCGAGCGCCGCGGCGGCGTTCTCGATCACCGGCCAGCCCGTGTAGATCCCCTGACCCCACTCGAAGACGGAGAACCCTGCGCCCTTCGCCGCCGGGTCGGGCGGCGGCACCGGCGCTGCCGGGTCGCGGGTCTGCACCGTGAAGAGCAGATTGGAGTTCGGGAAGAAGATACCGCGCATCAGCTGATTGAGCGTGCCGGTCGGCGCAAACCTGGCCGCGATGGTCGGGGCTGTCTCGTTCGCTGGCGCAGCGGGCCACCCGATGCGGCTGGTCGTGGCGTCGGCGGCGGCGAAATCCGTTTTTCCGGCGAGGAAGCCGTTGGTCTTGAGCACGTGCGCGACGAGATCGGCGCCCTGTTCCGGCGTCAGCTGCGGCGCGCCCGTACCCGGAGGCACCGTCGGAGGCATCGTGTAGCGGATCTTGATGAACAGCGCCGACAGCGGCTCGCGACGCCACTTGAAGGTGAACGCGGATCCGGCAAGCGGCGGCGCCTGCGCACCCTCGAGTGTCGGGCCGTGGCAACCGGCGCAGCGCTGCGCATAGAGCGCCTGGCCCCGCGTGGCCTGTGCGTCGCTGAAGACGCCGTCCTGAACCGTCGCCTGGGCCTGCGCATCGATCGAGGCCGACGCCGTCAGCAGGAAGATGAGCGCGGCAGCCGCGATCGCCGCGCCGAAGAGCCGTCGGGCGTGAGACATGCGCGGCATTGTCGCATGGACGAGTCGAACGATTACCGATGCATACACCGCCCGGATGTATCGGCGAAGCCCGCCAGACCGCGCCCGCGGCCGCCGACATCGCGATACGTTCGATGACACGCATTGCAGGCGTTCGAGAGATCAAGGGTGTACGACGAGACGGCTTCCTTGTCCTTCGTTTGCGCGAGCCGATACGTCCGCTTCGCAACGGCGATCATCTCATCCGTGAATCGGATCCAGTCCGGTTCGGTGATCGGCGCGGCGCGCCCGTTTTCGCATCGAAGCCCCGGCTGCAGCAGCAGCGTCGACGCGTCGGCGATTCCCGTGGCGGAGTTCTCCACCGCCGACCACCCGGTGTAGACCAGCAGACCCCAATCGAACATCGTCAGCCCGTCCGGCCTCGACGGCGGAGGCGGCGGTGGCAGGGCCGACGGCTCAACCTCCTGAATCGAGAAGATCAGGTTCGAGTTGTGGAAGAAAATGCCGCGCATCAACTGGTTGACGGTGCCGGTTGCGCGATACGGAGATGGCGCCGCGCTTGCGGCAGTGGCTGCGGCGGCTGCCGGCCACGCGATCTTGCTGTTGATCGCGTCGCTGCCAGCGAAGTCCGCTTTGCCGGCGGGGAAGCCGCTGCTCTCGAGGATGAACGCCACGAGATCCGCCGCCTGCTCGTTCGTCAACTGTGCCTTGGCGTCGGCGCGCGGCGGCGTCGTGGGCGGCGTCGCGGGCGGCGCCGTGGGAGGCATCGCGTAGCGAATCTGAATGAAGAGCGCCGAGAGCGGCTCCATTCGGAACTTCGTGGTGAACGCCGCGCCGGTCAGCGCCGG
>JBOGIQ010000647.1:0-1814 GCA_050742535.1 Vicinamibacterales bacterium | reverse complement strand
CGTACATCGATCGCTCGATGTCGTCGATGGCGCGTCACGTGGACGCGATGCTGACACTGAAGTCGCGCGGTGCAGTGACCTTCGACTACGGCAACAATATCCGCGCGCAGGCGCAGCGCGCGGGATGCACGGATGCGTTTGACATTCCCGGCTTCGTGCCGGAATATGTGCGGCCTCTGTTCTGCGAAGGCAAAGGTCCGTTCCGCTGGGCCGCGCTCTCCGGAGACGCTGCCGACATCGACGTCACGGACGAAGCGGCGCTCGACATGTTTGCGGATGATCCGGCACTGTGTCGATGGATCCGCATGGCGCGCGAGCGCGTCGCGTTTCAGGGACTGCCGGCGCGGATCTGCTGGCTCGGCTACGGCGACCGCGCGCGGTTCGGAAAACGGATCAACGAGCTGGTGCGCGCAGGTACGATCTCCGCACCGGTGGTGATCGGACGCGACCATCTCGACACGGGATCGGTGGCCTCGCCCAACCGCGAGACGGAGGGGATGCGCGACGGCAGCGACGCGATCGCCGACTGGCCGATCCTGAATGCGCTGCTGAACGCGTCCGCCGGCGCCACCTGGGTGTCGGTGCACCACGGCGGCGGCGTGGGGATCGGCTACTCGCTTCACGCGGGGATGGTGATCGTGGCCGACGGCAGCCCTGAGGCTGACGAGCGGCTGGAGCGTGTGCTGACGTGCGACCCGGGAATCGGGGTCGCCCGGCATGCGGACGCCGGGTATCCGGCGGCGATCGCGACGGCAGAATCGCGCGGCGTGCGGATTCCGATGCGGAATTCACGTCCGCATTAACGCGGATTTCACGTGCGTGGCGCGAAGGCTCGCCCCACGAAATCCGCAGGCTTGGAAGAGTGGGGCGCGCCTTGTCAGGCGCGCCAGGAAAAGTGGGGCGCGCCTTGTCAGGCGCGCCAGGAAGAAGGGGTTGGGGACATGACGGGTGCACAGGCGGGGTTCGAGCGGCGGATTTACGGAGCGCTCGACGCAAGTCCCTCACGCATCCCGGTAATTCTCGGCGGCTGCGGAACGGGCCGCACCTGGCTGCTCCAGCGCGTGCGCGAGCGCGCCGGACGTCAGGCCGCGCAGTACATCGACGTCGAACGCAGCGCGACCACGCCCGAGCGCTTCCTGCAGGCGGTGCTCTCGTCATCGCCGTTTCCCTGGCACGGCGCCGACCGGACGCCGGTCAATGCGCGCGACGCCTTCGACGCCCTGCTCGCGTTCTTCGACACGGTCCGGGCACCCGGCGGCGAGCCGTGTACGTTCCTGCTCGACGAAGTGCTCGAGCTGCGGACGTTCGAAAGCTTCCCCGGGCTGCGCCACGTCCTCCGCGACCTGCTCGACGCCCTGACGGGAAGCGCGAATCGATTCGTGCTGACCACGAGGTATGTCGCCCGCGCGCACCGGCTGCTCCGCGACGCCACGGCGCGCTTCGAAGTCATGCACGTGCCGGCGCTGGCGGCGGGCGATGTGGCCGACCTGCTGGCGCCGTCATTCAACGGCTACGAACAGATGGCCACCGACGACCGCGACTATCTGTCGCGCGCCGTGCAGGCGCTGTCGGACGGCCGCGCCGCCTACGTGCGCGCCGTCGGCGAGGCGATGGCGCAGATGGGCGGCACGGCGGATCCGGTGGGCGCGCTGACGGGACTGATGTCCGCCGACGGGGCCCTCAACCACTGGTGCTGCTTCTGCTACGAGCTGCGGCTGCACCGCGCGCGCGGATACGGCGCGCTCAAGGCCATCCTCGACATCCTCGCGCAGGAAGAGCCGCTGACGCTCACCGAGATCTCGCAGCGTCTGCAC
>JBOGIQ010000646.1:0-1825 GCA_050742535.1 Vicinamibacterales bacterium | reverse complement strand
GTGAAAATCACCCCGCTGCAGACGGCGACGAACGGCGTCGTCACCTTCGCCGATCTCGCGCCCGGACGCTATGCGGTGGTGGCTGAGTTCACCGGTTTCGAGACCTCCTCCCCGCGCGAGGTGCGCGTGCGTGCCGGCGACAACCGGTTGACGATCGTCCTGGCGCTCGCCCGGCTGAAGGACGAGGTCGTCGTCGGCCGCGACCAGCAGGTGGCCGGCTCGGATCGCGCGGCGACGTTCGGGTCGATGCTCACGCGCGAGCAGATCGATCAGCTCTCCGACGATCCAGCCATCGCACGGCAGCAGCTCGAGGACCTCGCCGGACCGCTGGCCACGATTCTCGTCGACAGCTTCGAAGGCGGCCAGCTGCCGAACAAGTCGCAGATCCGATCGATCCGCATCTCCCGCGATCAGTTCGCCGCGGAATCGCACTCCGCCGGCGGCATCCGCATCGAGATCGTGACGCAGCCGGGCCAGGGGGCCATCCGCGGCCAGGTGCGGACGAATTTCTACACGAGCAGGATGGATGGCAGCAACCCGCTGGTCGACCGGGCGCCACCATCGCGGAATCTGAATGGCGGGATGAATCTGTCCGGCGGTCTGCTGAAGGATCGGATGTCCTTCAACCTGAACTGGAGCGGCACGAACAACTACACGTCGCCGGTGCAGATCGCCAGCGGCAGCAGCAACACGGCCACACGTGTGCTGCCGATCAAGACCCGCAACACGTCGGAAAGCTACAGCGGAGGCATCGACTGGGCCGTCACGACGAACCAGACGGCCCGAATCAGCGTCAGCCGCTACAACTTCGCCACCCAGAACGCCGGTCTGGGCGCATATGACGCGCCGGAGCGGGGGTACTCGACAGAGAATCCCGAGTGGTACGTCCAAGCCGGGCACACGGGCCCGATCGGCCGGCGCATGATGCTCTACAACCGGTTCTACTACGACGGCTACAGCTCGATTTCGTCCAGCGCCGTCGAGGCGCCCACCTACATCGTTCCCGACGACGTGAATCGTGGCGGGGCGCAGCGTCGCGGCCGCACCGATACGAAGACGGCGTACCTGAGCTCGGATCTCGACTACGTGCGCGGCCGCCATTCACTTCGGAGCGGCATCGAGCTGCAGCACTGGCGGTTCAATTCCGATACCGAGACCAACTACCTGGGCACGTATTACTTCGAAAGCCCCGAAGCCTTTGCCGCCGGACTGCCGCGCAGCTTCACGCGGCGTATCGGCGATCCGAACATCCGCTACACGAACACGCAGTTCAGCATCTACTTCCAGGACGATGTGCGGTTGAGCAAGTCGTTGACGATGACACCGGGCGTCCGGTACGAGGTGCAGACGCACGTCAATGACTTCGACAACGTGATGCCCCGGTTCGGTATCACGTGGGCGCCGGGAGCCGGGCGGACGACCTATCGCGCCAGCCTCGGCATCTTCCACGACTGGTTGAGCACCAACACCTATCAGCAGACGCTGCAGTTCGACGGCTTCCGCATGCAGGAAGTCAACGTCGCCAATCCGTCGTTTCCCGATCCGGGCCCGCTCGGACCAGCGACCCCGGTACAGCGGTATCTGCTCGCGGAAGACCTCGTGCTGCCGCGCACTGCTCGCGCGAGCCTCGGACTGTCGCGCACCATCACCCGGATGATCTCGGTCAGCGCGGTATATGCCTACACGCGCGGCATCGGACTCTTCATAGGCGAGAACCTGAACGCGCCTGTCGACGGTGTCCGGCCGGATCGACAGTTCGCGAACGTGATCCAGGCGGTATCCGGCGGCAAGTCGCAGGTGCATACGCTCGATTCAAGCGTCACCT
>JBOGIQ010000645.1:0-1844 GCA_050742535.1 Vicinamibacterales bacterium | reverse complement strand
TCCTCCGTGCCTCCGCGTCTCCGCGGCCCGTCATGCGTGAAAACGTTCATTCCCCCGCTCGACGCATAGTGAACGGTGCGCTCTGCACGATGCCGGTAATCAGCGACGCGAAGCGATAGTCGTCGCGCGCGGCGTTGCGAACGATGGTCCGGACGGCCGGCGCATCGTAGTGTTCGAGGCCTCGGCCCAGGGCATAGGTCAGCAGCTTTTCCGTGACGGTCGGCACGAATCGCTCGGACCGCAGCAGCATCTGTTTGAGCCCCGCTGCGCCCTGGAACTTGCTCCCGTCCGGGAACACGCCGGAGGCGTCGATCGACGCGGACGACTCGCCGAGCGTCCGCCACTTGCCGACGGCGTCGAAGTTCTCGAGCGAGAGCCCGAGCGGGTCCATCATCGCGTGGCAGCTGGCGCACACCGGGTTGCGACGATGCTGCTCCATGCGCTCGCGCATCGAGAGCACCACGCCGTCCCCCTTCGTCGGCTTGAGGTCGCCGGCGTTGGGGATCGGCGGCGGCGGTGGTGTTCCCAGCAGGTTCTCCAGGATCCACTTGCCGCGGACGACAGGAGACGTCCGATCGGGATACGACGTGACGGTCAGGATGCTGCCCTGCCCGAGGATGCCCGAGCGCGCGCTCTCCGGGCCGAGCGCGACCCGCCGGAAGTGACTGCCCTTCACGTTCGGGATGCCGTAGTGGCGCGCGAGCCGCTCGTTGAGGAACGTGTAGTCGGCGCGCAGCAGATCGAGCACGCTGCGGTTCTCGCGCACGACGCTGTCGAAGAAGAGCTCGGTTTCGCGCCGGAACGCCTGACGCAGCGTGTCGTCGAAGTCCGGAAAGATGTTCTGGACCGGAACCACCGCCTGCAGGTTGCGCAGGAACAGCCATTGCCCGGCGAAGTTGGTGACGAACGCGTCGGCACGACGGTCGGCGAGCATCCGCTGCACCTGCGCGCCGAGCACCGCCGGGTCGCGAAGCCGGCCGCGTTCCGCGGCCAGCAGCAGCGCCTCGTCCGGGATGCTGCTCCAGAGGAAGAACGACAGCCGCGACGCCAGCTCGACGTCGCTGATGCGGTACGGCGTGCCGGGTGCGGTCTTCGCGGGATCCCGTTCGACCCGCAACAGGAACTCCGGGCTGACGAGCAGCCGCCGGACGGCGCGCTGGATGCCCTCTTCGAACGCCTGGCTTCCGCGGGCATCTTGCTGGTCCGCCTGAAGGCGGACACTACGCAGGCCATCGCGATAGAACGCCATGAGCGGCGCAACGTCGGCATTGGTGACCGGCCGACGGTAGGCACGTCGTGCGAGCGCGGACAGAATACGGCGGGCGCAGGATTCTGTCTCCGTGCGACAGACAAAGATTCGCTGCCGGCTCGGCGTCTCGCCGGGTCCGGTGACGTTGTACGGCCCGGCAATCTCCACGCTGCGCAGGTGCACGCCCTTGCGGGTTTCGGGAATGTTGACGCCGGCGGGGTACGGACGCTGAAACGGCAGCCTCGTCGTCTCGTCGAGCGCGGACGTGGTGTTCGTGAACGTCACCGTCAGCGCGCGCGGCCCGGCTTTGATGGGCACGCGCAGGTTCCAGCTTTCGTCGGCCTTGTTCCGCTCCTCGCGTTGACGCGCCGTCACGCGGATCCCGCCGTCGATCTGTGAGATCGCTGGCCGCTCCGGCTGCTGGCCATCACCGTCGCCCCGACCGCCAGCCGGTTGTCCACCTCGACCCGGGGCAGGCTGTCCACCGCGCCCGGCAGCAGGTTGTGCGCCCTGTCCGGCACCAGGCTGGCCTCCCCGTCCCGGGGCGGGACCCGCGCCGCGGCCCGCGCCTGGCGGCGCTGTGCCCACGCCTGGC
>JBOGIQ010000644.1:0-1848 GCA_050742535.1 Vicinamibacterales bacterium | reverse complement strand
ATGGCGGGTGCCGACCGGAACCGTGCTCGCGCCGCCGGAGCTCAAGATCCCGGCGAACACCGGATCGCACTTCCCGCGCGGCGGACCGCTCGTGACGGCCGGCGGTCTCGTGTTCTTCGCGACCGGATCGGACCGGCGATTCCGCGCCTACGACCGCGACACTGGAAAAGAGGTGTGGTCGATGGAGCTGCCCGCCGCGTCAGAAGGAATGCCGGCGACCTACGAGATCGGCGGACGTCAGTTCATTGCCCTGCCGGTTGCTGCGGGGACCGGCCAGTTCGCGGCGCGGTTTGGCGGACCTGCACCCGCGCGCGGCGCCGGGCCGGGAGCGGGCGCGCCACCGGAGCAGCAGGCAGCCGCACCTCAGGGCGGTGGACGCGGAGGCCGCGGTGGAGCAGGCGCACCTCCTGGGCAGTACATGGTGCTGACGCTGAAACGTTAAACCGCGAAGCGCGCGAAGAACGCGAAGCTCGCGAAGAAACTCGACGTACGTAGTGTCCGCCTTCAGGCGGTTGATTCGTAGTGTCCGCCTTCAGGCGGTTGATTCGTAGTGTCCGCCTTTAGGCGGTTGATTCGTAGTGTCCGCCTTTAGGCGGACCAGGAGATTTAATGAAACGGCTGGGACTCATTACAGCAGTCAGCATCGCGATTGCCGCAGCGGTGTTCGCGCAATCGAATCAGCGCGGCGCCGCCTCCGTCGCGCCGGGCGACTGGCACAACATCAACCGCGACTCGGGCGCGACGCGCTTTTCGCCACTGAATCAGATCAACGCGGGCAACGTCGCGAACCTGAAGCAGGCGTGGACGTTCGCGATGACCGGCGGCGGGTCGTCGGTGCCGCTCGTCGTCAACGGTGTCATGTTCGTGTCGAGCGGCCGGCGTGTGGTCGCAATCGATGGCGAAAGCGGCAAGGAAGTGTGGGAGTTCACGCTGCCTGCGCCGGCAGCTGCGGCGGCGCCGTCTGCCGTCCAGCAGGAGCCGGCTGCCGCGCCCCCGGCCGCCGCGCCAGCAGGTGCTCCCGCGGCAGGTGTGGCTCCTGGTCAAGGTGACGGGCGACGTGGCGGTGGTCCCGGCGGCGGGGGCCGTGCCGGTGGTGGCCCCGGCGGTGGTGGCGGTGGCCGCGGAGGCGGCGGCGGTCCGACGGCGTCGCAGCGCGGTGTGAGCTACTGGCCAGGCGATGGCGCCAATGGCCCGCGGATTCTGTTCATGGGTGGGAACCGTCTCTACGCGATCGACGCAGCGACCGGAAAGCCAGCGGCGGGCTTCGGCGAGAACGGGTCGATTGCTGTGGGCGCGGTTTCCTACGGCGGAACACCGACCATCTATCGCAACGTCGCGATCATCGGTGCCGCGACGCAGGAAGTGCCGCAGGGTCCGCCGGGGAATCCGCGTGCGTTCGACGTCGTGACCGGCAAGAAGCTCTGGGAGTTCTGGAGCGTCGCGCAGCCCGGACAGCCGGGACACGAAACCTGGGGCATGGCCTCGTCGAACAACTCGGGCGGCTGGCAGCAGCGCTCGGGAGCGAACATGTGGGCCTTCCATGCGCCCGTCGATGCTGAACGCGGCATCGTCTACATCCCGATCGGCAGCCCGGCCACGAATTACTACGGCGGCGATCGTCCCGGCAACAACGCCTACGGGAACTCGATCATCGCCGTCGAGGCGCAGACCGGGAAGTATCTGTGGCACTTCCAGACCGTCCATCACGACATCTGGGACACGGATATGCCGACCGCGGGCGCGCTGTTCGATTTCGTCCAGGGCGGGCGGCGCATTCCAGCGATCGCGCACGTCGGGAAGTCGAGCTACGTCTATGTGCTGGATCGCGTGACCGGCAAACCGCTCATC
>JBOGIQ010000643.1:0-1854 GCA_050742535.1 Vicinamibacterales bacterium | reverse complement strand
CGCCTTCACCTTTCTGCAGATCGAACGTGCGCGGGACCCCAACGGCCCCCGACCGACGCTGCCTGTCGTCCGCGGCTGGGTTCGCGAGATCATGGGCCTGCTCTACGTGCTGCACAATCGACGGCTGCTCCACATGCTCGACAGCTTTCGCCGGAACGCGCCGCTACGAAGATGACAAAGTAGTGCTAACCACCAGAGATCGATTCTGCTCGCGACCGGCGAGTCGAATGGTGCGCCCGGCAGGATTCGAACCTGCGGCCTTTGGCTCCGGAGGATGATCCGGCGGACCCGCCCGACCCCACCCCAGACGATTCCTCCTGATTTTCCGGCCTAAATCGCGCGGTGGAGGCAACTGCGTCCAGCCCGAAACCGCGCACGTCTGTCCCCAATCTGTCACCACAGCTCAACCGTCAGAGCCGGAGCCCCCGCCGGGCTCCGGCGTCCAGGAGGAAGGCAATGGATTTCGACCCTCGCGATTACGACTCTCGCGACGAGCAGCGCTACGGCGACGGCCGCGACCGCGGGAGCCGGGGTTCGGACGACGACCGCGATTGGGATGACTGGCGACATGCCGAGGCCGCACCGCGCGAACGAGATGACGATGCGCGGGAGCTCGGCCGTGGTCCCGGTGACGAATCGCGGCAGGCGGATTCCGACAGACACGGGTTCGACCCCCGCGATGACGCTCGCTGGCCGGAACGCGAGCGGGATGGCCGGGAGCGCGAGTTCGACCCGCGCGAGGTCTTCACGCGCGACGTCCACCTGCCGCGCGGGCTCGACCGCGAACCGGTGTTCCACCGCGACCGGGATTACACGCTGCGCGGCTCCGAATCACGCACCTTGGGCGCGGTCGGTGCGTTCCGAGTGGTCTCCAGTCGTGACCTGCGGGATGCACATGGTCGTGAACTCGATCCGCGGTCCAGCGATCTCCGGCATCTCCGCGAGCAAGGGCTCGTCGAGACCGTCCGCGTCCCTGGGTTTCGTGAGCATGCCGTGGTTCTGACGAAAGAAGGACGAGGCCTTCTGGAGAGCCATCGTGAGCGGGACCAGGATGGCCGCCAGACGTTCTACGACGGCCTCAGACGCGAGCGGGAGCTGGAACACGACGTCGAGATCTATCGCGCCTATGAACGCGAGGCAGAGCGGCTCCACGAACGCGGCGCCGAGATCGAGCGCGTCGTCCTGGACTACGAGCTCAAGAGCGACTATCAGCGGTGGCTCCACGAGCGGGATCGGGACCGCGACGATTACGACGGACATCCCGACCGGACTGCCGAAGAGATTCGGGACTGGGCGCTCGAACACGAGCTGCCGTACTTCGACGACGAGGTTCACTTCCCCGATTTGCGCATTGAGTATCGGGAGATCGACGGCCGCGAAGACCATCGCGACATCGAGGTGACGACCGAGCACTATCGCGGCGCGCATGCCGCGAGCGTCGCCCGGTCTGGCTTCTCCTGTCACCGCTCGTCGGGCTTCCGTTTCGGAGGTGGCGGCGGCAGTCGCGGTGGCGGTGGATACAGCGGCGGCCTGGCGGAGGAACTATGGGATTGACCACTGAACAGCCTGTCCATGCGCTCCTGGATTTCCGCTTCACGGATCGGCAGGCGCGCTTCCTGGACTTGGTGCTGCGGCACGCGGGCGTGTGTGTCCCGCGGCAGTATGCGCAGTTCGCCGGCGTGGCCCACGGCGGGGCGCGATGCAACGCGTTTTTCACCAAGCTGATCCGGCGCGGCTACGAACCCGGAGATGGTAGGCTTGGACGAGGAACTCGTGCGCGCATTGGCGGCCCCGGAGCGCGTCGTCGTTTCGGTTACCGATGCGGACACACGGCTCTAATACCGATACTTGGTC
>JBOGIQ010000642.1:0-1914 GCA_050742535.1 Vicinamibacterales bacterium | reverse complement strand
CGGGTTCATCAACGCCGGCCGGACGCGCGTGCGTGTCGAAGTGCTGCGGTGGGGCGATAACTAGCGTGTAGCGCGGATTTGTGGGGCGAGCCTTGTCAGGCTCGCCTCGCGCCACGCGACGCAGTGGCGGACGCGGCCTCGCATTTCCTGTGAACGACATCCTGAGTTCGGGTTTCACGTTCATAATCAGGGGTCGGTGAGGAGACCATGGCGAGGTGCATAACGGCAGTGATCGTGCTGGGCGTACTGGGCACATCGATGGGAGCGGCACAAGTCGCGGCGCCGCGTCCACCGGTACCGCAGGATCCAATCTCCGCGATCGTCAACGCGTTCTCCACACACGATGTCGTGGCGGTCAGCGACCCTCACGGCAACGTGCAGATGCAGGCGTTTCTCCTCTCGCTCGTCCGCGATCCGCGATTCGCGGCCGCCGCGCCGGACATCGTGATCGAAACGCTGAGCGCGCGCTACCAGGACGTGATCGATCGATTCGTCCGCGGGGACGACGTTCCTGCCGCCATGGTGCGGCGGGCGGGGGAAGACCATTCGGTGGCCACCAACGTGGGATTCCAGGGAGAGGAACTGCTGCGCGCGGTACGGGCCGTCAACGCGTCGCTGACGGGCCGGAAGTTGCGCGTGATTGCCGGCGACCCGCCAATCGACTGGGACAACATCGTCTCTGACGATGATCATCGGCGCTGGATCGAGCTGCGCGACACGTACCCTGCCGATCTGATTCGCCGCCAGGTCCTCGAGCGTGGACGGCGTGCGCTGGTGGTGTATGGTCAGATGCACCTGCAGCGCCGGCACATCACCAGCAATTACGACATGTCCACGTGGCAGGCGCAGACAATCGTGAGCCTGCTCGAGCGCGACGCTCGCGCTCGCATCTTCAACGTGTGGACGGTCCTCGACAGGTCCATCGCTCCGCCGGCCGACGTCGCATCGTGGCCGGCGCCGCGTCTGGCGATGCTGCAGGGGACGACGCTCGGCGCCATCGACTTTGGAACGCTGACGGCAGGCATCGGCGGCGGGCGCGTTGCCGTCACCGAGAAAGGATTCGTCCCGATCCCGAAGCAGGACTGGAAACCGATGCGCATGGAGGATCAGTTCACGGCACTGTTGTATCTCGGGCCGCCCTCGTCCATGACGTACTCCACCATTCCGGTTGAGTATTGTCGGGACAAGGAATTCGTCGCGCGCCGGCTGCAGCGGCTGTCACGCGGTGTGCCTCCATTCGAGATCGAGAACTTCAAAAAAGCGTGCGGGGTGCCGTAAGAGGCGCGTGCCGCGCCGTTGACCGGGCCTCTGCATGCACGAATTTGATCTCATTCTTACGCTGACGGGTGGTCTCGTCGCCGCCTTCGTCGGCGGATACATCACCCACCGCCTGCATCTGTCCCCCGATCGTCGGGTATCTCGCGGCCGGTATTCTCGTCGGGCCGTACACGCCGGGCTTCGTCGCTGATCGCGCGCTGGCCGAACAGCTCGCGGAGATTGGCGTGATCCTGCTGATGTTCGGCGTCGGGCTGCAGTTTCACGTCGAGGATCTCCTTGCCGTGTGGCGCGTGGCCGTGCCGGGCGCCATCGTGCAGAGCGTGGTCGCGACGACGCTTGGCGCCCTCGTTGCGTCTCTGGCGGGTTGGGATCTGACCGCGGGCGTCGTTTTCGGTGTCGCGCTGTCGGTGGCCAGCACCGTCGTGCTCGTCCGCGTACTGGCCGACCACCGCCAGCTGCACACGCGAACCGGTCACATCGCCGTTGGCTGGCTGCTGCGCCCGGCATGACGGCGGCGACGCTGGCGGTCATCCTCGTCGGAAAGCCGCTGGCGGCGTTCGTCATCGTGAAGGTGATGCGCTATCCGCTCAGAACGGCGCTGTCGGTGTCGGTCGCGCTGGCACAAATCGGCGAGTT
>JBOGIQ010000641.1:0-1914 GCA_050742535.1 Vicinamibacterales bacterium | reverse complement strand
GCCTCAAGGCGGACGCCACGGGTACGCCGGCGCTCGACGTCATCCGAATCCTGCTCGTGGACGACGACCCGCAGGCGCGCGCGCTCATCGAGATTGCGCTTGCCGAGGCGCGGTTTCAACCGATTCTCGACGTGGCCGGCAACGTCCGCACCGGCCTCGAGCGCATTTGCCGGGACGAGCACGACCTCTACCTGATCGATCAGCAGCTGCCGGACGGCACCGGCGTCGATCTGATCACCGACGCGCGGGCGCGCGGCGCGCACAAACCCTTTATCCTGCTCACGGGGCACGGCAGCCTCGCGCTCGACGAGGACGCGCTCCGCGCGGGCGCGTCGGACTACGTCGAGAAGCACATGGTCAGCGCGCAGCTCGAGCGCTCCATCCGCTACGCGCTGCGGGCCTGGCAGGCCACGCGTCTGCTGCACGAACGCGACGAACAGCTCCGCCACGCGCAGAAGATGGAGGCGATCGGCCGGCTGGCTGGAGGCGTCGCCCACGATTTCAACAACCTGCTGACGGCCATCATCGGCTACACCGACCTCGTCTCGGAGCACGTCGACGAGTCGAGCCCGATTCATCGAGACGTCGAGGAAATCCGCAAGGCCGCCGATCGCGGCGCGGCGTTGACGAGACAGCTCCTGGCATTCAGCCGTAAACAGTTCCTGACGCCAACGGTCGTGGACCTGAACGAGACGGTGACAGGCCTGCTGCAGATGCTGCCGCGCGCCATCGGCGAGCACATTACGACGACCGTTCGGCTGGCGCCGGATCTGGCGCGGGTCAAGGCGGACGTGAGCCGCATGGAACAGGTGCTCGTCAACCTGGCATTGAATGCCCGGGACGCCATGCCCGACGGCGGCGAGCTGACGATCGAAACCAGCAACGTCACGCTGAGCGAGCCGCGCCTCCGCGTCGAGGGTCTGACCCTCAGACCCGGCTTCTACGTGATGTTGTCGATCAGCGATACCGGCGTGGGCATGGACGCCGCGACGCGCGAGCGCGCGTTCGAGCCGTTCTTCACCACGAAACCGCAGGGCAAGGGTACCGGTCTCGGCCTCGCCACCGTCTACGGCATCGTCGATCAGAGCGGCGGCGGGATCTCGCTGGAGACCGGGCAGGGCAAGGGCACCACGATTCGCATCTACCTGCCGGCGACAACCGCCAGGGAGTCGCCGCGCGTCGCGGAGATCGCCCATACGCGCAAGGACGTGGGCACCGAAAAGGTGCTGCTGGTGGAGGACAACGACGCCGTCCGCGATCTGGCCGCGAAGGCGCTGCGACGCCGCGGGTACACCGTCTACGAAGCGCGCGACGCCGAGGGGGCGGTGCAGTGGATACAGAGCGCCGGCATCCGGCCGCATTTGCTCCTCACCGACGTGGTGATGCCGGGCATCAGCGGTCCGAACCTGGCCGCGCGGCTGGTGCAGCTCAACCCGGAGCTGCGAATTCTCTATATGTCCGGCTACACGGATGACGCCGGTGCGGTGCACGGCAACTTCTGGGCGGGCGTGCCGCTCCTGCAGAAGCCGTTCACGCCGGCCGCGCTTGCCGAACAGGTGCGCGCGGCGCTTGACTCGCCGCGCGGGCAAGCCTGACGATCACGTCATCAGCACCGCCGCCATCGTTGTCGTCGCCGCGGTCGTCGAAGAGGACGACGCGTTCCTTGTCACACGCCGTCCGGAGGGCGTTCACCTCGCCGGATTGTGGGAGTTCCCGGGCGGCAAGATCGATCCGTCCGAAAGCCACGCCGGCGCCCTGCGCCGCGAGATGCGCGAGGAGCTGGACACGGACGTCGACGTTCACGATCTGGTCTTCCACACGACGCACGCCTATCCCGATCGATCAGTCGCGCTCTTCTTCTACAACTGCGTGCTGCGGCAGACGCCGCGGCCGCTGCTGGGTCAGGAGATGCGG
>JBOGIQ010000640.1:0-1918 GCA_050742535.1 Vicinamibacterales bacterium | reverse complement strand
GTCATCAATCGAACAGTTGGGGTCTCGCCCGACAGTGTCTGTCCGTTTCAGAACATCACGTCTTCGATTCGTCTGGTACGCTGCAAGGGAGGTCAACAAACGCTTATGACTGAAAAGCGGACCCCCTGCGCGCCGCATTCGCCACCCGACGCTCGACCGTACGCAGACACTCGTGCTGCGACGACCAGCGAGACGGAAAAAGTCAGGCGCGCCGCCGAGGAGATTCGCGAGACGGCGGAAGGGCGGCGCCAGGCCCAGGAAGCCGAGCGTGAGGCTGCCGAGCATGCCCGCGCCGTGGGGGAAGGGACTCGGCTCGAGGCAGAAGACGCACGTCACGAGCTCGTTGATTCGATACGGGAGATCGCCGAAAGGCTGGAGGCGACACTGGAGCGAATGACAATTGTCGAGGATATGCGGAGAACGTTCCACAATTCGAACAAGCAGGACACCAACTAGCGCGCGGCTGGCTCTCGATGCGGACCCCAGTGCGGGAGGGAGAAGCGGACATCATGGAATATGCGATGCGGACATTGCCTGACGTGTCGGATGGCAGAGGTACGTTTCTGGCGCGGGCACTGGCACGCGAATCGGCCGACGGTCGCTGGGAAGCGTGGCTCGAGTTTGTTCCGGCGGACCAGGACACCTCGTGCGTGCACGCGACTCCGATCGAAACGCATCAGCGCGATCGCGTGACGGCGGAGCGGTGGATGTCCGGGCTCACCCGCGTGTATGCGGAAGGTGCGCTCGTGCGTGCGGTGCCACCAGTGAGCTGTCCCGACGATTTCCGCCAGCTCCTCCTGCCAGAGTTGGGGGACGCGTTGAGGTGAACCGTCGGCGCTGCCGTCGCCCTGTCCGCGTCCGGGAATTTCTTTTGCAGGCACGTCTATCAGGCGTCAATTGCGTCCGATCTGAGGAGCCGCATGAAACTCCGGCGCGGATTCAACTACGCTCTCGTGGCCGCAGTTGTCACGGCGGGCGGGTTGTTCATCCTCCGCTCGGTGTTTGCGCCAGCCGGATCGGCGAGCGCCGACTTCCTGTCGAACCGATACACCTATGCCTACATATTCGTGGCGACAGCCGTCATGGTCCTCGTGCTGGGGTATGTGCTCGGCCGTCAAGCAGACCGGCTGCGCCTGACCTCAACAACAGACCCGCTGACTGGCCTACCGAACCGCCGAGCGATGGACGACCGTCTCCAAAAGGAGTGGCACAGAGCCGCACGGTATAACTCACCGCTTGCGTTGCTTTTGATCGATATCGACGGCTTGAAACGGATCAACGACGAGCGGGGACATGGTGGGGGCGACCGCTTGCTCCGCAGTACGGCCACGGCAATCCGGCAGACACTCCGAACGACTGATTTTGGAGCCCGATGGGGTGGTGACGAGTTTTCAATCGTCGCACCGCACACGTCACGCGAGGCTGCGGAACGGCTGGCCGAACGGTTGTTGGTGCATCTGTCCGCTCAAGACGGCACTCTGGGCGGAGTCACGGCGTCTGTTGGCGTGGCCGTGTTCGAGCCGGCTCACGCGACCGCGCATCACAGCGACGCCAGCAACATCGAATCACTGATGAGTACGGCTGACCAAGCGCTGTACGCGGCCAAGAGCGCCGGGCGCAACCGCGTGAAGGTTGCCTGACCGAGCGCATGCGGAGGTGAGGGCGTCGCGTCCAATTTGCGAACACGATGAAAGGGACATATGAAGACGAAGGTCAACGATCAGCAACGAGCGGCGCTCGCCGGATGGGAGGACGAAGGCGGGGCCGGGCCGTCTGACAGCGGGCTGGCGGCGGACACCGAACGAGACACAAGCACCGAACGCGCCAACAGGCGTGCCGCGTTCGATGCGACCCACGATTCGTCGGCTCGCGGCGAGCATCGGTACCCTGACTCACAGCAAACAGAGGCGGAACAGAA
>JBOGIQ010000639.1:0-1922 GCA_050742535.1 Vicinamibacterales bacterium | reverse complement strand
CGTTCAACTCGATTCAGTTCCAGCTGTCGCGTGTCGTCGGGTCGCTCGCCGCCAGCGCCACCTTCGCCGCCTTCGGCATGGTCGTGTGTTTCGGCCTGAACGGCCTGTCGTTCCTTGCCGTCATCGTCGCGATTCTGTCGCTGCGCATCCGGCACGTTCCGGCGCCGTCGACGACCAGGATGCACCAGGAGCTCAAAGGCGGGTTCGCGTTCGTCCGCGCCAACCCCGGTCTGATCGGCCTGGCCGTCCTCGGGTTCGCCACGACGTTCCTCGGCAATCCACTGTTGACCTTTCTTCCCGTCTTCACCAAGAACGTGCTGGGTGGAGACATCGACGTGTACACATATCTGATGGCCTTCGCCGGCGCCGGAGCGGCCGTCGGCGCGCTCGTCGTCGCGTGGCTCGGCAGGTTCCGCCACATGGGGCGCACGCTCCTACTGGTGCAATTCACGTTCGGCGTGCTGATCGTGCTCTTTGCATTGACTGGATCGTTCTGGGTGAACGCCGTGCTGCTCTTCGCCGCCGGCACGTGCATGGTGATGGTGACCGCGATGCTGTCCTCGCTGGTGCAGCTGAACGCGCCAAACGAGATGCGCGGGCGCGTGATGAGCATCTACATGGTGGCGTTCCGCGGCGGAATGCCGCTCGGCAGCCTCGCGGCCGGATGGCTGGCGACCGCCGTGAGCACGCCGATCGTGCTCACGGCAAACGGCATCCTGCTGACTGGCGTTGCCGTCTGGTTTCTCATGCACAGCCATGGTGTGCGGGAACTGTAGGTGACGACGACCTCCTCCATCGTCTCGCCCGACGATCAGAAGGTCACCTTCGTCGAGCTGTTCTTCGATCTCGTCTTCGTGTACTGCGTAACGCAGGTGGCGTCGCTGATCCATGGCCACTTCGATCTGCCGACGGCCGGCTCGGCGCTGCTCGTCTTCTGGCTGGTCTGGTGGGCGTGGACGCAGTTCACCTGGGCGCTGAACGCCGCCAACACGGACCACCACCGCGTGCAGGTCATCACGCTGCTGGCCACCGCGGTGGCGTTCCTGATGGGCGTTGGCATCCCCGGCGCTATCGGGGATGCGGCGCTCTGGTTTGCGGCCCCGTACATCACCGTGCGTGTGGTCGGTCTGTTCCTCTATCACTGGGTCGCCTGGAGCGATCCGGCGCAGCGTCAGGCGGTGCGCGTGTTCGGGCTGTTATCGGTGGGCGGGCTCGCCGCCGTGCTCGCCGGCGCGTTTGCGGGCGGCACGCTCCAGTACTGGTTGTGGGGTCTGGCGATCGTTCTCGATCTCGTTGCGGCCGGTATCGGCGGTCAGCGTGAGGGCTGGAATCTCCATCCTGAGCATTTCGTCGAACGCCACGGGCTGATCGTCATCATTGCCCTCGGCGAAGCGCTCATCGTGGCCGCCGCCGGGCTCGCCGACGCGGCGAAGACGCCCGCCGCTATCGCCACGGCGGTGATGGCCGTGGCAGTCACGTGCGGACTCTGGTGGACCTACTTCCGCGGCGTGCGGGTGACGTTCGAGCACGCGCTCTCCTCGCGCGCGGGATTTGCCCGTTCGTGCATGGCGCGCGACGTGTTCAGCGTGCTGCACTTCCCGATGCTCTGCGGGGTGATTGCCATGGCCGCCGCGACAGAGGAAGCCCTGGCGCACCCGAACGAGTCGCTGGCCGCCGGCGGACGGGTGTTCCTCGCGTCCGGCGCCGTCCTGTTCGTCTGCGGGACGGCGGCGGCAACCTGGCGTGCAACGGGCGGGACACGCCCGTGGCGATGGGTGATCGCGCCGCTAGCGGGCGTCGCCGTTGCGATGGCCGACACCGTCCCCTGGATGGCTCTGGCCATCCTCCTCGCGATGCTTGCGGTCATCGGGCTTCTCGAGCATTCGTCCTTTGGGAGAGATAAGTTGCCTGCGTTGCCTTAG
>JBOGIQ010000638.1:0-1927 GCA_050742535.1 Vicinamibacterales bacterium | reverse complement strand
CGGAGTCGGCCACGCGCATGAGCCGCCCGGCCGCGTCGTAGCGGTAGCTCATCCCGGCGCCATCATGATAGCTCGCCGTCGTCAGGCGGTTGAGCGAATCATAGACGAACTGGCTGAGCTGCCCCTTGCGATCGGTGCGCCGGCTGAGATTGCCCGCCAGGTCGTAGACGAACGACTCGCTGGCCCCGAGGGGATCGGTGCGGGTCGCCACCCGGTCCATCGCGTCGAAGGTGTAGACCGTCGGCGGGTTGGCCCGGGCGTCGGTCACCGTGCGCAGGTTGCCGTTCTCGTCGTAGGTGAAGTCGGTGAGCCCCCCGAGCGCGTCGGTGATGGTCCTCACCTGGTTCAGCGGATCGTACGCGAAGGTCGTGGGACGGCCTCGGGGATCGGTCTGGCGCGTGAGCCGGCTGGCGAGATCGTACTGGAAGCCGGTCCTGTCGCCGAGCGGGTTGGCCACCGTGGCGAGATTGCCGTGGGCGTCATAGGTGAAGGTCGTGGTGTCGGGTCGTGTCCCGACTGGTGTGGAAATAGAGAAGTGGCGCATTCTTCCGGTGGGTTGTCCAACCACCAACCGGCCGCCTGCCAGGGCGACCAGCGGAGGAATGCGCCATGGAGCACGGTACCAGAGACCGGCAGCACGCGCAGGGGCCTGACCGGGTGTCGCTCGGCGAACTGATTCACCAGCACGTCCGCGGGGCCGTCGAGCAGGCGGTGCAGGAGGAACTGGCTGCGTTGCTGGACGCCGGGCGCTACGAGCGGCGAGCGACGCGGCGCGGCTACCGGAACGGGCTCAAGCGCCGCACGCTGACGGGGCCGACGGGGCCGCTCGGCCTGACGTTGCCCCGGGCCCTCGTGTTCACGCCGAGCGGGCCGAAGGAGTGGGTGTCGACCGTCGTCCCGCGCTACCAGCGCCGGTTGCGGGAGGTCAACACCGCCGTGGCGATGACGTACCTGGCCGGGGCGAACACGCGTCGGCTCAAGGGGGCGCTGCAGCCTCTGCTCAAGGCCGCCCCGTTGTCGCGCAGCGCCGTGTCGCGCATCGTCGGCACCCTCAAGGGCGCCCTGGACACCTGGGCGGCGCGGCCGCTCGCTGAGGTGGACGTGGTCTACGTCTACCTCGACGCGATCGCGCTGCGGATCCGGTGCGCCGGCAAGGTCGGCAGCACGCCCGTGCTCGCGGCCGTCGGCGTGCTGGCCGACGGCACCAAGCACCTGCTCGCGCTCGAGCTGTGCGGCGGCGAGTCGGCCGACGCCTGGCAGGGCTTCGTCGACGGGCTCGGGGCCCGGGGGCTGCGGGCGCCGCTGCTGTGCGTCATCGACGGTAACCCCGGCCTGCGGCGCGCGGTGGCGCAGGGCTGGCCGAAGGCCGCGGTGCAGCGCTGCTGCGTGCACAAGCTCCGCAACCTGCAGTGCAAGGCGCCGGCGCACGCGCGCGCGGAAGTGACCGCCGACTTCCACCGCATCGTCTACGCCGAGAGTGGCGCCGCGGCGCGCGCGGCCTACACGCGCTTCGAGCGCGCGTGGGGGAAGCGGTGTCCCGGCGTCGTGCGCAGCCTGCACGAGGGCGGGGACGAGTTGCTGACCGTCTTCGACTTTCCGCGCGAGCAATGGAAGACGCTGCGCACCACGAACGTCATCGAGCGGCTGAACGAAGAGTTTCGCCGGCGCGTCAAGACGCAGGGCTCGCTGCCTGGTGAAGATGCCGCGCTTCTGCTCCTCTACAGCCTCGTCGCCACCGGGCAGATCACCTTGCGCAAGCTCGACGGTCACGAGAAGATCGCCGCGGTCATCCGCGCCCGAGTCACGTCGGCCGCGTGAGGACTGGACAGCGTGCGAGCCATACGCCGGAAGACGCGCACAGCGCTTTTCCACATCAAGCGGGACACGACCGATGGGGGACCACCTTCACGCTCATCCAGGCATATGC
>JBOGIQ010000637.1:0-1950 GCA_050742535.1 Vicinamibacterales bacterium | reverse complement strand
CAGCAGTAGTGCCGAGCCTCCGATATCCATCGCCCAGGCCCGTCGCGTAGCGGCCTGACGTTCACCGGCCGAGGTCATGACAGGAATCGACGCCAGGACGGGCAGCGACAGAGTGGTCGTCACCTCGTCCTTCGTGCGGAAACTCGAGTCGCGGTACTCGCGCAGGCCAACGATGAGCAAGCCGAGGACCAGACCACCGACGGCGCCGGATGAGAGGACGGCCCAGCGCTGCAGCGTGTTGTAGGGACGTTCGGGAAGCGACGCTTCATCGAGGACCTTGAACTGCTCGCCAATCTGCTGCCGTTCGAGGTTCGCGGCGATCGCCGCGTTTTCCTTCTTCAGCAGGAGGTCGGTGTACGCCGTATTCAGCGCCGTGTAGTCGCGGGTGAGTTCGACGAGTTCCGACTCTCTCGTCGGCACGATGTCGAGCTTCGCCTGATAGTTCGAGATACTCCGCGAGAGCCTCAGGGCCTCAGCGCGGTTGGTGGCCAGCGTTCTATCGATGACTTCGATTTCCGCCTGCAGCTCCAGAATCCGCCGCTGCTGTGCGGCTTCCGTGGTGGACAGGCGGCGTTCGGGCGCCGCGCCTGCGCTCAACGGAGTTTCGTTTTCGAGACGAGCGGTGAGCTCGGCGATACGCCGCTCGGACGTCGTGATTTCGGGGTGGGGTGCCCTATAGCGTTTTGAGAGGCCCGCCAGGCGGACACGCTCGAAGTCGAGCTGCTGCGCCGTGGTTGCGGACTCCGTGACCTCGGCTGCCGTCGGCGTCGGCTGCACGAGCGGAACGGCCTTCGCGGCGGACAGGTCCCGTTCCGCGCGGAGCCGGCGTTCCTCCGCGCGATTCGTCGACTCGTTCAGGGCTTGCAGCTGGAGTTGAGCATGCTGCTGCGACTGCATGTTGCCCTGCAGCTGTGACGGCAACTGGCCCGCATGCAGCCGCCGGTATTCTTCCAGCCTCATTTCCTGCGCTTTGAGGCGCAGTTTGGCGTCCTCGAGCTGCGCCCCGAGAAAGAGATTCGTGCTCTGGGCCTGTTTGGCCCGGTCCTGCGTGTTCTGGTCGATATACAAGGACTGCAGCCGCTCGGTCACACGCCGCGCCGTTTCCGGGTCATCGGAGAGAAACGCGATGCGGAACGCGCTGATGTCCTCTGCGGTTGCACTCGTTTCGATATCGCGTGTCCGCATCGTCTGGACAACGTCTTCCATGACCTGCCGCGATCGTTCCGCTTTATAGAGATCCATGTCGAGGATGATGCGCTCCAGCCGGGCGCGGCTGTGAATCTGCGCCGTGATCGCCGGCAGGCGGTCCTCGATGGACTCGACGACCGTTGGCTGAACGAATTTGTCGGGCACCTGCTGCGGCACGACGAGAATCATCGCTTCGGAACGGTAGCGGAGAGGCGCGAACCTCGAGAGAAAGGGCGCCGCCGCGATTCCCACCGCGATGGGCAGCAGAATGACCCAGCGATACCGGAGGATCAGGTGCCAGATTTCGTCTGGCGTGTAGGTGCGATTGGACACGATGTTCTGTCCTTTGAAAGTTATTGCGAAACCGACGTGAGCGTCTGACGGGCGGCTGCGGCGCCGGTGAACTTCGGGTTGATCTGCAGCGCGCGCTCGAGCGCAGTCCGTGACTTGGCCTTGTCTCCCAGCTTCGCGTATGTCATCCCCAGGTGGTACAGGACGTCAGGGTTATTCGGCAGCTTTTGCGCGCTTTCCTCGAGGTGTTCGACGGCCAATGCAGCCAGATCCTTCTTGTAATACACCCACCCTAGCGTGTCGCTCACCTCAGCACTCTGGGGAAGCTCCTTCTTCGCATTGCTCGCCAGCGTGAGCGCCTTGTCCAGGTTGGTACCTTCCTCGGCATAGATGAAGGCGAGATTGTTCGCGGCGAGTGCCGCCGCCGGCAGATCGGTGACGGTCGCCTCGTACCACTGCTTTGCCTCAGCG
>JBOGIQ010000636.1:0-1950 GCA_050742535.1 Vicinamibacterales bacterium | reverse complement strand
GCGGCAGCCGCCGCTGCTGCACCTCCGCGGTCGGCGATCGAGCGCCAGATCGCCGCGGTGTGGTGCGACGTCCTTGGGCTGCCGCGGGTCGCGGTCGATGCCAACTTCTTCGATGTCGGTGGACACTCGCTGCGCCTCATCAAACTGCAGTCCGCACTGGAAGGCCGGCTCGGTCGCTCCGTGCCGCTCGTCGCGCTTTTTCAGCACCCGACGATCGCCGCACAGGCCGAGTACCTCTCCGACGAGGTCAGCGCCGTAGCGGACACGGTCGCCGCGCCTGCTCCGCGCGAGGAACCGATTGCCGTCATCGGCCTCGCTGGCCGTTTTCCCGGCGCGCCGAATCTGGATACGTTCTGGGAGAACCTCCGCGCCGGGCGCGAGACGCTCCGGCGGTTTTCACCCGGCGAGCTCGAAGCGGCCGGCGTGCCTCCTGCGCTCGTCTCGGACGCACGGTTCGTCCCCATCCGCGGCGTTCTCGACGAGATCGATCGGTTTGATGCGACGCTGTTCGGCCTCTCGCCGCAGGAAGCAGCGCTCCTGGATCCGCAGCAGCGGCTCATGCTCGAGTGCGCGTGGCAGGCGCTGGAGCACGCCGGCTACGCCGCCGGCGCTCGTCAACGCCATCGAACAGGAGTGTTCGCCGGCACGAGCGTGAACACGTACGTGACCGCGGCCGATCCGGCGGCACTCCGGGACGCAGGACCGGCGCAGGTGCTGATCGCGAGCGACAAGGACTTCCTGGCGACGCGACTGAGCTACAAGCTGCAGTTGACCGGCCCGAGCATGACGGTGCAGACGGCGTGCTCGACCTCGCTCGTCGCGGTGCACGCCGCCTGTCAGGCGCTTCGATCGGGCGAATGCGAGATGGCGATCGCCGGAGGGGTGTCGGTGACCGTTCCGGCGGTCGGTGGGTACATCCACCACCCGGACGGCATCACCTCTCCCGATGGCCGTTGCCGCCCATTCGACGCACGAGCGGCAGGCACGGTGCCGGGCAACGGTGTTGGCGCGGTCGTACTGAAACCACTCAGCGCGGCCGTCGCCGACGGCGATTCGATCCATGCCGTAATCGCCGGCAGCGCCGTGAACAATGACGGCGCCGACAAGGTCGGGTTCACCGCGCCCAGCGTCAACGGTCAGGCATCAGTGGTTGCGGCGGCGTTGAAGGCGGCAGGAGTGACGGTGGACGAGATCGACTATGTCGAGGCGCACGGCACCGGCACGCCGCTCGGCGATCCGATCGAAGTCGCGGCGCTGCGTCAGGTGTTCGGCGACTCAGCCTCGCGCGGTACGTGCTGGCTCGGCTCCGTCAAGTCCAACATCGGCCACCTCGATGCCGCGGCGGGCATCGCAGGGCTCATCAAGACCGTGCTGGCACTCGTCCACCAGGAGATCCCGCCGAGCCTGCACTTCGAGACGCCCAACCCGCGGCTGGACCTTGGCCACTTCCACGTGCCGACCGCGGTGACACCCTGGGTTGCGCGCGAGGGGGCGCCGCGCCGTGCCAGCGTGAGCTCGTTCGGCATCGGCGGAACCAACGCCCACGTGATCGTGGAAGAGGCTCCAGCGGGCCGCGCCACGGATCGCGGGCGCGTGTGGCAGCTCGTGCCGGTGTCGGCGCGTACGGATGATGCCGCCGGTCGCGCCGCCGCCCAGCTTGCCGACTGGCTCGAATCGCACACGGACGTGCCGCTGACCGACGTCGCGTACACCCAGCAAATCGGCCGCGCGGCGTTCGAAAGCCGGCGCGCGGTCGTCGGCAGTGACGCGGCGTCCGTCGCCGCAGCGCTGCGAACCGCGCCGACGCGAACCGCCCGCTCGAATCCCGACGCCGGCATCGTGTGGCTGTTTCCGGGCCAGGGCGCGCAATCGCTGCGCATGGGCCAGGCGCTGTACGAACACGAACCAATCTTCCGCGCCGAGATCGATGCGTGCGCAACGGCCCTGGAC
>JBOGIQ010000635.1:0-1955 GCA_050742535.1 Vicinamibacterales bacterium | reverse complement strand
TCGCACCGGAATTCACCGCGCAGGACACCGCTCCGAGGGCGAGCTGCAGTACGGACGGTGAGATCCCGGACGTGTCGTCCGCGGGTAGCGTCATCATCGTTCGCGCCTTCACAGCCTTGCCGGCGGCGCGAACCGCTCCTGCCGCTGCAGGGCCGGAAATGGCGGCGGGAACGACGCCGATGAGGCACACAACGCCGATGAATATGCTGACAGCCCGTCTGTTCAACGCTGGTATGCCCTCAAATGTCGGGAGATCGGACACTCATATTAGGGGTCGGAACGGCCTCCCGCAAGCACGGCACTTTTCTACTTTTCTACTTTTCTACTTTTCTACTTTTCCACTTTTCCACTTTTCCACTTCCTCACTTTTCCACTTAAATAGACGAGCTCAATGGAACCCGTGCTCGAGTTGAGAAACGCGACGCTCGTCCGTGGCCGGACGCGCGTGTTCGAGAATCTCTCGCTGATCGTCGAGCCTCGCCAGCATACCGCCGTGCTCGGCCCGAACGGCGCCGGCAAGTCCTCGTTCATCCGCATGCTGACGCTGGACGATCGGCCGCGGGCGACCGACAACGGCACGCCGCCACTCAGGATCTTCGGCAGATCGACGTGGGATCTGTCGGAACTTCGCGCGCGTCTCGGCGTGGTGACTGGCGACCTTGATGCGGGATTCGGACTTGGCACGTCGGGCGGCCGCGTGTGCGGCCTCGACGTTGCGCTGTCGGGTCTGCTTGGCAGCCACGGCGTCTTTTCGCATCACGAGGTGACCGGCGCGATGCGCGACCGTGCACGCGACGCATTGCAGCGGGTCGAGGCACTGCACCTTGGCGGGCGGCCGCTCAACGAGGTGTCAGCCGGTGAACGGCGCCGCGTCCTCATCGCCCGCGCGCTCATCACGAAGCCGGACGCGCTCGTTCTCGACGAGCCTACCGCCGGGCTTGATCCGGTCGCGCGCTATCGATTCATGGAATCGATCCGCCGCCTCGCGCGGGAGGGGACGACGCTGATCCTCGTGACGCATCACATCGACGAGATCATTCCTGAGATCACGCGCGTCGTGCTGTTGAAGGGTGGCCGCGTCGCATTCGACGGTCCCGCCGAAGAGGCGCTGACGTCCGCGCGCCTTGAAACCGTTTTTGGCGGCCCTGTCGTCGTCGAAAGGAGCGGCGGCTATTACCACCTACGGCCTCGATGATCCGTACAATGGCACCGCTCTTGGAACCCAGCGCCGGTGGAGTCCGGCTTTAGCCGGATAGACCGCGAAGTCTGGAGGATTCCATGGCCAAGTACGGTAAGAGCGCGGGCAAGCGTGTCGAGAGCGCGATGCGGCGGCGGAAGAAGGGGACGCTGAAGAGCGGCTCCGGCCGCAAGGTCAAAAGCCGGAAGCAGGCGATCGCGATCGGCCTTTCCGAGGCTCGTGAGAAGGGTGCGAAGGTCCCGCGGAAGCGAAAGAGCACGCGCAAAAAGGCCGGCAAAAAGCGATAACGTTCGCTCCGCCGGCCGTTGGAGGATGCGATGAGGCTGATCGTCTCCCTTGTACTTCTCGCCCTCATCGCACCCTCTGCAATGGCCCAGCAAGCCGCTCCTCCAGCGACGGTAACGTTGAACGGCATCGTCGTCACGGCTAACGACGTGCCGCTGGCCCGCGTGCGCGTCGCGAGTGCGCCTGCTGCCCAGAGTCCGGAACTCCTGAGACTCGCCCTGGTGCGTCAGGAGCCAGGTGTCCTGACGGACGCGGGTGGCCGGTTCACCGTGCGCGTGCCGGCCATAGCGTCGCTCTCGCTCTCATTTACGAAGGCGAGGTACGTTTCACTCACTGCCGCCGTCTCGCCGAAGGAACTGACCGCGTCAGGTTCCGAGATCCGCGTGCGAATGTCGCTGGCGGGGGCAATCAGCGGTCAGGTGCTCGAGCGGTCAGGCGCTCCGTTGATGCTGGCGACCGTCGCGCTCCGGCA
>JBOGIQ010000634.1:0-1958 GCA_050742535.1 Vicinamibacterales bacterium | reverse complement strand
GGGTACTAGTAGCCCATCTTGACGACACCCTGCTGCATTCCGTTCACGGTCCCTTTTTCGAGCCACTCGAGGGACGCCCGGAACAGCAGCGCATGATTTCGCTCCCACATCGCGTTGTGGGAGGCGCAGCCGAGATCGACCAGCACTTTCTCTTTCGCGCCGAGATCCGCGTAGAGGTCGTTCACGCGGGCAGGCTGGACCTGAACGTCGTGCACGGCCGCGATCATCAGCGTCGGGGTCTGTGTCTTCGCCACGACCGCCTGATTCCAACCCCACGTCGTCGTCTGCGGCGCGCGGCGGACGCCCGGGCCCCACGTCGCACCGACGGGATCCGACTGCATCATCTCCGACCAGACGACATCGGGAACCGCCGGGTCGACTTGGGTGGCGCACGCCGTCTGCCGCTGCCACAGCGCATCGAGGTCCGCGCGTGACTGGGTGTTGAACGCCGCGCCATCGGCAGGAACCTTGGCCGGTGGATTCGCCGCGCTGTTCCGTCCATACGCGGGAGCCAGCAGCACCAGCCGCTTCACCTTCTCGGGAAACCGCGCGGCATAGCCGCCGGACCGCGGTCCTCCCAGCGACCAGGCCACGAGGCTGACGCGCTCGACGCGGCGGAGCGCGCGGATGTAATCCACCGCTGCCCCGACATCGTCCCAGTCAGAGGCGATTGTGGTGAGCGCGTGCGGGTACGACGGAGCACACGGCGCCTTCAACAGCGTCGGAATCCACTCGGTCTGGCGATCGCGCGCCACGTTGCACAGATCGCTCATCTGCGGCGGCCGCGTCGATCGCCCGTAGCCGGTCATGTCCACGGAGAAGACGTCAAAACCGGCACGGGCCAGGTACGCCATCCAGCTGTAGTCCTGGTACGGCAGATCGAACGCCACTTCGGCGGGCGTGCCCGCGCCGTGCACGAACAGCACGACACGATCGGGGGATATCGCACCGCGGAGACCCGCGCCGGCGAGCACACGCTCGCGGACATAGAGCTGCGCCGGCTGCCCGGCCAGCGCCGGCACGGTGGATTTGACACGAACGTAATGGTCGATCGTCAGCAGACGATCACTGTCGTCGCCGCGCAGCAGCGCCAGGCCGGCGGCGACGAACAGCGACGTGAGGAGAAACCGCGAGATCAGATGCCCGTCCGTTCGGGCGCCACGTGGGCAGTCTTGATGTGCTCACGCAGGAGATCGCGACCGAAGTCGCCGTTGAAGTCCCGCCAGATCGAGTGCACGTGGTTGCCCTGGTTCTGCGTGTTGTCGAACTCGATCAGGAATGTCGGCCCCTGCACACGGTAATAGTGCAGCGCGCCGCGCTCCACCGGACCGGCCCACGCGAAGGCGATGTTCTCGAAGCCGGCGGCCTTGATTTTTGCCATGCGCTGGGCGGCAACGTCCGGCGCCATCAGGCCGGCGTAGGCATCGATCACCTTGGTCAGGAGGTCGCGCTGCGCCGCCGTCATCGCCGAGGCTTTGAGACCGTCGGGTGACAGCGGTTTGATGTCCAGCGTGTTGTTGGTGACGATCTCGTTAGGCGCGGTGGTATTGATGATCGCCGTGGCCCGCTGCTTGTCGTCGAGCGCCATCACCAGCGCGCGGCCCGGATCCTCGAGCGACGCGAGCACGCGCTTGCCCTTTTCCGCGCCGTCGCGCACTTCAGCCGGATTCGATCCGGCAAAAGACGGCGTGCTGGCCGCGACCGTGCCCTTGGCGACGAGGAAGTGCAGCGAGATGTGGTGACCTTCAACACGCCAGCCCCAGTTGCCGGTGGCCGACGGCTGGCCGAAGACGGTGAAGAAATACTTGTTCGGGTCGCGCTCGAACCCGCCGCGGCCGCCACCGCGCCCGCCAGCGCCACGACCACGACCGTACGGGACGGCGTGAGCGACTCGGCGTTGCCGTAGCCGGTGGCGAAGCCGAACAAGATCAACAACATGACGTGGGTCATCATCCCGG
>JBOGIQ010000633.1:0-1973 GCA_050742535.1 Vicinamibacterales bacterium | reverse complement strand
CGATGTCGTGGTGGCGAGCACCAACGCGAGCCTCTTCGCTTATGTCGCCGATGGCAAGAATGGCCTCAAGGTCCTGCAACTTACCTCGCCGGACAGCCAGCCGCGTTTCTACGGTTTCAGCCCCGAGCCCCGTCCCGAGCTGATCGCGACCTATCGGACCTCAAGCCCCGCGCTGGCCCTGTCCAAGGGCCTGGACCGGGACCGCGCTGTGGACGAGACCGGCCACCAGATGGCCGTCTTTGGTCGCATCGGTTCCCGGCCGTTCAATTTAGAGGAAATGCAGGAGCTTTACTTGGACAACAAGGGCAATCCCTGGTATGTGACCGACGCTGTCGAGCAACAGAAGTTTAAGGATGATCTATCGAGGAAGATGACCGAAGAAGACATGTTCATGGATTTCGACAAACAGATCGAAAACATCGATTCGTATTTTTATCGATAGCTTGTCTCGGTCCGTTCCACGTAGCTGCGATACACGGGCTCGTACATCAGCGATCTCACGAACGCGGAGAGATCGGCGGGTCGTGGGTGTTCTGCGAGGCCGCTCGCGTAGGCCAGCTCGGCCACCGCCGTCGCGATGGTGGCCGATACGGGCCGGATGCGCGTGAACGGGGGGTAGAGGCGGCCGAGGTCGAGATCGGCCGCCGTCACCTGGTTCGCCAGTGCCTTGGCCGCGACGAAAAACATCTCGTCGGTGATCCGCTTCGCCTCGGCGGCGATCACGCCGAGCCCGACGGCGGGGAAGATGTAGGCGTTGTTGCCTTGGCCCGGGACATAGGTGCGGCCGTTCAGGAGGACCGGTGCGAACGGGCTGCCGCTCGCGAACAGCGCACGCCCGTTCGACCACGCGTACGCCTCCTCCGCCGTACACTCCGACTTGGACGTCGGGTTGGACAGCGCGAAGATGATCGGTCGTTCGTTGAAACGCGCCATTGCCTCGACCACTGGCCGGGTGAAAGCGCCCGCCGTTCCCGAGACGCCGATGAGCGCGTTGGGTTTGAGCCGTTCGACGGCGGCCAGCAAGTCGGGTGCGAGATCGCCCTCGTGGGCGTAGGGTCTCTTGTGCAGGACGAGATCGGTGCGGCCCTCGACGATCAGCCCTTTCGAATCCACGAACCAGCAGCGTCGCCGTGCGTCCGCCTCGGGCATGCCCTCCGCGATCAACGCGGTCACGATCAGATCTCCGATCCCGAGGCCGGCCTCGCCCGCACCGAGGAACAGGAAGGATTGATCGCAGAGGCGGCCGCCCGTTACCCGCAAGGCCGAATAGATGCCGGCCAGCGCCATCGAGGCCGTGCCCTGGATGTCGTCGTCGAAGCAACACACCCGGTCGCGATAGCGGTGCAGCAGGCGGAAGGCGTTGGCGTTCCCGAAGTCCTCGAATTGGATCACGGCCTTCGGGAAGACCTCCTGCGCCGCCATGATGAATTCGTCCACCAGCTCATCGTAGGCCGCTCCACGCAGCCGGCGCTGGGCCAGACCGAGGTACAAGGGGTCCGCAAGGAGCGCCGCGTTCTCCGTCCCGGCATCCAGCGTGACGGGCAAGCACCAGGCCGGGTGCACGCCGGCGCAAGCGACGTAGAGCGCCAGCTTTCCCACCGGGATTCCCATGCCGTTGGCGCCGAGGTCGCCCAGACCGAGGACGCGCTCGCCATCGGTCACCACGATCATGCGCACCTCCCGCTTCGGCCAGTTGCGGAGCACGTCGGCCACCCGTCCCCGGTCTTCTGCGGAGATGAAAAGCCCGCGTGGACGGCGGAAGATGTGCCCGTACTCCTGACAGGCCTGTCCGACCGTCGGGGTATAGATGATCGGCATCATCTCGTCGGGGTAGTCCATGACCAGCCGATAGAACAGGGTTTCATTGCGGTCCTGCAGGCCCACCAGGAAGATATACTTTTCGATGTCATTGATCTTGTGCCGGAGGTTTTCCAGCACCCGCATCACCTGTTCGACCTGAGTGATCGCGCGGG
>JBOGIQ010000632.1:0-1978 GCA_050742535.1 Vicinamibacterales bacterium | reverse complement strand
ACCCGCACCAGCTCGCCCAGCATCGAGACTACCGGTGTCACGCGTCGGCGGCCGAGATCGTCGCGGCCCTGACCGGGAACTACCGCCCCGAACACCTCTTCGTGCTCCAGCAGAATCTCGAGCTCTTCGACGTCTATCAGCTGCAGCTCGCGGCCAGCGATACCGCGCTCGAAGCGCATCTGGCCCGGCTCACCGCCGCGGCGACGCCCCCAGCGACGACGCTTCCCGTCGCGCGACGACGCCAGAAGCCCCGCGAGAACGAGCCACGCTTCGACGTCCGGACGTCCTTACACCAGCTCACGGGCGTCGACCTGTCCCAGATCGACGGCATTGGGCCCTACAATGCGCTCCGCCTGCTGTCGGAGATCGGCACGGACATGACGCGCTGGCCGACCGACAAGCACTTCACGTCGTGGCTGACCCTCGCGCCGCAGAACAAGGTCTCCGGCGGACGCCTCCTGAGCAGCCGGACGCAACCCTCAGCCAATCGCGCCGCCGCCATCTTCCGGCTTGCCGCCATGAATCTCGGGCGCACTCAGACCGCGTTGGGTGCGTTCTATCGGCGCGTGGCCTTCCGGATCGGCAAGGCCAAGGCCGTCACCGCCACGGCGCGCAAGCTCGCCGTCCTGGTCTATCGCACGCTCAAAAACCACCTCCTGTATGTGGACCCGGGCGCTGCTGTCTACGACGCGCAGGACCGCACTCGCGTCGTCCGTCGTCTCCGCCAACGCGCCGAGAATCTTGGATTTCGGATTGGTCAACCTCTCGACCGGCGAGGTGGTCGAGGGATCAGTTTCTTAGGAGGCCGATCTTCGAGTGGCGCCTGACGCCATTGGGCTGCTCAAGTCCAGAGTTCGCCGTTGCCGGCGTTTTCGCGCGATGCAAATTCTCTTAGGATCTCACGTAGTCTGCTCTTCGTTTTGTCGAACGATCTGCCGATGACCGCGTCTCTGATCGTCTTGTCCTTCGGGATTTTCAATGTCGTGAAGGACGCAGGTATTTCCAGTGCGATAACGTCGGCACGAAGGTAATCCCAGGGCGACGTTCCAGGCGTCGCGATCAGTGTCATAGCCAAACCATAAAGAACGCGGCGCGCAGGACGCAACAATATGAAGTTGGTGAACAGTGCCCCAAGGAACATCAGCACGATCGTGGATAGTTGTGCGATATATATGCTGGCGGCAAGTCCGATCAGGATCACGTTACCAGCCCAAACCCAACCCCCTTGAGTCCAGGCCCCTTGCGTTCCATTCCAGAGGTAGTCACTGACTAAAACCAACAGAAACAGTTCAGCGGTGATGACCGCTGCTGTCATCGCCACAGCGGCTCCAAGACCGGATGCGAAATCGAGGATTCGCTCCGTAAAGACAAGCGCCCGACGGTGCCACTCGTTTCGCGGATCCGGCCAGCGAAACTCATTTGCCCCGCGCCACTGTGATCTGCTCGACTTCTTCGGATAGGTCTGCTCGACGGGAGCCAGCCACCAGGAGAGCGGTGTTCCTCGTTCGAAACACGCGCCTGTGTAAGCGTCTTTGACCGATCGGCGTCTCGCCGACTCGTCCTTCTCGCCCCCTTCGTCGTCGACCAACTCGTTGAGCATGAACCCCACGATCGGTCCGGCCGGACGTTTGTCCGCACTCTGCTCGAGCCCCGCCTTCGCCATGTATTCGTGAAAAGTCGAATCCTTGAACACGAACATCGGGAAGTTCACCCACACCCCGCCGTCGACGACCGTCCTAAAAATGCGTTTGCCGACCTTATGTCTTGCGTCGGGATCGGGAGCCACTATAGACGCGTCGGTCGTGAGCATACCGTCGACGAATGCGAAGGGAATCGATGCCGATGCCATGACCGCATCCGCCACTTGGCAATGCGGCGTGTACAGATGATGGAACACGATAGGTTCCCGCCGCGAGACGTCGGCCGCGACCACGTAGAGGTCCACCTCGGTAGCCTCGTGGAGCTGCTTGAATGTCAC
>JBOGIQ010000631.1:0-1978 GCA_050742535.1 Vicinamibacterales bacterium | reverse complement strand
AACGTGAGGCTGACCGGATACTGCGGCACCCAGATCGTGCCCGCATACGTGCCGTCGGGAAGAAATATCTGGACGCCGCTCCTGGTGGCCACATAGTAACGGCCATCGGTGTCCACCGCGGTGCCATCGGCGCCCGAATCGACGCGGTCGGCCGGTTTGGCCGCCTCGAGCACGGCGGGCGTCAGATTCAGCATGGCGAATTGCCGTTTGTTCGACAGCGATCCGTCGGCGGCAACGTCGTAGGCCCAGACGAAGTTCTCACCCGGCTGCTGCCACGTGTTGTTCACGTAGAGCGTCTTGCCGTCAGGCGAGAGCTCGACGCCATTCGGCATTGCGTATTCGCCGGGACCGATCACCACGCGCGCGGTTCCGTCCGGCGCCACGTAGTACACCTGTTTGCCCGGCTGGCTCTTCGTCGATTCAGGCGTGAACTGCGGGTCGGTGATGTAGAGGCCGCCTTTCGCATCCATCACCAGGTCGTTCGGACCGTCGATCGGCTTGCCGTTGACCTTGTCGAGCACGACGCGGACGACGCGCCCGGTCGCCGGATCCACCTCCACGACGCGGTGCCCGAACATGTCGCACACGATCAGGTTGCCGTTCTTTGCGACGAGCGTCCCGTTCGACTGCATGCCGGCGGACAGCACGCGCCACTTGCCATCAGGGGTCATGACAATCAGCCGGCTTTTTGCGGGACTTCCCGTCCAGTCTCCCGCAGCGGGATTCGCGAAGAACATGTCCGAGAAGTACAGCTTCCCCTTCAACCACGTCGGCCCCTCGGTAAAGGTGAATCCCTCGGCAAGCTTCTTCGGCTTCGCATCGGGAGCGACAACCTGTTCGTACAGCACCTCCTGCTTGCGCGCGCGATCGACGTAATCGGGCCGCACCGGCCAGAAGACGTCGAGCTGGTCCGCGCCGGTCTCACCCAGCTTCGCGGAATGAACCATTCCCCCGGGCAAGAAGAGCATGTGGCCGGCGCTACCCGAGGCCGGAAACGTCTTGTCCATGACGCCCTGATCGAGGGAGCCGCGAATGGTGTGCGTCAGTTGATCTTCGGGATGTCGATGCAGCGCGATCTCGGACCCGGGATCCATGCGGATCAGGCTGATCTGGGCGTTCTTGCCCCAGATCAGCCGCGAAAGTCCGGTACTCCGCTTGTACGTCTTTCCGGCGAGCGGATCGACGAGCGGCGTCAACTGAATGTCGTTCAGATTGACGATGACACCGGGCGTCAGCGACGGCGTCACGCCCTGGTCCGGAAACGATGCGTTGACGCCGGACACGTTCTGTCCGGCGAGCGCGAGGTGATCGAGCCGCACCGGCGAGTACACCTCGAACGCTTTCCACCCAGTGTTTCCCGCCTTCATCGAACGCACGGCGCCGGGCTGCAGATAGAGCACCTGATCCTTGGACAGCTCCATCGCCTTTCCGCCCAGGTCGATCGTGGCTGAACCGTCCTGGACAACGATGATCAGCTCCTCGTTGAGCGTCTGCGACGGATACGCGGCACCCGGCTGCATCTCGACCCGTTCGAGGAGCGCCCCGCGGCCCCAGCCGAGCGTCGCCGACACGCCCGGGGCGATCGTCACGGTCGTAAGAGCGCTGCGTTCGACCGGCACGCCGGCGGCGAGCGTCATCGGCACGGTCACGCCTGGCAACTCGCGCTCCCGCCCACCAACCGTGTGCTGATCGATGACCCGTTGGTTGACTTCCCGCCACGCCTCGCCGGATGCCTCTCCCGGACCCCCATTGCTGGAGCAGGCGGCGACAACGATCGTGAGGGTGGCGAGAGCGGCGCGGACCGGGCGAGATCGGGAAAGATTCATCGAGCGAAATCCTAGCGCAAAAATCGCAACGCGCGTTGCGTAATGCGAAATGTGGTGTGCGTACGGCTATGATACGCGCCTATGTTCCAGAACAGACGTCGGCGCTGGCGGCGCATCGCGGCGGCGGCCGCATGCGCGGCGGGGTTCGTGGC
>JBOGIQ010000630.1:0-1990 GCA_050742535.1 Vicinamibacterales bacterium | reverse complement strand
GCGGGGCCGCCCCCGGCAATACAGCAGCGGGTTGTCACTCTTGTCATGACGCCGGACGCACTTTGTGCGAGCATACTGGCTTCTCACCCGGCACTCTGGCACTGGCACCCCTGAAGGGGTGCCCTACGTACGGAGAGTACTGTGCACCAGGCGCTCAGGTTCGCTGCGGCCGCGTGTCTCGCGCTACTGCTCCCTCAACAGGCGATTGGCCAATGGATCAACTACAAAACACCTGGTTTGCCGCGTACGCCGGACGGCAAGGTCAACCTCAAGGCGCCGCTGCCGCGCACGGCCGATGGCAAGCCTGATCTCACGGGAATATGGCGTTTCGAGCCCAAAAGCGACCCGGGTGCTGCACTCGAAGCCTCGGGCCCGCAGCCGTGGATCGCCGAGGCAGCGAAGAACTACATGCACGAACTGGGGCGCAACGACACCGGCGTGCACTGCCTGCCATCGGGGCCGCGCGCCTTCCTCGGCGCCGACTTCGTCAAGTTCATCCAGACGCCGGCGGTGACGACGGTCCTCTACGAGTCGATGGAGTTCCGCCAGATTTTCACCGACGGCCGCCCGCTCCTGTCGGATCCGAACCCGACGTGGATGGGATATTCGGTGGGCCGGTGGGAGGGCAATACGCTGGTGGTGACCAGCAACGGATTCAACGACCGGACGTTCCTTGGCGGCCTCGGCTACAGACACTCCGAGGCGCTGAAAGTCACCGAACGGTTCACACGCCACGACCTTGGCCACATGACGGTCGAGATCACTCTGGAAGATGCGAAGGCCTACGCGAAACCGGCGAAGATCGTTGTCGAGGCGGAGCTGCGCCCCGATACCGATTTGATCGAGTACGTGTGTGCCGAGAACGAACGCAGCCGGCCGCACCTGGTTGGAACCGCAGACGACGACAGGAAACTGCAGATACAGCTCGATGCGGCAGTTCTCGCGAAATACGCTGGCGTGTTCAAGTTCCCTCCCTTCCTGCCCGGCGACAAGGATCTGCTGGTCACGTTCACGGCGAAGGATGGCGCGCTCGCCGTGGCGATCGAACGTGGGCCCACTTTGACCGCGTTGCCTGTTTCGCAGACGAGGTTCATGGCACAGGGTGTCAGCGTCGATTTCATTCCCGGGCCGAACGGCGTGTTCAACGAGGTGGTCGTCACCATCGTCGAAGGTGAACTCAAGGGCGTGCGCATCAAATAGGAGCCGCTATGCATCAGCATCTGATCGACGTGCTGGCGACGCTCGACGCGTCGCGTCAGGCCTTGCGGGAATCCGTCGCCGCGATTCCTCCAGCCGTCCGTACGGCACGTCCCGGACCCGATCGCTGGTCCCCGGTGGACATCATCGAGCATCTGTCGCTCGTCGAAACGCGATTCAGCGCCGTGGTCGGCGGCAAGATTGCCGACGCGATCAACGCCGGTCTCGGGACCGAACGGCAGGCGCGCGAGTCGCTGCCCGAGCGCATCCGCACCCTGCTGGCGGATCGGACGGGCAAGCGGACCGCACCGGAGGCGGCGATTCCGTCGGGCGCGATGAACGAGAACGCGGCGTGGGCGGCTGCCGACCGCGCGCGTGCGGGGTTCCGCGCTGCCGTGATGAGCGCCGACGGCCGCGCCCTGAGCAGCGTGATTCACGAGCATCCGTTCTTCGGGCCGCTCAACGTGTATCAGTGGGTGGAGCTCATTGCCGCCCACGAGATGCGCCATGTGGCGCAGGTGCGCGAAGCGGCGGCGCAGCTGCTGGCACGGGCGTGACGGCGCGCGCAGAGATATCGAACCAAATTCACGGAAGCGGCGTCTAACAGGCGATTGCGGCTCACCAGGCTGATAGCGGTCGTGTGTCTTGCCCTGTCTGGCGGCACAGTCGGCACAGTCGGCACCGCGTTCGCCCAGGATGCGCCCGCCTCCGCCAAGGCTACGGCGGGCCCGATCCGGATCTTCATCGACTGCAACAACACACCATGTGACTCTGATTTTTTCCGTACCGAAAT
>JBOGIQ010000629.1:0-1999 GCA_050742535.1 Vicinamibacterales bacterium | reverse complement strand
ACCTGATCCGGCTGATGCTGCAATCGCTGCTCGTCGAAAAATTCCAGATCAAGTGGCACATGGAAGATCGGCCGATGCCGGCCTACACCATCGTGGCGGACGAGCCGAAGATGACGAAGGCCGACCCGACGCGGCGCACGCGCTGCTTCGAGGGCGCGCCTCCCGGATCTCCGGCCGCGTTGAAGCCGCCGCCGTTTCCGCGGCTGCTGACGTGTCAGAACATTTCGATGGAGCAATTCGGGCGGATGCTACCCAGCGTTGCCGGCGGATACACGCGTGTCGCGGCAATCGACAAGAGCGGTCTGACGGGCGGTTACGACTTCACGCTGAATTTCAGTCCATTCGAGCAAGTGCAGGGGGCTCGTCCCGAGCTGGGCGCCACCAACGCGGGCGTGGCGCTCGATCCGACCGGCGCGCTGTCGCTGCTGGACGCCGTCCGGCGGCAGTTGGGCATCCGGCTGGAAGAGACGAAGCGGCCGGTTCCGGTGCTGGTGATCGACTCGATCAACGAGACGCCTACGGAGAACTGAACACTGTGACAGCAGGAGACTTCATATGAAACGGCTGCTGGTGGCCCTCGGTGTCGTGGCCCCGTTCTCTGTTTCCATTCTCGGGCAGGCACCGGCGCCACGGTCTGCCTTTGACGTTGCCGGCATCCAGGTCAGCACGCGTCAGCAGCCCGGCATGCGCGGCGGCCTCCTGCGCGGCAACAGGTATGAGATCCGCAACGCGAACATGGTCGATCTGATTCGCACCGCGTATAACGTGACGCAGCCGGAGCGGATCAGCGGCGGGCCGAGCTGGCTGGAATGGAATCGCTTCGACATCGCGGCGCTGGCGCCTGAAAACACGCCGCCGGAACGCGTGCGCGAGATGCTGAAAACGCTGCTGGCCGAGCGCTTCAAGCTGGTCCTGCGCGAGGACATGGCGGCGACGACCGCCCTGGCGCTGAGGGTCAAGGGCGCTCACAAGATGCGTGAGGTGTCGGCGGCGGGTGGTTGCCAGGCCCAGCAGGCGCCGGAACCGAATGGCGTCCTCGCGACCAGCGTGAACTGTAGTGGCTTGTCGATGACGCAGCTGGCAGATCAGTTGCGCACCGCGAACAACCCGTATCTGGCGCCGGGGCAGATGGTCGTCGACGAGACGGGACTGACGGCGTTGTATGAGTTCCAATACAAGTACACGCCACGGCCGCTGCTCGCGCAGGCCGGGTCCGACGGTGTCACGCTGCAGGCGGCGTTCGAGAAGCTGGGCCTCGTGCTGGAGCCGAAGGAAATCAAGGTTCCTTCGATCGTGGTCGATAGCGCGACCCTGGAGTTCACGCCGAACGCGCCTGACATCACGAAGCGGTTGCCGCCGGCGCCCGCGCCGCAATTCGAAGTCGCCGTGCTGAAACTGAGCCCCCCGGATGCGCAGAATCAGCCGGCCCGCGCGCAACTGCGCCCGACGGGCCAGGTCGACGTCAGCTTCGGTCCGTTGCATCGCATCATCGGTCTGGCGTGGAATCTCCAGGACCCTCCGGGAGCGTATCTCGTCGCGCCGAAGTGGGTGGAAACGACCCTGTACGATGTCACGGGGCGCGCGTTCGCGACGCCGAACCCGGCCAACCAGGCGCAGCTCGACGAGGATCTGATCAGGTTGATGCTGCGCTCGCTGCTCGTCGAGAAGCTCCAGATCAAGTGGCATATGGAAGACCGGCCGCTGCCGGCGTACGAGTTCGTCGCCGACAGCCCGAAGATGGAGAAGGCTGACCCGACGAGGCGGACCCGCTGCTTCGAGGGCGCGCCTCCGGGATCGCCGGCCGCTGCGAAGCCGCCGCAGTTTCCGCGGCTGGTGACGTGCCAGAACATCTCGATGGAGCAGTTCGCCCAGATGCTGCCATCGATCGCGGGCGGGTACACGCGCGTGCCGGCGCTCGACAAGACCGGCCTGCAGGGCGGCTACGACTTCACGCTCAACTTCAGTCCGATCCAGCAGGTGCAGGGTGCACGGCCCGAAC
>JBOGIQ010000628.1:0-2002 GCA_050742535.1 Vicinamibacterales bacterium | reverse complement strand
TCGCGCTAGTGGCCTGGCTGGTGCTGCGGACCTCCACCAAGCTCCTGCACCTGCTGGGACCGCGCGCGCTCGATGCCATGAATCAAATCATGGGATTGCTGCTGGTGTGCATCGGGGTGCAGTTCGTCGCGACGGGGATCGGGAATTTCGTTTCGCAATAAGTCGCCTGTCGTTCCCACGCCCGCTGAAAGACCGTGCCTTGGCACGGCGCACGAGAAAGGTGGGCTAGGGGCCCGAAAACGCCGGTTTTGGCCCCTCTCGATACCCTCTCGCCTGAAGATTGAAGAGCGTCGCGTAGATGCCGCCCGTGGCCAGCAGATCCTCATGCGAGCCTGATTCGACGACGGAGCCGTCATGCAGGACGACGATCCAGTCGGCCATACGCACTGTCGAGAAACGGTGCGAGATGAGCAGCGTGATCCGATCGGTCCCGTGCGCGCGCAGCCGCTCGATGGTCGCAGCCTCGGCAGCGGCGTCGAGGGCGGCGGTGGGCTCGTCGAACACCTGCACGGACGCCGGGCGGAAATAGAGGCGGCCGAGCGCCAACCTCTGCCACTGACCGCCCGACAACTGGCGCCCGCCCGGAAACATCCGCCCGAGCATCGTCTCGTAGCGGTCGGGGAGCGCGTTGACGACCTCGGCGGCGCCCGATTTCTGGCCGGCACTTTCGATGGCGCCGTCATCGCGAAGCGCCTCGGTGCGGCTCAGCCCGATGTTCTCCCGCGCGGTCATCTGATACTCCCCGTAGTCCTGAAAAATGATGCTCATCTCGCGCTGCACGCTGCGAGGGCTGAAGCGCGCGGCGTCCATACCGTTCAAGTAAATCCTGCCAGACGAGGGTTCGAACAGGCGCGTGAGCAGCTTGACGACGGTGGTCTTGCCGGCGCCGTTCTCACCAACGAGGGCCAGCGCCTGCCCTCGATCAATGCGAAACGACACGTCAGTGAGGACGTCGCGATCCGTCAACGGATACCGGAAGCTGACGTGCTCGAACTCGATACGCTCGATGGGTCCACGCCATGTCTCGCCGGCATCGAGATCGCGAGAGGTAAGCTCGAGGAACTCGAACAGATTGCGCATATAGAGCAGGCTCTCGTAGATCCCGGAGACGCTCGAGAGCAGATTGGAAAACTGGCCCTGTACCTGGACGATGCCGAGCGCGAAAAGGGAGAAATCGCCGACCGTGATGGTGCCTTCGGCGGCGCGGCGAAGGACGTACAGCGTCGCCAGCGCAATCAAAGCCGTCGACACGAGCGAAGCCGCGAGGCTCCAGCCGCTGCGTCGTCTGAGTAGTCCCACAAACTGAGCCCGAAAGCTCTGGTAGTACCGCTGCCAGCCATCGAGCAGATATCGTTCGAAGCCGAATAGCCGCACCTCCTTGACGAGCGTGTCGGACGTCAACAGCGACCCAAGATAGTTCTGATGGCGGGCGTCGGTCGCGCGGCGGCGGATCATCCGGTAGCTCTCGGCGCCAAACCGGCTGGAAACGATCACGCCAGGAATGCTCGCAAGTAGCACGAGCGGCATCACCTGCGCGCCCAGCATCGCCATCAAGCTGCCGACCGATCCGAGCGTGACGAGCGCCTGCCCGATCCCCACCAACTGCAGCATGACGCCCAGGGGCCGCGTACCGACCTCGCCGTGCGCGTTGCGCAGCGCGTCGTAGGTCTCGGTATTCTCGAAGCGCTCGACGTCAAGCGACGCGGCCTTCTCGAGAATCCGCAGGCCGATCCGATTCTGCAGGGTGTCTCCAAGCAGCTCACGCGATGCGCTGTAGAGGGTGCTGAGCAGCACGGCCGCCGCACCGATCGCGACCTGCAACCCAAGCAGCATCGCGAGCTGCCGGTAGGCGTGCTCCGGCCCCGGCAGCCCGCCGCGGACCGCGAGCGCGACCTCGTCGAGCAGCAGTTTGCCGACCCAAAGCGTCGCCGCCGGCACCAGCGCCAGAACAACGCTGAGAAAGATCATGAGAGACGTTATACCGGGACTGGCAACCCACACG
>JBOGIQ010000627.1:0-2011 GCA_050742535.1 Vicinamibacterales bacterium | reverse complement strand
GGGCTGACGCGTCCCCGGCGGAGATCGTCACACGGCGGCTCTCCCTGGCCAGGATGTATGCCGATCGTGGCCGTTTTGCAGACGCCCTCTCCCAACTGGATGCGGCCGGTGCTCTCGACCGCCGCCGTGCGGACGTTCACGTGCTGCGCGGACTCGTGCTGCGCGCGTTGCAGCGGCACGTCGAAGCCGCGGACGCCTTTCAATCGGCGCGATCGATCGACGCTCGCGAACCGCTGACCGCCTACTACGCCTTCCAGTCAGCCACAGCGATCGGCAACGCAACGAATGCAGAAGACGCGCGCACGGCGTTAGCCGACGCGTATCGGGCGCTCGCGAAAGGTGCCGCCCGCGGCACGCGCGTCGCGTTCACACGCCTGGCAACGATTCAGATGCCCGCGGATGGGCCGCCGCTGCTCCCGCTTGCGGCGTACAGACAGCCGTATAGCTCGCTGGCACGCGGCGAATACGACACCGCGATCGCTGAATTCCGTCGTGTCTCGGCGCTGGATCCGCTCGTCACCGATCCGGCGTCGCATGCGACGGCGACCACTCGCGCCGTCGCCGCACTGCGGCAGGGACGCCTGATGGAAGCACGGTCCCTGCTCGAGCTCTCCGGCGCGCTCGGGCGATCGTCGGAAGCGCACCGCATTCTCGGCCTGATCTACTGGGCGGAGTCGGACTACGACAAGGCCCTGGAGCAGATCTCCAGCGCCATCCGGCTCTCGCCAAAGGACGAACGCGCACGACTCGCGCTTTCGCGGATTCTGAGCTCCGCCGGCAAGGACGCCGAGGCGGCGACGGCTCTCGAAGAGACGCTGCAGGTGCTGCCGGATTCGGCGCTGGCGCACTGGTGGCTGGCCCTGAGCCACGAGCGGGTCAACCGTTTCGCCGACGCCCGGCGCGAGTTCGCGCTGGCCGCGTCGGGCGCGGTCGCAGGCGAAAGCCAGCTGCACGCGGCGGTTGGCCGATCCGCGTCAGCGGCGGCCGATGTTCCCGGCGCTATCGCATCGCTCACGAGCGCCGTCGCGGCGAATCCGAATGACGGGGCAATGCACAGGCATCTCGCCGCATCGCTCCTGCAGCAGGATCGCGCCGGAGAGGCGTTCGTCGAGTTCGTGGCGGCGCTGTTGCTCAACCCCGAGGATGCCGAGGCGCATGCCGGCATTGGCCGGATTCACCTCAACGCGGGCCGCGACGCCGACGCCGCCGACGCCCTTCGACGAGCCACTGAAATCGCGCCGGCGGATCACGACGCGCGTTACGCGCTGGCCAACGCCCTGGTACGGCTCGGCCGCACGCAGGAAGCCGCGGAGCATTTCACGCGCGTGGAGCAGGCGCAGCGTCAGATGCTTGCGGACCGCCGCCGCACCCTGTCGCACGACGTGCTGAAGGAGGAAGCGGCGCTGCGCACGGCGGAAGGAAAGTTCGAGGCGGCCATTGCCCTCTACGAGCAGGCGCTGCTCGTCAGCGCTGCCGATCCCTCGGTGTATGAGCGCCTGGCGTCGCTCTACTCGAAGGTCGGCCGCGCACCCGACGCCGCACGCGCGCGAGCGATGTACGAGAAGATGCGCGCCGACGGAGCCGCGCCGCGATGACGCGAGTCATGTGCGCGCTCGTCGCCGCGTTGATTGTGAGCGGTGTCGTCGCCAATCCGCCTGAAGGCGGACTCCACGTGGTGTCCGGCTTCAGCCGGATGACGCAGACGCATCCGCGAGATAGTCGGACCGCCATCAGGTTCACGGATGTCACACGTGAGGCAGGCATCGAGTTCCGGCACATCAACGGAGCCAGCCCGGACAAATACCTTGTCGAAACCATCGGCTCCGGCGGCCTGTTTTTCGATTACGACAGCGATGGCTGGATCGACATTTTTCTCGTGGACGGCGGCTCGATCGCGGACGCGGCAGCCGCGCGCCAGGCACGGCATCGCCTGTTCCGGAATCGGGGCAACGGAACCTTCCAGGACGTCACCGCGCAGTCGGGCATTCACCATCGCGAGTACGGAATGGGG
>JBOGIQ010000626.1:0-2035 GCA_050742535.1 Vicinamibacterales bacterium | reverse complement strand
GCGGCGGACAACGCCGAGGCTCCGGCATCCTCCGGCAACATGCCGATCAGGAGCCGCGTCGCCGACGACGCGATCAGTAACCCCGCCAGCGTTCCGGCGCTGGCCAGGACGAGGCTCTCGGTCAGGCGCTGCCGCACGAGCCGGAAGCGCCCGGCGCCGAGTGCCTGCCGGACAGCCAGCTCCTGCTGCTGCGTGGAGGCCCTCGCCATCATCAGGTTGGCGACGTTGACGCAGGCGAGCAGCAGCACGACGGCCACCATCCCCATCAGCGCCAGGAGCGGCGTCGAAAAGTCTGTGCGCAGCTGGGAGCGGCCCTTCGCGCCGGGCAGCAGCTCGAGCGGCTTGCCGAGAAACTCGGCGCGCTCCTCGGGCGAGAACCTCACCCGTACGGTCTTGAAGTCCTCTGCCAGCAAACCGCGATAGGTCACGTCGAGCACCGCCGCGACCCGCTCGGGCGTCACGCCGGGCCGCAGCCGGCCGGACACATGGAGCCACCGTTCTCGCCAGTCGTTCAGGCCCTTCCAGGTTGGCGTCAGCGCGGAGTCCATCATCAGGGGCGCAAAGAGATCCGACGGTCGTCCGAGATCGAAGCCGTTGAACCCGGGCGCAGCCACGCCGACGATCGTCATCGGGAACCCGTTCACGCGCAGGCCGCGGCCGACCACTCCGGGATCACCGCCGAACCGGTTCTGCCAATAGGCATGGCTCAGAACGACAACCGGATGTCCGTCGGGAATGCGGTCGTCGTCCGGCCCGAGCACGCGGCCGATGGCCGGACCGATGCCGAGCGTCCGGAAATAGTCGCCGCTCACGGCTTCGATACGAACACGGGCAGCGTCGCCATCGGTGCTGACCGACGCCCCGGTTCCGAAGCGGGCGAACATCCCGCTCAGGACCGGTGCCGACGCGTCGCGCAGCCCCCTGAACATCGGTTCGGAGAACGTCTGCTGTCCCCTCGTCGAGCCCTGATACGGGCCTGGGCTGTCCAACAGCACGAGCTCGTGCGGCCGCGGCACCGGAAGCGGGCGCAGCAGGACCTGATCGGTCAGCGAGAAGATCGCCGCATTGGCGCCGATGCCGAGCGCCAGCGTGAGGATCGCGGCCGTCGCGAACCCGGGATTCCGGCGCATCGACCGCAGCGCCAGGGCGACATCCTTGCGAAGATCCTCGAGCCACATGACGCGGTGCGACTCGTGGAACCGCTCGCGTGCGCTGGTGACGTTGCCGAACTTCTTCAGTGCAGCGGTGCGCGCGGACGCGGGGTCGTGCCCTTCGGCTACGAGCCGCTCGGCTTCGAGCGCCACGTGCGCCTCGATCTCACGCGCGAAGTCGTCATCGTTGCGGGTCATGTCGAATCTCCGCCTGAACTCAGGACGGCCTACGCTTCTTCAGGTCCGAGAATGCGGCCGATGACGGCCGACAGCCGCCGCCACTGTCGGGCCTGCGCGGTGAGCTGTTTGCGGCCCTCCCTGGTCAGCATGTAGAACCGCGCCTTCCGGTTGTTGTCGGATACGCCCCACTCGGCGTCGATCCAGCCCCGCTCCTCCAGCCGCTGGAGCGCCGGATACAGCGAGCCGTGATCGACGAGCAGCGTGTCGTCGGACTGGGTCTCGATGGCGCGCGCGATCCCTTGACCGTGCTGGGCGCCAAATATCAGGGTGCGCAGGATCAGCAGGTCGAGCGTGCCCTGCAGCAGGGCGATGCGTTCACGTTCGTCGCGGCGGCTGGCTTTTCGGGTAGACATTCAACCCGAAGCCTACTCGCCCTTGGGTAGAACGTCAACCCAAAACGGCCGGCGGCGGCCGCCGAAGGACTACGGGGCCCGCTGATAAGACGATATCTGAAGTCCCTGGTCCTTGGTGCTTCGTTCTTTGTCCGTTCTTGGTCCGTGGTCCGTCCTTGGTCCGGGGTCCTTGGTCCGTTAATTGGGCGGCCGGGGACATGGGTAACAAAGTAGTCCAGCGACATGGGTAACAGTTAATCGGGCGGTTTCGTCATCGGCGTTCTTCGTGCTTCCTGTTGGGCGCGAGCCAGC
>JBOGIQ010000625.1:0-2037 GCA_050742535.1 Vicinamibacterales bacterium | reverse complement strand
ATTGGATTCAGCGAAGACGCGGCGGGTTCGGAAACGTGTTATCTATGTGCCCGCAAAGAACTGTTACCCATGTCCCCGGAATGGACCTTTTGAAAAGTGGTCGGGGCGACTGGATTCGAACCAGCGACCTCTCGGTCCCGAACCGAGCGCTCTACCAGGCTGAGCCACGCCCCGACGAACGATCAGTATAACCGCTGAGAACTCCCAACGCCCAACTTCCAACTCCCAACTCGAACGCCCTGGCCACAATCTTCGCGGCCTTCGCGACCTTCGCGGTTCGAAATTGGGATTTGGGAGTTGGGGGTTGGGAGTTCGTATAATCCCCCCAATGCCGATCTACGAATACGAGTGCCGGAGCTGCCACCACGAGTTCGAGCAGCTCCTGAGGACCGGCGACACGGCCTCCTGCCCGAAGTGCCACGGCAGCGATCTGGAGCGGCTGCTTTCCCACGTGTCCATGAGCTCCGAGAACACCCGTCAGCTGAATTTCAACAGGGCGCGTCAGGCGGCCAAGAAGGTCCAGCGGGACAAGGACGTTGCCCAGGCCGAGTACGAGAAGAAGCACCGGGAAGAAGGGCATTAAGGCACCCCTGAAGGGGCGCCCTACGAGCGCACAGGCTCGGTCAGTTAGGGTATCGCGCGGAGGGTCAACGGCAGCTCCTCGACGTATTGCATCGCGTCGTGCGCGGTCATGTCGGGCTGCAGCGGCGTAATCGAGATGTAGCCGTCACGCACGGCCTGGTAGTCGGACCGATCGTGCGGCTCCCATTCATTCTGCCCTTCCTCAATCCAGTAATACGCCCGCTGCCGTGGGTCCTGCCGCTCGCTGACCGACGTCACGTGATTTCGCCTGGCCTGCACGGTCACCCGGAATCCCTTGTTGCGTCCCGCCGGCACGTTGATGTTCAGCAGCGTGAACTTCGGCATTCCGCGATCCAGCACCGCTTCCGCCACAATCGCGGCGGCATGGGCCGACGGTCCGTATTCGTAGGTGCTGCCGACCCGTTCGGCGGATATCGCAATGCTCGGAATCGACAGCAGCGCACCTTCCAGCGCGCCGGACACCGTCCCCGAATAGGTCACATCGTCGCCAAGGTTCCAGCCCTTGTTGATGCCCGACACGATCAGATCGGGCTTGTCCTCGAGGATGTGCGTGATGGCGACGTTCACGCAGTCCGTGGGCGTTCCGTCGATGGCAAAGATATTCGGGCCGATGACGTCGACCCGGAGCGGACGCTGCAATGTCAGGGCGTGGCCGATGGCGCTGGCCTCTTGAATCGGGGCCACGACCGTGACGTCGCCAAGCGGCCGCATGGCGTCGGCCAGCGCGCGAATGCCTTCCGAGTGAACGCCGTCATCGTTGGTAACAAGAATGCGGGGCATCTGAACTCCATCATCTCATGCCCCGTGCGCAGCCGGCCGCGTCGGTGTCATTGCGAGAAGTGCTGTTGCGATGACCGCGAGCGTCGCGCCCATCGTGAATGCGACCGAGGGGCTGACGCGCTCGTAGACGAAACCAAAGACGACGCTTGCGGCAAGCGTTCCCAGCCCAAGCGCGGCGTTGTAGTAGCCGAACGCCGTTCCCTGCCGGCCCGCGGGCGTGAGGTCGGCCACGAGCGCCTTCTCTGCTCCCTCCGCCAGCGCGAAATAGACGCCGTAGAGGAGAAACCAGGAAACGAATCCGACGGCGCTCGATGCCGTTGCAAAGCCGACGTACACGAGCGCATAGACGGCCCATCCAATGACGATCACCCGCTTGCGGCCAATGCGGTCGGATAGTCCGCCACCCCACGTCGAGAGCGACGCCTTGACGACGTGCAGCAGTCCCCAGAGCAAGGGGACATACGTCGCGGCACCGAGCGCATCGGTCAGACGCAGCAACAGGAACGCATCGGCGGAGTTACCGAGACTGAAGACGGCAATTACGCCAAGAACCATCCACAATCGCTTCGGCAGCCTCGAGGGACTCAAATCGGGCGCATCGGGGCGGACGGTACGCGTGGCGCGATCGGGCTCGCGAACGAGGAACAACATGGC
>JBOGIQ010000624.1:0-2045 GCA_050742535.1 Vicinamibacterales bacterium | reverse complement strand
CGCGCATCAAAGGGACGATCGCCGGGCTCGGCAGACCGGCAACCGTCGAGATGAGAGGACCGATCGTCGGCGCATTGACGACGGCGGTCGGCGCGAATGGGTCCTTCGAATTCGCCGCCGCCACGCCGGGGCTGTACTACCTCCGCGTACCTGAAGCGCCCCAACTGGGCACGGTCCCCGTCGTCGTCAGCCGGCCGGCGGCGGAGATCCAGCTGAAGATTCCGAATACATAGGCGAAGCCTCCTCGCACCGATCAGTATCCAGATCGCACCGTCAGCGCCCAGGCGGCGCGACGCAGCTGAAGTTCGCCGCCTCGTCGATGCTTCCCTGTCCTTTGTAGCGCGCAACCTGCGGATACGGGCACAGTGGACGCGTGCGGACGACGGTTCCGTTGGTGACCTTGCTGGCCAGCAGCGTGTCCGGTGCCTTGCCCTTCTCCACCCAGTCGATGACCGCCGTCACCGCGTCATGTCGATCGGGACCAACGCCACCGCCGCAATGTGCGACGCCCGGCATCATGAACAGACGGGCGAAGTCAGAGGTGTTCCTGCCGTTCTTCGCGACGACGCCTTCGTAGTAGGTCACTCCCATCATCGGCTGGAGGATCTGGTCGGCCCACCCGTAAGTCATGATCAACTTGCCACCGCTCTTGCGGAACCTGCCGAGATCCGTTTCCTTGGCGTCGGCCAGCTTGCTCCAGCGTGCGACCAGCGCGGTGTCGCCGTCGTAATTGAACGTCATCGCATCGTAGTCCGCCTGCGGCGGATCGAGGATCAGGTACTTCATTACACCTTCCGCCAGATTGAAATCAGCGGGCTTTGCGCCCGGCTGTGCCGGCACGATGGCACCCACCCAGCCGCTGTTCGTATTGCCGTTCGCCGCGGTTATCGCTGCCTCGCTCCCGGGCATGAAGCCGGACATGAATGGCTTCCCCTTGCTGCTCGGTCCGCTGTAGATCGCGTTGACGGTTGCCGCCTGTGCGGCGGTCAGGCAGTCGGCGCCATCGGTGCCGGCCGCGCATGCCGGCACGTCGCGAGTCGCGTCGAAGCGGCACGCGCGCGGATCGTCGATCAGGCCGTCCTTGAGGCCGTCCCCAGCGTCGCACTTGTCCATGACCTTCTGCGCCACGATCAGCATCTTCGCCGGCGAGACCGGCGCCTGCGTCATCGCTTTCTGATTCCACATCGCCCCGACGGTGAATCCGGTCTGATCGACCCAGGGCGCGTTGGCGACGATGCCGTCGAAGTCGTCGGGATACCGCTGCGCCTCGAGCAGCCCCTGGCGGCCGCCGTTCGAGCAGGAATTCCAGTACGAGAACTGCACCGGCTGCGCGTAGTAGTAATCCGCCACCTTCTTGGCCAGTTCGGCGGTCACGTGCACTGCGCGATAGGCGTAGTCGATCGCCTTCTGCGGGTTGCTGAGGATGAACGAGCCGCTTGGCTCCTTCCGCGAGTCATGGCCGGTGTTCGTCCTGGCGTGCACGAAGCCGTTGTTCAGACCGGCCGTGCGATCGGCGTTGGTCGGCGTATCCACCGCGTCGCCGGCGAGGCCGCCGTTGCCCGTCATGTAGAAGCGCCGGTTCCAGCGCTCGGGCAGGTTGACCTCGAACGCGATCTCGGGCGCGATGACGCCGACGACGCGGCAATGTTGCGGCGTGTCCGCCGTCGCTGCCACGACGCGCGAGTGAAGGGTGGTGACGCCATCGCTCTTGAAGGCGCTCAGGCTCTCGCACGTTTTCTGCGGTGCCGTGGCAGCCACGGTGTAATTGGAGACCGAGCTCTTCGCGTTGATGAACGGCTGCGCCGCGACCGGTGCAGCAGTAACGAGAAGAAGCGAAGCGGCAATGACCACACGCATTGAAGATTCCTCCGTGCGGAATAGTAAGGTATAACCTCCGCCGGAGGAACGCCGTGATGATTAACAGAGCTCTGACCGCCCTAATAGCCATCGTCGTCGCACTGGGTGCCAGCATCAGCGCCGCGCAGCAGGAGCCCGCGCCGGCGCCAGCCGCGCCGCCAACTGTCCAGACTCCCGCCGGCCCACCC
>JBOGIQ010000623.1:0-2065 GCA_050742535.1 Vicinamibacterales bacterium | reverse complement strand
GGGTCGAGCAGGACATGGTCCCCGTCCACGTCGACGTCGGCAAACCCGTGCCACCGCTCGCCGGGCTTGAGCGTCCAGCACGAGGCGTGCGCGGCCAGCATCTCGGCGGACGCCTCGGCAAACGGCACCGTCTCTCGCTGAAGCGGAGGCCGGACGTCGGGCGCTTGAAAGACGTCGAAGAACCACCCGTCGGTGCCGGAGGTCTCGAGCAATCGCGCGCGCGTCGTCGCCATCGTCTGGCGGAACGCGATCGCGTCCCGGATGGCTTCGTCGACGAGCGTGCGGCCGGCCGGCAGCTCCATCATTGCGGTGGCGATGTCGCTCGACGCAAGAATGGGGTGAAACGGCGACGTCGTCCCGTGGATCAGGAACGACTGGTTGAAGACCGGCGCGTCCACCGGCGCACGCGGGCTCGACCGTCCATGAATCATGGAGGCCATCGACAGCGCCGGCAGCATCTCGTGGGTGGAGTGCACGGCAAACAGCGTCGGCCGATCGGGCGCGTCCGTTCGCACGCCCATCGCATGGCGACCGTCGTACATCGGGTGGGCGTGGGCGTAGCCGTAGGCGGCTTCATCAAAATGCAGCCGCGGCACGGCGCGGCCCACCATCGACACCACGCGCTCGACATCGCAGCACAGGCCGTCGTAGGTATCGTTGGTCATCACCGCGAGCACCGGATCCGGCGAGGCGGCGTTGCGCGTCAGGGGACTGTGTTCGATCAGCTCCCGGATGTGGCCCGGGGCCAGGCACCAGGGCGGAATCGGCCCAACCATCCCAAGGCCGTTGCAGGGAGGCTTCAGGTACACCGGCCGCCCACCGGCGAGCATCACGCCATGCATCACCGAGCGATGGCAGCTGCGGTCGATGACGACGATGTCGTCGCGGGCGACGGTGCCGGTAACGACGATGCGGTTCGCCGTGGATGACCCGCCGAGAACGAGGTAACTCCAGTCGGCGCCGAAGACGCGCGCCGAGCGGCGCTCGGAATCCGCCGGCGCGCCGACGTGCTCCAGCCAGTCGCCGAGCTCCGGCACACGCGTGCCGATATCCGCGCGCGCCAAATCGCCGAACAAGCGCTCGAATTCGGCTCCCACCGGGTGCCGCCGGAACGCCTCGCCGCCATGGTGTCCTGCCCCGCCCCACAGGCTCGGACCATCGTCGATTTGCTGCTTCAGCGCGCGGAGGTACGGCGGCACCAGACCGGCGTAATACTGGCGTACGGCGAAGTCGAGACGGCGCGCGGTCGCCTGCGGTGTTTCAGCGAGTGGATGCAGATACCCATGGACGTCGCGCGCCACCGACAGCGGCAGCGCGGCGGGCACCGCCCGATCCACGGCCAGGAAGACCGGCATGAGGCGGCTGCGCGCGCGGATGCCCTGAACGATGGCGAGCGCCGCTTCACGGGAACACGGCTGCCCGTCGCCGAGATCCCAGTCGAGCACGACCGCCGCGAACACCGGATCTGCGTTGACGAGGGTGAGCCCTTCGTCGGTCGATGACGCGCGCACGACCTTGTATCCCAGCTGCTGGAGCGCATCGCCAAGCCGATGCACCGCGGCGTCCGCCACTGCGTGGGCGGCGTCGCCTCGAGGACTGATCAGGAGTACGGGTGATGACGCAGTCATCGGCGCAGGGCCCCCGCGTTACAGGGATGGCGGTTAGTGTCTCCTCGCTGGCGGGCTCGAGCGCGCGCTCGTCGAAGACCCGGCGATGTAACCGCTGCGTGTCCGCGCCACCAGCCCCGGGGGCTCGTTGACGCGAACGGAGACGCGACGGAAACCGGCGCGGCCGGCACTCGACGTATAGGCCAGCCAGTACTGCGCCCGCAATTCGTTGCCGATCTGCTCGTAGACATCGGCGAGCCCGGCTGGATCGGCCGTGGCAAACATACGGCCGCCAGTGTCTTCCGCCAGCCGGCGCATCTCGAACCGGGCGGTGGCATTGCGCCATCCGTCAGCCGGCACGACAGCGGCGTCCGGCGGCGGCAGGCCCGGCATGATGGTGAAGATCGTCACATTGCCGCTTCGCGCGGACGTGAGAGCCTGCTCGAAGGGGATGTGGC
>JBOGIQ010000622.1:0-2068 GCA_050742535.1 Vicinamibacterales bacterium | reverse complement strand
AGCCCGAGGTGCCCGGTATGGGCGATTGTCATCCGTTCTGCGTGCGGCCACATCCGCGCGTACTCCTCGGTCAATCGCACTGGCACAACCCGGTCGAGCGCCGCTTCGCCGGTGAGTATCAGCGTCGGCACCTGCACCGCCTCCAGTTCACGGTCGAGCTGCACGCATTCCAGTGCGTGCACGCGCCGGGCCATCCTCGCCGGCGAGAACATATGCGTCAGCGCATTGAGTCCGTGTCGCGCAGCGGCGCGCATACCCGGTAGGACGCCTGGAGTGGCCGCCGCGATCTCCCGGTACAGCCGGAGAGAACCAAGTACGAACAACGGGGACAGCAGTGTTGGCGCCCGCAGGAAAAAACGGACGCGCGCATCAGGCATCCACTGTGGCGGAATGGCCGAAACGAGGACGAGACCAGCCACCCGCTCCGCGTGCCGGGCCGCAAAAGCCGCGGCGATCAGACCACCGTACGACACGCCAACGACTGTTGCCGCCGCCAGACCGGCGGAATTCATCGCCTCGGTCACCTGATCGACGTAGCAATCAAATCCATGCGCCTCGTCGAATCGGCCGCCGCCGGTCGGTTCGTCCGCCAGCGAGAAGGTGACGACCCGGCAGTGGCTGGCAAGCGTGTTCACCGCCGGACTCATCCACTCCCAGCGGCCTTGAATCCCGGGAATGATCACGACGGGCGCGCCCGAGCCGACGTCCACGATCTTCAATTCCCAACCCCCAACCACCAACCACCAACCACCAACCCCCAACCCCCAACCCCCAACCACCAACCACCAACCACCAACTAGTTTCTCAGCGGCTTGCCGGTCTTCAGCGTATGCGCCATCCGCTCCTGCGTCTTCCGCTCGGCGACGAGGCTCAGAAAGGCTTCGCGTTCGAGGTCCAGCAGGTGCTGCTCGGTAACCGCGGTGGCGTGCGGCAGCGAGCCGCCGGCCATGATCGTGGCCAGCTTCCGTCCGATGACGGCATCGTGATCGCTGATACGCCCCGCGCGATGCGCCAGATGGACGCCGAGCTTGAGCGGCGCGGCAACAGTGTCGCCGCCGACGGGAATGGCGCTGCGGGGCACGGGTGGCTGGTAACCCTCACGCACGCGCTGCAGCGCCCGGTCCTTTGCGTCCGACAGCAGCCGCTCGCGATTCATCGTGTAGGCATCCGTCGGCCGTAGATAGCCGAGCCGCTGCGCGTCCGGTGCGCTGGCGGACGTCTTCGCAAATGCGATCGTCTCGAAGGCGCGCTGGACGACGGGCAGCAGGTCGCTGCCGATCCGCGCCTCGGCCGCGCGCACGACCATCTCCTTGGTGCCCCCGCCGGCGGGAATGAGGCCGACGCCGACTTCCACCAGCCCCATGTAGGTTTCGGCGGCGGCCTGCACGCGATCCGCATGAAGCGCGATTTCGCAGCCGCCGCCAAGCGCCAGGCCGGCCGGTGCCACGATCACCGGCACGTCGGCATAGCGCAGCGCCATCGTCGACTGCTGGAACGCCCGGACCATCAGATCAATCTCGTCCCAGTTCTCCTCCTGCGCCTCGAGGAGCACGAGCATGAGGTTCGCGCCGGCCGAGAAATGCGCGGCGTCGTTGCCGACGACGAGTGCCGTGAAGTTTTTCGAAGCCTCGCGGACGCCTTCCTGCAGCATCTGAATCGTGTCGCCGCCGATGGCGTTCATCTTCGAGTGGAATTCGACCGCGAGGACACCGTCGCCAAGATCCAGCAGGGAGGCGCCTGCGTTCTTTCTCACCACCGCCGATCGCTCTCTCGCCGAACGCAGGATCTGGAGATCCGGCGCAGCGGGTGCGATCGGGCCGTCGCGCAGCTGATTGCCTCCGCCGGCGACGGCGGTCCGCCAGATCCCGGGAATACCGTCGGAGGTCAGCTGCGGAGCGGCGGCTGTCGCCGCTTCGAGCACCTGCCGGATGCCCACCGCGTCGGCGATTTCGAAGGGACCGAGCTCCCAGCCGAACCCCCATCGCATCACGCGGTCGACGTCGTCCGGCGAGTGTGCGATCGCGGGAGTCACGCTCGCGGTGTAGACGAGCGCCGGGGCAAGCGTGTC
>JBOGIQ010000621.1:0-2080 GCA_050742535.1 Vicinamibacterales bacterium | reverse complement strand
AAGTTAGCCCAACTTGCGCAGAATCGGCAGCCGGTTCTAGGCAAATCAAGGAGTTAGCCGAAAAGTCGTCACTACATTCTCGCTTGGAGAGGGGCTCAGGCCGTCAAGGGCATGGCGGGCAACTCGGCCTCGGCGAGGCGCATGCGTTTGGGCAGGACGACGCCGAGGCGGTCGAGGAGTGCGGCCTGGGCGGCGTCGGGCTGGGTGACGCAGCGCAGCCGGATCTGAGCGTGGGTGGCGGTCGGCAGCACCACGTCGTGGGACTGGATGCGCGCAAGCTCTTCGAGCACGGTGCGTGGCGAATTGCCGAGGCCGGCGCGGCTCTGCCACATCTCCAGTGTCTTCCACAGCACGAAGGCGAGGAAGCACACCAGGATGTGGGCCTGGACGCGATCGGCACGCTGGTGCCAGATCGGACGCACCTCGAGCTGGTCCTTCTGGATGCGGAAGGCCGCTTCGGCCTGGGTGAGCTGGATGTAGGCCTTCCACAGTGCTTCGTCGCTCCAGTCGGTGATGTTGGAGCGCAGAAGATAGGCGCCTTCAGAGAGGGCGGCCCAGTCGTCGAAGGCAGCGTCCACTTCGACCTCGAGACGGAACCCGGCCGGGCCGCCGTCCTCTGCCAAGCATACCTTGAAGCGCCGGGCGGCACGCTGGTTCTGCTGCAGGATGCGGCCGATCTGCCGGTTCACCTGTTCGCGATCGACGCACTTCTTGGAGCGGGCGATGCGGGCTGCCAGGCGTTCGAGTGCCGCCTCGATCCGCCGGCTGAACTTGTCGTGCATGGCCTGCTCTTTGCTGCGCCGGTCGGCCGAGCGGCACAGGATCACGGTCTCCGCGCTCTCGGGGCAGCGCTCGAGCTTGACCTCGATGCCCTCGCGCACCTCGCGCCAGCCGGTGGTGGCCGCGAGCGCGTCAGCGAACTTCCTCAGCTCCGCCTTCGGCGCGCCGATGATGTAGCGCCGGCCGGTTGCGCGCAGCCACGCCAGGTTCTCTTTGCTCGCCATGCCGCGGTCGGCGATCCACACCCGCCCCAGGGCCCCGTGGCGGGCCTCCATGGTGGTCACGATCGTCTGCACGGTCTTCGAGTCGTGGGTGTTGCCGGCGAACACCTCATAACCGAGCGGGAAGCCATCGAAGGTGACGACGAGAGCAATCAGCACCTGCTTGCAGTCGCCCCGATGATCGCGTGAGTAGCCGCGCTGCGCCAGCGCATTGCCTTCGGCCTGGCCTTCGAAGTAGGTGCTCGTCACATCGTAGAGCAGCACCTCGTTGTCGAGAGCAAACAGCTCGCCCGCGCGCCGCGACAAGTGCGCCTCGATGGCCGCCTTGTGCACGATGAGCCGGTCCAGCGCCCGATAGAGCCGGTCCTTGTTGAGGAGCGCATCGTCGAGCTGCAGCAGATCGGGGAGCGCCGTGCGCCGGTACCAGTCCTCGGCAATGTGCAGCTCGCTCGACGGCGCGCACAGGCGCGCCGCTACCAGCACGGCGGCGATCTTCTCCCAGGCGACGCGCTCCTTGCCCCCCGGCAGCAGCTCGGCGCACAGATCGGCCAGACCCGTCCCGCGCCACAACGCCAGCGCCAGATACACGTCCCCGAACTGCCGCGAGCGCTCGATGCGCACACCCTTCAGGCGCACCGGCACCGCCACATCCCGGCAGCCGTCGTCGAACAGCTGGGCCTGCTCGGGCGCCCCGATCAGATGCCGCGCCAGCGCCCGCGCCTCGATCCGTCCGCGCTCGTCCAGCTCGCCGAGGTGCGCAACCGTCTGCTGGATCACCCGCTTACCCACGCGCACGCTGCGCACCAGGCACCAGTAGCGGTGAACCTTGCCGTCCTTCTTGCGAATCGTGTGGCGCAGGTACATGCGCCACCACAACCACCTCCGCCGCGAAAGAAAAGGCCCAAGGTCGTCACTACACGCCGCGGCGGCCAGTTCCGGTCACCCAACCCCTTGATCCTCCAACGCCGCCGCGACAAATCGACTCGCCGATTCGGCGCCCAACTGCGCAAGTTGGGCTAAGGGCGGTTGCAGCGCCGGCGGCTGCCGCCGCCCCGGTCCCGAACCCGCCGCCGAACTGC
>JBOGIQ010000620.1:0-2097 GCA_050742535.1 Vicinamibacterales bacterium | reverse complement strand
AGGCGGCGGTGCTCGTCCTTCACGGTGAGACCGACAAGCGGCTCGTCGATGCGTGGCCGGCGTATCAGGAAGCGCTGAAGGCCGCCGGCGTGACGCACGAAGGGCACATCTATCCCGGCGCCGGACACGGGTTCAACAACGACGCCAGCGCCGCGCGGTACAACAAGGCTGCCGCCGACGCCGCGTGGAAGCGGACGATCGAGTGGTTCAAGATGTACGTGAAGAAGTAGTAGCTGGGTTGCCTGGGTTGCCTGGGTTGCCTGGGTAGCTGGGTAGCTGGGTTGGCTGGGTAGGGGCCGACCTTCAGGTCGGCCCTATCCGCCGCGTTGAATTTTCCCACCTCTCGCCGACAGCATCATCCTGACGAGCTCCTCGGTGATCTTCGGCTCGAGTCCTTCCGTGTGTCCCTTGCCGAGCCGCACGACGTCGGCGACCAGCCGCTTGTCGCGGCAGCCCTGGTAAGTCCGAATCTCTGATTTTCCTGGCCGCGGCAGCCGTCCCCACGCATCAGATCCGGGATCCTGCCGCGAACCGTCGTAGACGTAGCCGGCCTTGGCGTCGATGATCTCGCGGCGCGTGCGCTCGGATGAACAGCGGTACTTCTGCGCTCGTTCTGATGCTGCCGGCAAAGCGCTGATCTCGTACTCGCCCGTTTCGAAGATGAAGGAGAAATCGCAGGCCGGTGGCGGCGGAGGAGTGAGGGCCGCTGGTGGAACTGCCGGCGGTGCTGCGCCTCGCCCCGTCGCCGTGGTGCCTCGCGCCGCGGGAACGCCGAATCCCGACGCGCGGCCCGCCTGGCCGCCGACGCGGCCGCCGGACAGACTGAGGAAGCCGTCGACCTTGGAGCCGAAGAACGGGCTGCACACGATTCGCGTGGACGTCAGTCCGCCCTGGGAGTGGCCCGCGAGCCAGAATGCCTTGATGTTGCTCCGGCCGATCTGCTCGATGAGCGAGGACACGATGTTCTGGAGGTAAGTGTCGTCTTCCGCGGACCAGACGCGCCGCGGCGAGAATGGTGTCGCGACAACGAGCCGGTACTTGTCGACGTAATCCAGCAGCGGGAAGTAGTGGCGCTGCCAGTTGCCGTACGAGCCGGCGCCGTGCAGGCTCAGGATCACGACCACGTCGTCGCCGCGTTGGAGGTCACACGGGTAGTCGAGAAAGTATGTGCGCCCGGTCTGCGGTTCCGCGACCGACCCGCCACTGATGACGGTTGCGCCGGCGCAGCCCTGGTCGGGACAGTGCAACTCAGGTGGTCGGACGCATTTCGAGCCGGCCAATGTCAGCGGTTCCGCGAGGGCCGTGCCGGCGCCAACGGCGAGCGCGCAGATAGCGATAGCGGCCCGGAAACAGAGATGTGCGCGCATCATGCGCAGACGATACGCGCATCCATGCCGCCGCCGCAGCAAAGTAGAGACAAAAAGGGCGCCCCCTGGGGCGCCCTGAGAACTACGAACTACGAACTACCAACTATTTCGGCTCTCCCCGGTAGCGGCCGACGTAGATCGACTTCCCGACCACCTTTCCAGCCATTGCCGCGTACACGGCCTCGCGCGTGGAGTCTGGTGGAACGTCGATGTTCGCGTTCAACGCATACACCTCCCACACGTAGTGGTGGTAGCGCGGTCCCGCCGGTGCGCCGGGGCCGAAGTAGACCGGTTTCTTCTGGACGTTGAAGCCCATCACCGATCCGGCCGGGAGCTTGGAACCATCGCTCGGACCTTCCGACCATCCGTTTGACGCCGCCGGGACGTTCCAGAACATCGCGTGCAGAACGTCGGCAGGAGGGTTGCCGAGGTTCGGCTCCATGTCATGGAAGATAACGGCGAACGACACAGTGCCCATGGGCACGTTCGTGATTTTGAAGCCGGGCATCGTGCTGCCGCCCGCAGCGGCGTACTTCGCCGGAACGATGGCGCCATCGGCGTAGGCGTCGCTTTCGAGCAGCATCGGCACCATGGCGAACCCGCGTCCGCCGCCGCGGCCACCGCCGCCGCCCTGGCCACCCGCGGCTGGTCCGCCCTGCCGCTCCTGAGCCGCAAGCGTAGCGCTGAGCGCCACCGCGACGGCTGCTGCTGCCAGTGTTGAACTGAAGAG
>JBOGIQ010000619.1:0-2097 GCA_050742535.1 Vicinamibacterales bacterium | reverse complement strand
CAAGGCCACGCTTGTCGTGTCTCCCTCTGGCGAGTCGCTGCTCATCGACACGGGAAATATCGGCGACGGAGCCCGGCGGGATGCCGGGCGCATCATCGCCGCGGCGAGCGACGCGAGGGTGACGCGTATCGATCACCTGGTCACCACGCACTGGCACAGGGACCACATTGGCGCGATGGCGTTGCTGGCACAACAGATGCCCATCCTGGAGTTCGTCGATCACGGCGCGAATATCCAGCGCGACGAGCCGGTCGATGCATTCCTGCGCCACGCGTATCCCAACCTGTATGACACGTCCACACACACCGTCGCGAGAGCCGGCGACACCATCCCGGTCGCGGGTCTCGACGTGCGCATAGTGACGTCGGCCGGCGAGGCAATCAATCCGGCGCTGACAGCCGGAGGCACGCCCAACCTACACTGTCCGGAGGTGAATCCTCACACTGTTGACAGCACCGAGAACTCGCAGTCCATCGGGATCCACATCGCGTTCGGGAGGTTTCGTCTTCTCGACCTGGGCGACCTCACCACTGGCAAGGAATTCGAGCTGATGTGCCCGGCCAATCGGATAGGCACGGTGGACCTGTTCATGGTGTCCCATCATGGACAGGCCAGTTCGAACAGCAAGGAACTGGTCCATGCGATCGAGGCGCGGGTGGCCATCATGAACAACGGCACCCGCAAGGGCGGGCCGCCCGAGGTGATGCACGTGATTCACACGGCTCCAGGATTGGAAGACCTCTGGCAGCTTCACTTTTCCCTGTTGAGCGGCCAGGAGTACACGGTGCCCGGACTCTTCATCGCGAACGAGACTGACCAGCCACAGCTGGCAATGCCGATTGATCCGATGCCCGCGCCGCCCAAGGGATCGGGTCCGCCACCGCCGGCGCACGAAGGAACCGCGCATTGGATCAAGGTGTCGGCGCGCCGGGACGGCTCGTTCAGCGTGACCAACGGGCGGAACGGCTTCTCGAAGACCTACGAGGCGCGCGCGGTCCCGCATGCTGCTCATCCATGATGCCCGCGATAGTCGACGATGATCGAGTGTACGGGTGAGGATCTGATCGACCGCGATCCGTCCCAGATTTCCATCTCGAACCCGACGAGCACCCAGCCGACTTTCAGCGTGCTGCCACCGGCCGTGGCACCCGCGAGTCTGACGATCGTGTCGTCGCTGAACACGGCTCCGCCCTTCACCACGACCACGCCCGGGTCATAGAGCACCATGAAGCGGTACTGCGAGTTCCGCGTGTTCACCACAACCGTCGTTCCGGGCTCGAGCGAATCGAACGCCACGCCTTCGATGGCGATCGATCCGAGCGTGGCGCAGTCGTGTCCATGCACTACTCCGCCTAACCCGGTGCTGGTGTGAAGTATTCCGGCTTCCAGGCGAGCGCGACGCTGGACAGCGTGGCGTCGATGTCCTTCAACAATGAATCAATTGACGTGTGACGCCCTGCCGCATACCCGCGCGCCCACCGCTCGGGGCCCAGGCGCTCGCGCACATCCCGTTCGACCTGGACGCAGCACCGGCACCGACGTCACGATCTCCGCCAGCCGCGGTGCGGCGGCCAGAATCTGCTCGAAATTGTCCAGCACCAGCAAGGTCTGCTGATCTCCGCACGCGGCACGCGCCCGCTTCGGCAAGTCAGACGACGTCACGTCCGCCAGTCCCAGCGCCTCCGCGATCGAGCACGCGGCGAGCCCTGGATCCCGAATTCAGTTCATCGACGGCGGTGGCAAGGGCGGGCGCGCGCCGCTCACGAGGAAGGCGTCGCGATTCTGGCCGGTCAGGTCGAGCGCGGCGGAGAGCGCACGTACCGTTTCGACGTGCGGCCGCCGGCGATGCCCGCGCTCGAGCGCACTTATCGCATGAACAGAAAGCCCCGCGATCGTGGCGAGCTCCTCCTGCGTAAAGCCAGCGGCCTCGCGCAGACTTTTCAGTTGCCCGCCAAATGATGCCGGCGCGCGAGATTTCACGGCGGGCTCATCTTATGTTAGGGCTGAGCCGCACGGAAGGACCATGCGACAGCGCCGATGACGGGCGGTTCCCTCCCGGGTATCCGCGGATACCCGGAGAGGGACTCGCTCGTGTGT
>JBOGIQ010000618.1:0-2099 GCA_050742535.1 Vicinamibacterales bacterium | reverse complement strand
CCTCGGGCTGGCGGTCGCGGCGGCCCGGCGGCTGGCGCGGGCCGCGGACATCATCGCCGCGCTCAGCATCGACGGCCTCCAGGGCTCGTCGAAGCCGTTCGACGCCCGGATCCACGCCGCGCGCGGCTCAGCCGATCAGGCCGAATCCGCGGCGAATCTGCGGGCACTGCTCGACGGCAGCGGCATCAACGCCGCGCACGCGAACTGCGGGCGCGTCCAGGACGCCTACTCGATGCGGTGCGCCCCGCAGGTGCACGGCGCCGCCCGCGCCGCCTGCCGGTTTGCCCACGACGTCTTCGCCGCGGAGGCCAATGCGGCGACCGACAACCCGATGGTGTTCGCCGAGACGCGCGAAATCATCTCCGGCGGCAACTTCCACGGCGCGCCCGTGTCGGTCGCCTGCGATCTGCTGTGCCTCGGCATCTCGCAGCTCGCCACGATCAGCGAGCGCCGATCCGATCGGCTGGTCAACCCCGCGGTGAGCGGCCTGCCCGCGTTCCTCACGCGGCACGGTGGGCTGCATTCGGGACTCATGATGGCGCAGGTGACGGCGGCGGCGTTGACGTCGGAGCTGAAAACGCTGGCACACCCCGCCAGCGTGGACACGATTCCGACGTCGGGCAACAAGGAAGACCACGTCAGCATGAGCATGGCGGCGGCGTTGAAAGCGGCGCGCGTGGTCGAGCTCGCCACGCGCGTGCTGGCCGTCGAGCTCCTCTGCGCGTGCCAGGCGATCGATCTGCTCGCGCCGCTCGCCTCGTCGCCGCCGCTCGTGCGCGTGCACGAATTCGTCCGCACGCGCGTCGCCGTACTCGACAGTGATCGTCCACCGGCGCCGGACATCGACGCGATCGCGCAACTGATCGAAGGCGGCGAACTTGAACGCGCCTGCGCGATGAATGTCAACTGAAACTTTCTGTGTGAAATTGATTGACAACCATGCGCGCGATTCTTACCTTCTGATCTTTCGCAAACACACAAGCGACGTACCACTGAGTTCCTGAATGACGGTCGGCACGCGGATCATCCGGGCACCGCGCGGTCCTGCGATCAGTTGCAAGAGCTGGCAGCAGGAAGCCGCGCTCCGCATGCTCATGAACAATCTCGATCCGGAGGTCGCCGAACGTCCGGACGATCTCGTTGTCTACGGCGGATCGGGCAAGGCGGCGCGCAACTGGGACTGCTTCGACGCGATCGTCGCGTCGCTGCGCACGCTCGACAACGACGAGACGCTGCTCGTGCAGTCCGGCAAACCCGTCGGCGTGTTTCGCACGCATGGCGGCGCGCCGCGCGTGCTGATTGCGAATTCCCTCCTCGTTCCCGCGTGGGCGACGTGGGACACGTTCCGCGATCTCGAGGATCGCGGCCTGACGATGTTCGGCCAGATGACGGCCGGCAGCTGGATTTACATCGGCACACAGGGGATTTTGCAGGGAACCTACGAAACTTTCGCCGCCGCGGCGAAGCGCGACTTTGGCGGCAGCCTCAGCGGCCGGCTGGTCGTCACCGCCGGCCTCGGCGGCATGGGCGGCGCCCAGCCCCTGGCCGCCACGATGAACGGCGCCGCCGCCCTCATCATCGAAGTCGATCGCTCCCGCATCGACCGGAGGCTCGCCACCAGGTACCTGGACGAAGCAACGGACAGTCTGGACGCCGCGCTGTCGCGCGTCGACGAGTGGCGCCGCGCTCGTGTGGCACGATCCATCGCGCTCGAAGGCAACGCCTCTGACGTACTACCCGAACTTGTACGCCGCGATGTCGTTCCTGACGTCCTGACAGACCAGACGTCCGCGCATGACGCGCTCAACGGTTACGTGCCCGGCGGCATGTCACTTGCTGACGCGATTCGTCTTCGCGCACGCGATCCACAAACGTACATCGATCGCTCGATGTCGTCGATGGCGCGTCACGTGGACGCGATGCTGACACTGAAGTCGCGCGGTGCAGTGACATTCGACTACGGCAACAATATCCGCGCGCAGGCGCAGCGCGCGGGATGCACGGACGCGTTTGACATTCCCGGCTTCGTGCCGGAATATGTGCGGCCTCTGTTCTGCGAAGGCAAAGGTCCGTTCCGCTGGGCCGCGCTCTCCGGAGAC
>JBOGIQ010000617.1:0-2107 GCA_050742535.1 Vicinamibacterales bacterium | reverse complement strand
GCCTGCGATCGTGCCCGCGACCACGGACGCGCCGTGCAATGGTGCGACCGCGTCAAGGAACACAGCCGCAAATGGGGATTGAAGCCGCTCTTCGCCGTCTGCCGGACTCAGTACGCCTCGGTGTGCATGTGGCGCGGTGCCTGGGACGAAGCCGAGCGCGAGCTGACGAGCGCCTGCGACGAGCTGGCGATCTGCCGCCCAGGCATGACGACCGATGGACTGGCGCGGCTCGGCGAGCTTCGGCGGCGTCAGGGAAGAACGGATGAGGCCGCCTCCCTCTTCGAACGCAGCGGCGGACACCCAATCGCCTCACTTGGCCGCGCGGCCATCGCGCTGGACCGCAACGATCCTCAGGGTGCCGTTGAACTCGCCGAGCGCCACTTGCGGCGGCTGCCGCTCAAGAACCGAACGGAACGGGCGGCCGCACTGGAGCTGTTGATTCGCGCGCTCGCCCTGGACGCCGGAGCCCCGCCGAAGGGCGCCCTGCACGCGGACAACCTGGATCGCGCCCGCGCGGCCCTCGAGGAGCTGGAGGACATCGCGTCCGGCGCGAAGACGGCGCCGCTCATCGCGTCGGCAAGCCTCTCCGCCGGCCTCGTCGCGAACGTCGCCGGCGACTTCGAAACGGCGCGCCGCCGGCTCGAAGACGCCGTTGATCTGTTCGTCCGGAGTGGAGCGCCGTTCGAGGCCGCGCAGGCCCGTGTGCGTCTCGCGGGCGTGCTCGAACGGCTCGGCCGCGCGGATGCGGCACTCGCCGAAGTCGAGCGGGCACGCGAGGAGCTGACGCGCCTCGACGCCCGGCTCGAGCTCGCGGCCGCCGACGCCATCCGCCAGCGACTCGCGTCTCCGTCGAAGCCGGCCCACGCTCCCGCGGATACGAGTGGCCTGACGACGAGGGAGCGGGAAGTGCTGCAGCTGATATCCAGCGGTCTCAGCAATCAGGCCATCGGCGAACGCCTGTGCATCAGCGAGCACACCGTGCACCGGCACGTGGCCAATACCTTGTCGAAACTCGGCGTCCCCTCGCGCTCCGCCGCGGTGGCGAAAGCCGCTAAGCTCGGGCTGCTGTAAGGGATCAGGGATCAGGGATCAGGGATCAGGGATCAGGGATCAGGGATCAGGATGGCCCGAATGGGCCATTTTCGGCGATCCCCGCAAAATGACCCGATCCGGCGAAGCACGCGGGCGGGCGGCCTTGGTAGAGTCCCCCGTCATGACACAGATATCTACGACCCCGAGTAACGCCCCGGTCCTGACCGGCCGCCGGGCGGATGCCCTTGCCGACCGGCTCGAACAGGGCGCACAAGCGCTTGTCGACTTCGCGGCGTCGCTGACGGACGCGCAATGGACGACGCGCTGCCTGCCCGACGGCCGCACGGTGGGCGTCATCGTGCACCACGTCGGCTTCGTCTATCCGATCGAGATCGACATCTCGCGGCCGCTCGCCAAGGGCGAACCGCTCACCGGCGTGACCATGGACGACGTGCACGCGATGAACGCGAAGCACGCGATCGATTACGCCGCCGTCACCAAGGAACAGGCGATCCAGCTGGTTCGCACCAACAGCACCGCGGCGGCCGCCGCCATCCGCGAGCTCAGCGACGAACAACTTGCCCAGGCTGCACCGGCATCGCTCTACAGCGACGCGCCGGTCACGTGCCAGTTCATTCTCGAGGACCACGCCGTGCGGCACAGCTATCACCATCTGGCCCGCCTGCGGCGCACGGTGCAGGCGTAAGCGGGGATCAGGGATCAGGGATCAGGGATCAGGGATCAGGAGAAAGCAATGACCACGATAACAACGGACACACCTGCTGCGGCGCCCGACCTCGCGGCGATCAAAACCAAACAGCAGGCGATGTGGGCCTCCGGCGACTTCGCCGTGATCGGCACGACGCTGCAGATCGTCGGCGAGCTGCTCTGCGAGGCCGTCGATGTCGGCGGCGGCGAACGGGTGCTCGACGTTGCGGCCGGAAACGGCAACGCGACGCTGGCCGCGGCGCGCCGGTTCGCGCACGTCACGTCCACCGACTACGTGCCCGCGCTGCTCGATGCCGGCCGCCGCCGCGCGGAGGCGGAGGGACTCCACGTCACGTTCGAGGTGGCC
>JBOGIQ010000616.1:0-2110 GCA_050742535.1 Vicinamibacterales bacterium | reverse complement strand
TTTATACACCGCATTCGGGACCCAGCGGCACGGAAAGTGCCGCCGGGAAGGACCTACTCGGCCTGCGCTGACTGCGGCAGCACGAAGGTATCCGGCTCGGGGGCGGCGTCCGCGATGGGTCTGCGACGCGCGGCGGGCTTCACGGGTGAGGCTGCGCGCTTCGTCCGCTTCGCGACTTTCGTAGGCGGCGCCTTCGGCCGCTCGCTCTTCTTCGCCGCGGCGGCTTCGGCTTTCTTGCCCTTCTTCGTCTCGGCGGCTTCGGCCTTCCTGCTCTTTTTCGCCGCGGCGGCATCCGCCTTCTTCGCGCGCCCGAGCGCTTTGGCGAAGGCTTTGCGCGCGGCGTCGGCCGCTCGCCGCGCCTTGCGTGATTCCTTGCGGGCCTGCTTCGACGCTTTCTTCGCCTTTTTCAGAAGCTGCTTCGCCGTGCTCGCGCGCTCTGCGGCTGCAGCGGCAGCCCTTGCCGTGGATTCCTGCTCGCGTTTGCGGGTTTCTACACGAGCGCGCACCTTGCGCGCCGCTCCGTTTGCGTCAGCCATCGCTTCATTCTCCTCGCCCGCCCGCCCGCACGCACGGGACAGGAGATTGAGCATAGTTCAGATTCCCACGCCTGTCTCCGTTTCACCTCCGATATGAGCCGATGAGTTACTTCACTTCGAGCTGCAGCTGTTTATCCGCCTTTCGGGGTGGCGCGGAACTGTCCGTCACAGAGACGGTCACTTGTGTTTTGCCAGCCGCGAGCGGCGTGCCCGTTAACTCGCCGCTCTCCGGGTCCAGTGCCAGGCCGGCGGGCAGAGCCGTAGCGGACCACCTTGTACCTGCAGGTAGCGTCTCTGTGGTGATCGTCAACGCTGCCGGCTCGGACCGCGGACCCTGGGAAGTTTCAGCGTTCGCGGCCCTGAAATAGAAACCGACGATCGTGCCCAACACGCCGATCAGGATCGTCAACACTTGCTTCCCACGATCGAAGCGCTTGTCGGGACCGTCGTCGAGTACTACGGTCGACAGCGCCAGGATCAGAGCGATACCGACGGTGGTGATGGCAATGAGGAACGTAATGAGCCCTCTCGCTTTCTTCTCATCCGCCAATTCGGTGAGGAACCAACCGTCAGCCTGCGCGAGGCCCCAGATGATTCCCACGAGCACGATTGCCGTCAGCAGAGAGAAGGCACCTGTCCTGATCCAATCGGCCCGGGTTCTCTCGACGCCGCTGGAGACTTGAACATCCACTTTCGAGCCGACAGGCAGCGGCGTGCCACGGGCCGGCCTCTGTTCAATAACGCCACCTGCCGGGACCGCACTGCTGTGCCCCGTGGACACTACTTCTTCACCGCAAAGGCCGACGACGGAGTTCGCCTGTTCGTCAACGGCCGGCCGCTGATCGATGCCTGGATCGATCAGGGTCCCACCGATTACAGCGCTTCGTACGCGCACAAGGGAGGCACCCTCGACATCCGCGTCGAGTATTACCAGGGCGGAGGTGGAAAGACACTGCAGCTGACGATGCGCGATCACGACTTTTACGGCGAGTACTACCGTGGCGTGATGCTGAACAAGGTGCCTCCTGGATCCACAGCGCGCCGCATTGCGCCGATCGCGTACCGCTACGAGTCGGACATCGACTTCGATTTCGGTCACGGCAGCTACCTCGAGCGCGTTGGGGCGAACGACTTCTCGGCCCGCTGGATGGGACGCGTGAGCCTCCCCGTCGGACGGTGGCGCATCGACGCCACGGCCGACGACGGCATCCGCGTGTACATCGACGGCCGTCTGCTGATTGACTCGTGGCAGGCTCAGAGCGCGACGACGCACTCGCGCCAGATCGACCTGACCGGGCGCGAACACGACGTGAAGGTCGAATACTTTGAGCAGACCGGCGCTGGTGTCTGCCGGGTCAACTACGTGCGGGTCGTCTGAGCAGCGACGGGTCGTCACACCGATATGCCCGCGCCAGACTGGTTCGACGTCTCCGTTCCGTTGCGGGACGGACTGCTGCCCTGGCCGGGCGCCTTTGCATTTCGTGCGGCGTGGCCGCTCAATCGACCTGTGGCCTCGTTCGAGCAAGGCGCCGAGACGCACCGCATCCTTCTCGGCGCCGGGATCTGGATAGTCG
>JBOGIQ010000615.1:0-2118 GCA_050742535.1 Vicinamibacterales bacterium | reverse complement strand
CTGGCGGCCGATCTGCACCGGCTGCGCGGCATGGCGGTGGACGCGGAGACCTGTGAGTTCGACGGTGGCCACGAGTGGACGGACGAGTTTGCCGCGGCGGCCGGTCACTTTCTGAATCGCATCGATCGAAAGGTCCGGCCGCGTTAGAATCCGCGGCCATGTCCGACATTTCCCGCAGAGGATTCTTCGGCGCCGCGACAGCGGCAGCGATTGGCACGACGATCGGCTCGCCCGACGCAGCCGCGCAGGCGCCACCCGCTCCGCCGCCGGTCGACGAAACACTCGCCCTCGTGAACGGCCGCATCCACACGATGGACGGCCGCAACACCGTCGCGCGCGCCGTCACCATCAGGAACGGACGATTCATCACCGTCGGCGACGCCGCCCCGCGGAACATCCCGAACATGCGCACGATCGATCTCGGCGGGCGCACCGTCGTCCCTGGATTGATCGAGGCGCACGTGCACATCGTGAGCCTGGCGAACCGGCCCGGGTATCACACCATCCTCGAGAACACGGCGTCGATCCGCGAAATCCAGGAGACGCTTGCCGCGCGCCGCAAGGACGTCCCCGAGGGGCAATGGATCACGTCGATGGGCGGATTCCATCCGAACCAGTGGGCGGAGCGCCGGCGTCCGACGCGGCGCGAGCTGGACGACGCCGTGTCGGATTGCCCCGTGCTGCTCTACGAGCGCTTCACCGGGCCAGCGGTCACGAACAGCCTGGGCAAGAAGCTCTTCGATGCGATGGATGCCGCGGCCCCGGTTCATCCGGACATCAAGCCGGTCGCGGTGGCGGACGACGGCACGATCGCCGCGGCCGGGTTTGCCGGCGGCGGGCCCGCGGCAAGCGCCCTCTTTCACCTGCGGCGCATGCAGACTGCCGGCGACAAGCTACGCAGCACCGCGGAGGCCATGGCGTATTCGACTGCCGTCGGATTGACCGCGCACCTCGATCAGGTCCTCTTCCCGACGCCGGGCCCGCTGCATCCGAACCAGATCCTGTCGAACCTGGATCACTACCGGATGTACGACTCGTGGCAGGCGATGCACCGCGACGGGAAGGCCACCGTCCGGCTGCAGATGAACTTCCTGCACAACCAGAACGATCCGGCGCTGCCCGAGCTGAAGGAGCGGCTGCGGAACCAGTTCCAGTTCTTCGGCGACCACATGCTGATGACCGGCTCGATCGGCGAATGGGCGGCGCCGCTCGGCGCCGGCCCCGTGTGGGCCGACGCCCAGCGTCTCGTCGCGCAGGCCGGGTGGCGCAACGAGAACAGCGTCCAGGATGTAAAGGGCCTGCAGCAGGTCGTAGACGCCTACGAAGCCGTGAACAAGCAGTTCCCGATCACGGCGCTGCGGTGGGTGGTCCACCACGTGCCGGCGGTCACGCCCGAGCTGCTATCGCGTCTCCGCGCCCTCGGCTGCGGCGTGCAGATGGCCGCGTTCCGATGGGTGACGTCGACCGATCCGAAAGTGATCGTCGGCGCGCCGTTCCGCACCATCGTCGATCACGGCGTCCAGGCCGGTATTCACGGCGACGGCGTGCACATCGCGCCGCTCAATCCGTGGCTGCACATCTACTTCGCGGTCACGGGAGTCAACTCGTTGGGCGCCAGGGTCAACGGCGATCAGCAGATCACGCGTCAGGAAGCGCTGCGCCTGTTCACGCGCGGCAACAGCTGGTTCCTGCGCATGGAGGACCGGATCGGGACCATCGAGCCGGGCAAGCTCGCCGATCTCGTGGTGTTGAACCAGGACTACTTCGCCGTGCCCGAGGCACAGATCAAGCAGATCCGCTCGGTGATGACGGTGGTCGACGGCCGGATCGTGCACAACACCGGTATTAAGTAAGTCCGTGGGCCTTCGTGCTTAGTGCTTGGTCCGTGCTTCGTTCTTTGTCCGTGCTTTGTCCCTGGTCCGTCCGTGGTCCTGGGTCTTCGTTCATGATGATGGCTGACGCCCGCTTCTATTGGCACGGTCCGGGGACACAGGTAACACTACAGTCCAGCGACATGGGTAACACTTTTCGCCACAGGTGAACGGGGTGCCTGCACGCCGGAGGTGCCTCGATGCCGTGGCGCGAGACGTCGCCCATGGAGCAACGCCTGGAATTCGT
>JBOGIQ010000614.1:0-2149 GCA_050742535.1 Vicinamibacterales bacterium | reverse complement strand
TGTGTATCAGTTCCCCAAGGGGGATCTCTTCCCGTACGGAGGCAGCAGCGTCAGCTTCCATGGCGGCTCGCACCATCAAGACGACCCGATTCAGATTCGTCGCTACGCTGATCTGAACCGGTACCACCTGTCGACGACGGCGTATCTCGCGGAGAAGCTCAAGGGGATTCAAGAACGCAACGGTACCCTGCTGGACAATACCGTAATCATGTGGGGCACCAATATGGGCAACTCCAACCAGCACCAGCACTACGACGTGCCGCACTTCCTCATCGGCGGCAAGAATCCAGGTCTGCGAGCGAACCGTCACCTTGCCTATGACCCAAGACGATCCCCACCGGCAACCTGCTCGTCAGTTGCTTGAGCTCTATGGCATCAAGAAAGACAAGCAGGGCGACAGCACGGGTCCATTGCCGAAATTGCTGTAAGTAAACGAGCTCGGGTTACTCGCCGAGGAATACGGCCGTTAACGTCCCCCCATCGAGCCAATCGCTTCTCTGCGCCAACATCATCGCCGGGAAACATGTGCAATCGCCCAAGACCTCTGAGCAGCACGTACTCGGCGTTCGATCGGCCGATGTCGCGCACACACATCGAGCAAACGCTGGCGCACCATCGCATCACCTTCCTTGCTCGAAGCGGCTGCTCCGAGAAGACCTCGGGGCGCCGAGGCGACCCGTCAGCCCGTTTCGCTAAATCGACTTCAGGTACTCGATCAGCTCACGCTTCTGTGCGGCCGTCAGCTTGAGTTTCAGGTGGTTGTCGTAGTGGTCGACGACCGCCTCGAGGGTCGGGAACCGGCCGTCGTGGTAGAAGCCGCCCTTGTGGATCTTCTGGGTATCGAATAGCGCCCGCAGCGGGGTCGTCACATACCGCCGCTCAGGGCCGCGATCCGCTTGAAAACTGTCGATTCCGATCTCCTTGGCGGTATGAAGGTTGTAGCCCGGTTCCGTGAAGATCGGCGGCACGTGACAGGTCGAACACCTGGCCGTCCCATTGAACACGGCTTGGCCACGCTTCGCGGCCTCGGCGTCGAAGCTGCCAGCGGGCGCCTTGGGCACCGGCATCGCAAGTTGATAGAAGTGCAACGCCGGCAGCTTGGCGGTGATTAAGTCGGTTGCGTCACGCTTGCGCCCCCAACCAGCCTTCGCCGCCACCGGATACTGTTTGGCGTTGTCCAGGCGCGAATCCAGAAACGTCCCTTTCCCATACATCTGCGTATTCGCGACGTACGCGTTCCAGTACGTCACCGTGCCCCATCCGCCCGTCCACGTATGCTGATTGACGCCCGCGAGACCAAATGCGGACGGCATCATCGTCGCGGCGCTCTTGCCGTCAGGACGCTTGGCCTTTCCGTCCATGTTCAATTCCGCGTCGTATCGGCCTGGGCCCCAGCTATTCAGCACGGCTTTCACGGTCGCCACGTCCACGCCGAGCAGCTCGCTAAACGGCTGGAGATTCGGCGCGGTCGCCACGATCGCGCCGATATCGAGATCGCGATTGCCCCATCCGTCGAGACGCTTGCCAATGCCGGGCGCGAACGAATCGTCGACCGTCGAATGACACAACGCGCATTGAATGCCGACGGATTTCGCCGAGCCGTCGGGATTGAGAAATGCGGTTACGCCCAGCACGGCATTGGCTCTCAGGAGGGCGACGGTCGACGCGGGAGCGTTCATGTCGACCTTCCCGGCTTTGATCGCCGCGACCAGATCCGCCGGCAGGGCCTCGGCATCCACTTTGAGCCCCAGGCTCAGCGCCATCTTGGGACTCACACCGGGCCCGACCCCGCCCAGCTTCTGGCCAACAATGGCCTCGTGCAGTCGCAGCCTGCCGCCCCAGAAGTCCTCTGAGCCAAACGTGTCGAATCGGAAGATGCGCCGACCCTCATCGAGCATGCGCTGGGCGTTCTGAGTGATCGCCGCGTCGAAGGAACCAGTCGCCGGAACCGGTTGCGCTTGCGGTGAGGGGGACGCCTCACGCAACGCCAACGTCCCGGCAGCCACGAAGACGATGGCCACGGAGGCCAGCAGGAATCCCAAGTTACGAGCCATAGCACCTCCACTCCCCCGCCACGCGTTTACCGCCGACTCTGGGCTGTACCCTGCTCAGTTAAGAACGACAGAAAAGCCGCAAGTCGCGTCATCCA
>JBOGIQ010000613.1:0-2152 GCA_050742535.1 Vicinamibacterales bacterium | reverse complement strand
GCGTTCCCAGCGTGATGGGCAGGAGAAGCAACGCAATCGGTGCAAGGAGCACCTTCAGGACAAACTTCCATCTCGTCGTCGCGGCCACGAGGCGTGTCGATGTTCAAGACGCACGCCACTGAAACCGCCGGCGGCACGCGTTACCGTAACTGGATGTTTCGTCAGGAATTGCGCGCAGCGGCACGCGCGAAGGCGGCGGCCCAGCGAACTTTAATCGTCTGTGCGGGCCGCATGCGAATGTTTCTGCGAGATCCGCACGGTGCGACAAATATCGTCTGACGGCTCGACTTCAGCCTAAACGCCGTACCTCAATCCACGCCTGACTCGAACTTCCGCCTCAATGCGCGCCTGATCGTTCACCAAACGTGTCCGCTGCACAGCTGGAAGCGGATTTGCTCACAGCTCTCCATCGCCCAATGAGCCCGCTCGCATTTCTCCTGGACCGCCGGGACCGGTTCGAGGCCGACGGCAGGTTTGCCGCCATCGTTCTGGCCGGTACGTACGGCTGGGGGGACGCGGACGTTCCGCACTTTCCTCCACGCTCGCTGGCCGAAATCGTTTTCGAGCCTGTCATCTCCTATCCGCTGCAGTGGCTTCGCGCGGGGGGAGCCGCCCGTGCCGTCGTATGTGCGAACGGGTCGGCAGGCGCCCTTCGCGCACGGCTCGGAACCTCGCACCACGGTCTGACCCTCACGTACGCCGCCGACCGGTTCCCGCGCGGACCGGCTGGATGCCTGCGCGACGCCGCGGCAATGGTCAACGGCGATCAGGTCGTCGTCGTTGAGAGCACCGTGATCCCCACGTGCAATCTTGGCGAACTGCTGCGCGCACATCGCGACAGCGGCGCAGCATTGACGGTTGTGACGGCCCCGATGGTTCCCGGAGGCGAGCCGGGACCTGCCGGAATCTATGTCGTCGACCGCCGGGCAGTCGATCACATTGCCGCCGCGGGATTCCAGGACATCAAGGAGGGGATGATTCCCCAGCTCGCGCGCGCAGGCAGCCGTGTAGCAGCCTTCGCGTCGCCGGAGCCGTGCCCCAGAGTCGGCGATCTCGACAGTTATCTGCACGTCAACCAGTGGATGGTCGAGCGACTGGTCAGCACGACGGAGAGCGGGGCCGTGCAGCGCTGGGTCAGACGCGGCGAGCATCTCACCCATCCGAGCGCCGTCGTCCACCCCTCCGCGCTGCTGATGGGACCGATTGTCATCGGCCATGGAGCCCAGGTGGGAGCAGACGCAACCATCGTGGGTCCGACCGTGATCGGCACTGACGCGATCGTCGCAGCGGGCGCGCAGGTCTCACGATCGGTCGTTGGCCCCGGTTCGTTCGTTGCCTCGCAGGCGATGGTGCATCAGTGCGTTCTCGCCGCGGGCTCGTTCATCGAACCCGGTGCGCACCTGCATCACACGGTTCCCGAGCGCGTACGCACTCGACGTGCGTTGCCGCGTCGGGAGTGGGAGGCAGCGGCGCGTCCGGAGGTCAACGACGCCTCTCGGCCTGCAACCGTGTTGCCTATCCGAGCGGCCCGACCGCTCCACGTCGCCGCCACCGGTCGCGACGGCTTGTCGAAGGAGGAGGTCGTCGGCGCATGACTCTCACGGATGCCCAGCTTGGCCACTTTCGGGACCTCGGGTACGTCCTGCTGGACGACGTGTTTTCCCCCGAGGAGGTATCCGCGCTCAAGCACGATCTGCCCGCACTGATGTCGGACGACAGTCCGCGTCGCGTGCTTGAGAAGGACGGTCGCACGGTTCGCGCTATCCACGGCTGCCACACGACGAGCGAGGCGTTCCGCCGCCTCGTGCGGCATCCCCGGATGCTCGGCCCATCGGCACAGATCCTCGGGTCGGACGTCTACGTGCACCAGTTCAAGATCAACGTCAAGGCCGCATTTACCGGCGACATCTGGAAGTGGCATCAGGACTTCATCTTCTGGCTGAAGCAGGACGGCATGCAGCAGCCGCGGGCCGTCAACCTGATGGTCTTCCTCGATGACGTGACGGAGTTCAACGGCCCTTTGTACGTGGTACCGCGCTCGCACGAAATGGGGACGATCGACGTGCCGTCCGGCGACGCAACATCGGACAGCTGGCGCTCGAGCTTCGCCGCTGATCTCAAATACGCCCTCGATCGCGACGCGCTCGCGGCC
>JBOGIQ010000612.1:0-2171 GCA_050742535.1 Vicinamibacterales bacterium | reverse complement strand
GTAGGGCACCCCTTCAGGGGTGCCAGTGCCAGAGTGCCGGGTGAGAAGCCAGTATGCTCGCACAAAGTGCGTCCGGCGTCATGACAAGAGTGACAACCCGCTGCTGTATTGCCGGGGGCGGCCCCGCCGGAATGATGGCCGGGTTGCTGCTCGCCCGCGCCGGGGTGGACACCGTCGTCCTCGAAAAACATGGCGACTTCCTGCGCGACTTTCGCGGGGACACCGTCCACCCCTCGACGCTCGAACTGATGCACGAACTCGGGGTACTCGATGACTTCCTGAAGCGCCCCCATCAGGAAGTCCACGAGATCGGCGGCGATATCGACGGCAACCGCGTCACGGTCGCCGACTTCAGTCACCTGCCGACGCGATGCAAGTTCGTTGCGCTGATGCCGCAGTGGGAGTTCCTCGACTTCCTGGCGGACGAAGCGCGCAGGTACCCGACGTTCCGCCTTTTCATGAATGCGGAAGTCGTCGGTCTGCGGAAGTCAGGAGGGACGATAACCGGCGTCGAGGTCCGTACCGCGGACGGCGACATGGCGGTCGATGCGACGCTCACGGTCGGCGCCGACGGGCGGCGCTCGCTTGTACGGGAACGCGCCGGGCTGGCCGTCCGCACACTCGCGGCGCCGATCGACGTGCTGTGGATGCGGCTCTCGCGCCGCGACACCGATCGCGCCGACACCCTTGGCGTCATCCGGTCCGGACGTGTGTTCGTGATGGTGAACCGCGGCGACTACTGGCAATGCGCATTCGTCATCCCGAAGGGAGCGTTCGCCGAACTGCGGGGACGCGGACTCGAGGCGTTCCGCGAAGACATCGCGTCGATGGTTTCCTTCCTGAGCGATCGTGTCGACGAACTACGCACGTGGGACGACGTCAAGCTGCTGACCGTGATCGTGGACCGCCTGCAGCGGTGGTACGCGCCCGGGCTGCTGTGTATCGGCGACGCGGCGCACGCGATGTCGCCGATCGGCGGTGTCGGGATTAACCTGGCGGTGCAGGATGCGGTAGCGGCCGCGAATCTGCTGTATCAGCCGCTGCGCGACGGCGCGGTGTCGCCGGAGAATCTTGCCGCCGTCGAGCGGCGACGGCTGCTGCCGACGCGGCTGACGCAGGCAGCTCAGGTCGCCATTCAGCGAAACGTGCTGGCGCCGGTCATCGGCGGCCGCCGCGGCGAGCGTCTTGCGCTCCCCTTTCCCGTGCGACTGCTGCGCCGCTACCCGATCCTGCGGCGCATTCCGGCACGGCTTGTCGGAATCGGCGTCCGGCCCGAGCACGTTCGCACGCCCGACGCGTTTGCCGCGTCAGGATCTGCCGGTTACACTTGACGCTTCGACGGCTGCCGCCGTTGTAGTGTCCGCCTTCGGCGCGACTTACGCCTGGCCGGCGTAGCTCAGTTGGTAGAGCAGCTGATTCGTTAGAGCCACGCGGCATTCAACCTGCCGGATCGATGCCAGAGGCGATACATCGCTGGTCCGTTTTAGACATCACGCAGCCTGTATAAGGCATACACTGAGCGTGTTCCTCATTGTTTCTGCTGCCGCCCCGACTCGTCGGGACGACTTCACTAACCGTGACAGTCGGCACCCCTCGCAGGTCGAAAGGGCAGCATGGAAACCACCACATCTCAACCCATCGTTCTTCTCATTACGCCGCTGAAACCGCCGCCTGCCCACGACCATACGGCTGTTCTGAAGAAGTCGGGTTTCACAGTCGTGAATCACACACACGAGGACGCATCAGTCCCCGAAATCCTCAGCCTTGATCCCCGGATCATCGTCGCTGAATTGGGCGATGGTGGTCGCGTGGCCATGTTCGATATGGTGCGACGGTTGAAGGCGCATCCCACTGTGCGGCACATCCCGCTCATCATCTACGGCGTGGGACTGACCGCCGACGAGATCGAAGCCACCGCACACGCCGGAGCGATGTGGTTGCAGTTGGAGCCAACGGACGAATACAAGCTACTCGCGGCAATTCGTGGCGTGCTCCGCGCTTGCCTGACCCACGATGTCGTCCACGGTTGTTAGGGTCAAAGCATGGACGGCGGCCGCCGCGGCGAGCGTATTGCGCTCCCTGCCCGTGCGAATGCTGCGCCGCTACCCGATCCTGCGGCGCATTCCGGCACGGCTTGTCGGAATCGGCGTTCGGCTCGAGCACGTTCGAAC
>JBOGIQ010000611.1:0-2175 GCA_050742535.1 Vicinamibacterales bacterium | reverse complement strand
GCCTGCGCCATGCCGCCGGCCGCGACCGGCTGCGCGGAGGTGACGGTGGCGTTCGTCAGCTTTGCGGTAGACAGACTTTCGCAGGTCGCCGCGTTGGCCGACGTGGCGACGAGGAGCGCGGCAGAGAACATCGAGGCGATCAGCGTGAGGTGCTTTTTCATAATGGCCTTCATCTAATCAACAGCGAAGACGTACACAGCGCCCACCAGCTGCACGGTTGGAACGGGTTCGCCGAGGAGCCGCGCGACGGTACCGCCGGCGCCGTTCGCATCCGCGCCCCAGCCGGTCAGCACGGCAATGTATTGCTTGCCATCGATTTCAAACGATGAGGGTGGCCCCTCGACGCCGGAGCTCGTCTTGAATTCCCACAGCAGCTTGCCGTTGGTGGCGTCGAAGGCGTGGAACATCTGATCGGGTGTACCACCGGCGAAGAGGAGGTTGCCGCCGGTCGTCAGGATCGGCCCCCAGTTCGCCTGACGATACGTATGCGTCCACGCGAGCTGACCGGTGTCCACGTTCCAGGCCTGCACCTCGCCGACGTGTTTCGCACCTTCCTTGAGCGTTGTGCCGGGCCCTTTGGTCATGCCGGTGCCCGTGAAACCGCGGCCTGGCACGTATTTCACCTCCACGCCGACCAGCGTTTGGCACATGTTGTTGTTCGCCGGGATATACATCATCCGCGTGCGCGGGCTGTACGCGGCGGGCGGCCAGTTCTTGCCGCCGTGGAGCGACGGGCAATACGTGGCTTCCTTGTTTGTGCCCGGCACGGTCTCCGGGTTGTACTCAGGCTTCCCGGTCTTCGGATCGAGCGACTTGAACACGGTCTGGTTCACGTACGGCTTGCCTTCGACGAAGCGGATCGGACCGTTCTTGGTCCGCTCGAGGAACCACAGATAGCCGGAGCGCGACGCGTTGATCAGCCCACGCACCGTCTGACCGCCGCGGCGGAAATCGATGAGCAGCGGCGGCGAGACCTCGTCCCAGTCGAACGATTCGTTCGGGTTGTACTGGAAGTGTCCGACGATCTTCCCGGTGGCGACGTTGATCGCGACCGTCGACGCAACATAGAGGTTGTCGCCGGGACGCTGGTCGCCCATCCACGGCCCGCCATTGCCGGTCCCCCAATACGCGATGTTGGTGTCGGGATCGTAGTTGCCCGTCACCCACACCGACGCGCCGCCGGTCTTCCACTGCTCGCCGCCCTTGGGCCACGTCTCGCTGCCAGGCTCGCCGGGCGCCGGAATCGTGTACGCGCGCCACAGCTCGTTACCGTTCTCGGGATCGAGCGCTGCCACGTAGCCGCGCACGCCGAACTCGCCGCCCGAGGCGCCAATCAGGATCTTGCCGTCGGCGGCGAGCGGGGCGAGCGTGATGTAGTAGTTGATCTTGTTGTCGAAGACCTCTTTCGCCCACACCTCTTTGCCGGTCTTCGCGTCGAGCGCGACCACCACCGCTTCGCCGGCCCCGTAGTAGACCTTGTCGCCGTAGAGAGCGAGGCCGCGGTTCGACGGGTGCGCGACGAACGCGCCCTGCGGTCTGACGCGCTTGTAGCGCCACAGCAGCGTGCCGGTCTTGGCGTCGTAGGCGGCGACCTGGTTGTTCGGCGTGCTGATGAACATCACGCCGTTATTCACGAGCGGCGGCGCCTGGTGCGACCCGGGCTCCATCGTCTGCGCGCTCCATACCAGCTTCAGCCGCGAGGCGTTGGACACGTTGATCTTGTCGAGCGGGCTGTAGCCCCATCCGTTATATGTGCGCCGGATCTGCAGCCAGTTCCGATCTTCGGGGTTGAGCAGCCGCCCGCGCGTCACCGGCGAGTAGTTGCGGAGCAGCGGCGAGTCGATCGCGGCCTGCGGCGGCGCACCAGGTGCGGGCGGCGGGGCCGGCTTCTGCGTCTGTGGTGCGGCGGCGGGCGCTGCTGGCGCCTGCTGCGCTGGAGCCTGCTGCGCGACCGCCGCCATCGTCGCCGTGATGACGCCGATGATTCCGAGTAAGAGACGAATGTGCTTCATGACTTCTCCCTGATCATCGAGGCAGCAGAGTAGACGGAGAAAACGGCTTCACAGGAGCAACGGAGCAACAGAGACGAACGAAGGTTGCGGCTGTTCGATTGGCCGCCGAAGGCGGCCTGCCGCGACGTGAGGGAACGCAGATACAATCCGCCCCGGTTTTGTC
>JBOGIQ010000610.1:0-2175 GCA_050742535.1 Vicinamibacterales bacterium | reverse complement strand
GGGCGCGCTTCAGCGCGTTGGCGTTCGTGTCGCAAACCGACACGAGATTGCACCGATCGAGCGCGTTCAGGTTGCGGACGATGTTCGGTCCCCAATACCCGAATCCGATTACGCCGACACGGACCGCCTCGGCGGGTGTGCTGACGCGCTGTGCTTCTTCTGGTACGACCGCAGAAGACACAACCGGCGCGGACACGACGCTGCTCATGCGAACTCCTTGTGGGATCTGGGGTGGTGATGGCCGCGGCGCGGCCGCGAGGTTGACTAGCTTCGAGAAGACGCCGTCAGTGGGCGCCTTTGCCGGAGATCATCGCCTTGGGAGTGGCGGCGATAATCTTCAGATCCGTCCACACCGAGTGGCTTCGCGCGTAGCGGAGGTCCAGGCGGACCATCTCCTCGAAGGTCGTACGACTGCGGCCGGTGACCTGCCATGCGCCGGTAATCCCCGGTTTGGCCTCGAGCAGCCGGCGCTTGTGCCAGCTCTTGTACTTGGCGACTTCGTACGGAAGCGGCGGACGGGGTCCAACCAGCGACATTTCGCCCTTCAGCACGTTCCAGAACTGAGGAAGTTCGTCGAGGCTCGAGCGGCGCAGAAAATGGCCAACCGCCGTGACGCGCGGATCGTCGACGATCTTGAAGACCTGCTCGGTCGTCCGGGCGGCACTGCTGCAGCGGATGAATTCCTCGACGTAACGCTGGTGAATGCCCGGGTCGGCATTCGCCTGCATCGTCCGGAACTTCACCATCTTGAACGGCCGCCCATCAGCGCCGACTCGCTCCTGCGGAAAGAACACGGGTCCTTTGGACGTCAGCTTCACGAGCGCTGAGACGAGCGCAAAGATCGGCGCCAGCGTGATGAGCAGAATCGCGCTGCCAACGACATCGAGCGCGCGCTTCGTCGCGTTCCGGACCGTCTGTTGCGGTGACCGGCGGCGCTCAGCCTCGATGACGGCAGATGGCGTCCGCGTGCCGGACGGCGAGTAGACCTCCCAGCACAGCGAGCATCTGTGCAAGCCGTCGGGCCGGCCGCCTCGTCCCAGGGCGCGTTTCATTTTGACCGCAAGCCCGGACGCTTCCTCGGTCGCATCGCCTGTCGTGATTGGCCGCACGAGACCGATGACGGAGTCCTGACGGAACCATCCAATGACGTCGGTGTCCTGCGCAGACTGCGAGAGCGCCGCAATCAGCTGCTTCCAGCTTTCCGGCCCGCGCGGGCCCTGGATCGTGAGGAGGAACAGGACGAACGGCTCCTCGAAGCGATCCGCTCTTTTGCGCTCGCGGACGAGCGCATCATCGAACAACTCCTCGGCGAGCAGTTGCAGACGCGGCGTGCGCGTAGCGGAAAAGACGCTGGTGAGAGAACTGGCCATGGGCAATCTCAATGGCCCGACGCGAGAGCCGTTGGAGCGTGCTGCCTGTCGGTGGCGGTGCGCGGCTCGAATCGGACGACGCGCACTCGAAGGTTACGGAACTGTCCCGCCGGCACGTGCGCCCGCAACGATTTCATGACTCTCTCGGCGACCTGGTCGCGCGCCGGCGCGGAGGCCGCACCGCTGCCCTGAGTCAGGACCGCACCTGCTATCCGGCCCTCGCGGAACCAGCCGGCAAAATCAACTTCCCGGACAGTCTCACCGAGACCACGGAAGATGCCGGCAGCGGTCGCGTTGGTAAACCTGCTGGTGACGCGGCTCCCGCGAAGTGCCACGAGGACGAGGAGCAGCGGCCGTCCGGAACGCTCGGCACGCCGTCGCTCAATCGCGAGGAAATGCCGGAAGGCCGTCTGGTTGTAAGCCTGGCCAGCCGCCCCGCTCGCAAACTCGGAGTAGCTGGGATGGGACTCGGGCATCATGGGTATCCGGTGGCCGTTCTCGCTAATCGGTGACGCCAGCAACAGCCACGCCCGCCCCAGAGCAAGACTTCAGCCACTGACTGCCGCCAGCCGGCGGCCTGCTTGGAGACATGCAAGTCATTACTTTGTAATGAGTTATACGTCTGATACCGGTGGACGTCGTGCGACGGCGCTTGAGGTCGTGCAATAGGGAAAGTTGTCAACGACGGAGCGGAAAGTCGCCTGGTGGGGCGGATTTCTCTAGGGTCCTTCAGTCCGCCAAACTCCCGTCATCACCGTAGTAACTGTCGTAGTAGTTGGCCTCGGGGATTCTGCGGTCCTCGACG
>JBOGIQ010000609.1:0-2176 GCA_050742535.1 Vicinamibacterales bacterium | reverse complement strand
CCGCGGGACCGACCGCCCCGACGAACTGGTTCTCGTCGGGGCCCACCTCGATTCATGGCATGGCGCGACAGGCGCCACCGACAACGCGATTGGCGTTGCCACGGTTCTGGAGGCCGTTCGAATCCTGACCGCGTCGCGGGTTCCCCTTCGGCGATCCGTTCGCGTGGCGTTCTGGCAGGGCGAAGAATTGTTCAATCTCGCCGGATCCCGCGGCTACATTCAGCGATACCTCTTCGACGAGCGAGGTACGCCCACGGACGCCCACCGCCTGCTGTCGGCGTACCTGAATCTCGACTACGGCAGCGGCCGGATCCGTGGCATCTACCTGCAGGGCAACGACGCCCTCAAACCACTGTTCGACCGATGGCTTGCCGACATCGGAGACGGCACGCTTGTCGCGAGCTTGCGGACGACATTGGGGTCGGACCAGGCGGCGTTCGAAGGCGCCGGCATCCCCGGCTTGTCGTTCATTCAAGATCCACTGAACTACGAGCAGCGAACTCATCACACGAACATGGACGAGCCCGATTACGTCGTCCTGGACGACGCTCGCGCATCGGCGGTGGTCCTCGCGGGCGTCATTTACCGGATGGCCAACGCCGACAGGCTGTTGCCGCGCAAACGCGTTCAATAGGAGCCGTTATGGATATCCGTATCGATCTCGCTGGTGATGCCGCGGCCGGCATCGCGATGCCCTTCGCGATTCTGCTCTTGGGCTGGATCGTCACGGTCGCTGGCCGCATTCGCATTGCCCGGAGACAGGCGGAGGTCTGGGGGCGTCTGGTCGACAAGCTGGATCCGGCGAGCGTTGGCACGCTGTTCGGGTCAGGAAACGGGCGCGCACTCGAGGCGCTCCTGAGCGGTCCCGAACGTCCCCACGCACGGGTCATCGTCGCGGCTCAGGCGGCTGTCGTCCTGCTGCCGGTGGGCATGGTGCTACTCGGTTACGCGCTCATCACGCCCGGCGTGTCCAGACTTGGCGCGGCATTGACGGTGGCGCTTGCCGTCGGCCTCGGCGGCGCGGCGGCCATCGGATATTGGCTCTCGAACCGATGGGGGCTGCTGACACGGACTGATGCGGGCGACGCGCCGTAGGCCGAATGACAGACGAGGATTTCTGTGCGCTCTACGAGGCGCACGCTCGTCGCCTCTGGGCGTACGTGACACGCGCCATACGAGATGGCGCAGCCGCGGAGGACATCGTCCAGGAAGCATTCGCCAGAGTCTTTCGGGCGAAAGTGTTGGAGACCGAGGACGAGGAACACCGACGCCGGTACCTGTACACAGTGGCTACCAACTTGATCCGACGCCGGTATCGCGGTCTCGTCGAGGTGCCGTTGGAAGAGCAGGCGGGGCACTCGCCGACATCGTCTCTGGAAGACGCAACGGCCGTGGCGCAGGCGTTGAGCCGCTTGACTCGAATCGAACGCCAGACGCTGTGGCTGGCTTACGTCGAGGGATGGTCGTGGCGTGAAGTCGGGCGGCTGCTCGGGTATCGAGAGGGCAGCATTCGTCAGGTTGGCGTCCGCGCGCGCCGACGTTTTCGCGAGTTGTTCGGAGAGTCGAGGCCGTGATGACCGACGACGAACGTGAGCTGAGATTGTCCTTGAAGGCGGATGCCGAGAGCCTGGTTCGAGCCGCGGAGCTCCCCTCGGCGCAGCAGGCGCTCTGGCGCGCGAAGGTGAGCCGTATTCGCGACCGCCGCTCACGCGTCGCGCACATCGTCACGTACCTCCACTGCGCTGCGGCAGGACTGGTGGCCGCTGTTCTCATCGCGTTCGCCTGGCGCAACGTGACGGCGGCGCCCGCAGCCGACCACCCGATGACAGTCGCGGCAGTCGGAATAACAGCGGTGCTGGCAATAGGGGTACTCGCGCTGCCGGCGTTCTTCGCCCGGCCTTCACGACGATAGGAACAGACTACCGTCCGTTTCCGTTATGACACCAAGACGCGAATCGTGTGTTCGGGCTAACGGACAGAAGGCGTAACGGTTAGCAATAAGCCGCGAGAATCCGCACACGGACGAAGAGCGCGCCCGGGTCCCGGATCCCCGATCCCTAATTCGGCGACGGCCTCTCGATCGCATCGATGACGATGACGTCGCGAGGCGCGTGCGTTGGCTCGAGGCGCAGACCGAGCTGCTGTTGCAGCGCGTCGAAGATCCTCGGTCCAGGAC
>JBOGIQ010000608.1:0-2178 GCA_050742535.1 Vicinamibacterales bacterium | reverse complement strand
GATGACAGCAGCGGGAGCACTGCGAAGAGCGCGAGCGTGCGATGGAGCCTCATGTGATCGTTCCTCCTTGAACCCGGTGCGCCAGAAGGCGACAGGACTCGTTCGGCGATAACGCTGGACGACGGGTGCGTCGGCAGCGTGTCCCTGAAGCAAACGCTCTACGACTCAGCCGCAGTTTCGTAACGACAACGACGGACAGGGCCGCTCGGCGAGACGTTTCGAGGGAATGCGGCGCGAGGGAGCACAAGCCATACCACGCGTCGCACGATTCGATCGACGACAACCACTCATGTCTTCAGGGGATGAAGATTCGTATCGGAGAACGCTCCGTCGGTTCGTGCAGTGATCTCTTCCAGCACGCGCACCGATGCTGTTGTCCAGTACCGAGACAAAGGGCCGAGCAACGATTCCCGGCGCCGCCGCGTCTATCGGACTGGTTTTCTGCAACTTTTTGCTGAATGCCGTGTTTTGTGGTTCGGAGGGCAGTTCTGTGTCTACGGCCAGATCGAGTGTCAAGATCCTCGGCATACCGATTGTGGTCTCCGTACTCCTGACGGCAGGGACGGAACTGACCCCGGCCCAGACGCCGGCGTTTGAAGCAGCGTCCGTGAAACGCCGGACGGAGCCCGGCGGCGGATTCATGGGACGCCAGCCGGGCGGACGATTCACGGCCCAAGGTGTCTCGTTGCAGGACCTGGTCGTGTTTGCCTACGAAGTGCAGCCCTATCAGATTCTGAATGGTCCACGGTGGCTCGATATCGAACGATGGGACGTCACGGCAACCGGCGCGCCCGGGTCACCCGCTGACGTGCTGGTGGCGCTGCAGAATCTGCTCGCGAATCGCTTCTCGCTGGTCATTCGCAGGGAACAACGGGAGCTTCCCATTTTCGCGCTCGTGCTGGCGCGTGCCGATCGCCAACTCGGCCCGCAACTGAAGCAATCGGCGATCGATTGCGCGGCGGCACAGAAGGAAGCGCAGAAAACCGGAGTCATCCCTCCAGGAGCGAAGCAGATGTGCATGGCCGAGGGGCGCGTCGGCAGCATCCAGGTCGGCGGATCGCCACTCTCACAGTTTGCGGCGATGTTGTCCACGCGCCTGCAGCGGACTGTCGTGGATCGGACGGGGCTGACCGGGACATGGGATTTGATCCTGAAATACACACCTGAACCGTCGCAGATTGCGGCGGGTGCGCTGTCCCCTGGTCAGCAACCGGTCTTCGATCCGAACGGACCGTCGATCTTTACGGCCGTGCAGGAACAACTCGGGTTGAAGCTCGATGCGACACGCGGGCCGGTCGACGCGCTGGTAATCGATCGCGCCGAGTTCGCGACGGAGAACTAGTCGGGCCCTTCGACTCGCTGCGCTCGCTCAGGGCACCACTCGATGTGCCTGCAGGAGGGGCCTGCCACGAGCGAGCCCGCAGAGCGGGCGGGTCGAGTGGTGCGGAAGAAAGGACTCGAACCTTCATGGGGTTGCCCCCACTAGCTCCTGAGGCTAGCGCGTCTGCCAATTCCGCCACTTCCGCATCGATGACCAGGGCAGGAACATCAAAGTATAGCATCCAGCCCACGGGAGCTCAGTCGTGTTGGCCGCCGAATCCCGGGGAGGCCAAGGCAAACGGAGCTCCCGTGATACGGTCGGTCGCGTGCAGAGACGCAACGACATGATCGCGATCGTCGGCCTGATCCTCGGGGCGACGCTGGGCATCGGCGGCACGCTGGTTTCCACCGACTCGCTGCGGCAGATCGTCTGGATGATGGACGGCGTTGGCGTCGTCGTCGCGACGTCGCTCCTCGCGGTGAGATTCTTCCGCGGCGGAGACGACGTCGCCGCGGCGGGATTCCTGGTGTTCGCGCTGGGCGAGAGTCTGCTCGTCTCCGGCAACGCCGCCGGCCTGGATGCCAGCGTACCGTCGTTCGGCGGCGGCGTCGCGCTCTGGTCCGCGGGTCTGGTCCTCATCAGCCTTTCGAACAGTCTGGCCACGTGGATACGAGGTGTCCACGTCGTCGCCGCGGTACTGTTCGCTATCGTCGCCTTCCGGATCGCCTCCGGCGAACACCTCGTACCTACGTCGTCACCGCTCCCGTTCTTCGCGTACCCGTTTGTCGTTCTGGGGTTCGTCGGCTGGATCGTAACGATCGTCATGAAACGGTCCGCCTGAAGGCGGACACTACGAC
>JBOGIQ010000607.1:0-2178 GCA_050742535.1 Vicinamibacterales bacterium | reverse complement strand
AGACATGCAAGTCATTACTTTGTAATGAGTTATACGTCTGATACCGGTGGACGTCGTGCGACGGCGCTTGAGGTCGTGCAATAGGGAAAGTTGTCAACGACGGAGCGGAAAGTCGCCCGGTGGGGCGGATTTCTCTAGGGTCCTTCAGTCCGCCAAACTCCCGTCATCACCGTAGTAACTGTCGTAGTAGTTGGCCTCGGGGATTCTGCGGTCCTCGACGCGATTCAATACGCTCCCGATGATCGAGTCGGGACCAAGTTCGGAAACCGCACGTTCGACCGCTGACCGGGGAGTGCTGCCGGCGGCGATGACGAACACGACGGCCCCCGCAAGTCGTGCGAGGACCTGCGCGTCCGGCAGGAGGCCAACCGGGGGCGTATCGATCAGGACCCAATCGAAGCTCGATGCCGCCTCGCGGATGACGTCGCCCATGCGGTCCGAGATGAGGTCCGCGAGCGGAGCAGGGCCGGGACGTCCGGCAGTCAACAGGGTCAGCCCGTCAGAAATCTGTACGAAGGGCAGTTCATGGCGTCCGTTGCGGAGCGCGTCGCCAAGCCCACCAGAATTGCGAACGCCGAAAATCCGATGAACATTCGGCGCACGCAGATCCGCATCGATGACGAGGACGCGACGGCCGTACGAGGCGCTGAGTGTGTATGCCAGGTTGGCGACCGTCAGCGACTTTCCTTCGCCAGGCAGCGCGCTCGTCACCATGACCGTCTTGAGATTTCCCTGCACCTGGGCCTCGTGCAGCACCGCGGCAAGCCGGCGGTATTGCTCGAGCGGTACCGAACCCACCGCTCCGGTTACCAGCCGGGCCGACAAGTATGCGTTGTCGCGCGGGGGCGTTTCGGCCTTTCGGAACGGACGAGGTTGGACAACAGGGTCGGCGGCGGGTTCCTGCCACGCGACCTCATCCGCCCGTTCGACGGGCTGTGGGGCGCGCTCGGCCGGATAGTCAGCCAACGATGCTGCCATAGCTGGATCGACGGCGGGGCCCTGCGAGGTGACCGCGCCGGCGACCGCGCCTTTTTTGCTTTCCCAGTTTCTCAGTGCCTGATCAATTCGGCTCATTGTGCGTATCCTGCCGCGTCCTAGCGTGAGACGAGAGCACCGAAACGCGTACGGTTGCGGCGGAAAACATCCAGAGGATGGCGGGAATCCGCGGCGCTCTCGGCACTGCCGTCGCCGGCAGCACCCTGAGGTGGTTCAGTGAAAGGCCCTTCCGGCGCATGCTGCGGAGCGGAGGAGGGCTGTTTGCCCGGGTTCAGACGGAAGTCTCTGCAGACCTCCGCCACGATCGTGCGCGTGACGGGTTGCGTGTCGAGCGCCATCCCGCTGACGAGTGCGTTGTCACACAACACGCTGATCGTTCTCGGGATGCCGCGCGAGTGCTCGTGGATCAGCATGACCGCGTCTTTGGTAAAGATCCGCGACGGCACGCCGCCGGCGGCGGAAAGCCGACTGGCGATGAATGCCGCGGTTTCCTTGACGTCGAACGGGTCGAGATGGCACCGGAGCGTCACTCGCTGTCGCAGTTGGCGAAGATCATGGTTTTCGAGCCGGTCTGCCAGTTCGGGCTGTCCGGCGAGGACGAGCGGCAGCAGCTTGGCAGAGGGCGTTTCGATGTTCGCCAGCAGGCGAATCTCTTCGAGCAGCTCGACACTGAGGCTCTGTGCTTCGTCCACCACGAGCGCCGTCGTTTCACCCGCCTCCCGGCGCTGGCGCAGCAGCGCTTCCAGACGCTCCAGCAGGATCGCTTTGGAGTCAGCGGCTTCGGGGCCGAGATCGAACCTGAGGGCCAGGAGCCTCAGAAAATCGTCCGGCCGCAGGGCCGGATTGTTGAGGTAGACACATCGCACGTGCTGACAGCGCTCCGACTCGAGCGCCGCACGGATCAGCGTCGTCTTGCCGGTGCCGGCTTCTCCGACGAGCAACGTGATCGACTTCGCGGCGAAGAGTCCGTACTGCAACGTACTGAGCGCCTCGCGTTGCCTGGCGCTGAGAAACAGGTACTTGGGATTAGCCGTCAGCTCGAACGGGAGTTCTGTGAGGCCGTAGAAGCGTTCGTACATGAACTGTCCGCGTAAAAGACTTGCCTGTTACAGCTGCCAGACAACCACGACTGCGATCGACGTCAGCAGTAGTGCCGAGCCTCCGATATCCATCGCCCAGGCC
>JBOGIQ010000606.1:0-2191 GCA_050742535.1 Vicinamibacterales bacterium | reverse complement strand
CCTTCAGGCGCGCCAAGAGAAAGGGACATGAGCGAATTCAGACTACTGATGATCTCCGCAATGTACGAGAACGGCGGCAACGTCACGCACCGGTTTCTCGACGGCCATCCGGAGATGCTCGCCTACCCGTTCGAGTCGCAGCTCGGGACGGCGCTCGTCAACGATCCGCTGACGTCGATGTTTCCGGTGAAATACCGGTGGCCGGTGTTCGACCTGGCCGCCACGCCGCAGCAGGACTTCCACGCGATCATCGACGAGGAGTGCCGCGTGCGCATCCGCACGCCGCACGTCAGCAAGTTCCGCGATGCCGCCATGGATCTCTCCGATGCCGATCGCGAGCGGCACTACATCGCGCGCGTCGAGCGGTCCGGCCGTTCGGCGGGTAACAACGTGGCGGCGTTCTTCGGCGCGACCTTCGACGCGTGGAAGGATCATCGCCGCGGCTCGGACGCCCGCGTCTACGTCGGCTACAGCCCGATCATCGGCGTGGACACGGCGCGGATTCTGCGCGATCTGCCCGACGCACACGTCCTGCACATCGTCCGAAACCCATGGGCGGCATATGCGGACACGAAGAAGAGACCGAAGCCGCTCTCGCTGGCCAGCTACATGACCGCCTGGGTGACGGTGCAGTACCACGCGCTCCTCAGCCGGGAGCAGTACCCGAAACAGGTCTCCGTCATTCGCGCGGAGGACGTCATGGCGGATGCCTTCACGGCGCTTGGTGGTCTCTGCCGCCAGATCGATACGGCGCCCGCGAACACGCTGCGGACGATGAGCTGGAATGGCGAAGCGTTGCCGGAAGCGTATCCCTGGGGAACGATCCGGCGCGCCACCTCCGAGGCAAATGTCGCCACGGCGCGTGAGCTGTCCGCAGTCGAGCGCGACGAGGTCGCGCTGCGCGCGTCACACTATCTCGACGCGTTCGACTACCAGTCCCTTCGTCGTCAACTCGGATGAAACGGGTCGTCCTGACGGGCGGCACGGGCTTCGTCGGGGCGAATCTCGTCCATCGCCTCGTCGCCGATGGACATCCGACGCACCTGCTGGTGCGGCCTGGCTCCGCCTCCTGGCGCATCGAGTCGATACGCGAGCGGGTGACGCTTCATGAGGTCGATCTGTTCGACATCGATCGCGTGAAGACAGCGGTCGCCGCCATCGAGCCGGAGTGGATCTTCCACCTCGCGGCGCACGGGGCCTATTCCTGGCAAACCGATGCCGAGGAGATCACGCGCGCCAACATCATCGGCACGAGGAATCTGCTGGCGGCCGCGCTCGATGCCGGCGTCGAGATGTTCGTGAACACCGGCTCGTCGTCCGAGTACGGCCGGCAGGATCACGCACCATCCGAAACCGAGCACGGAGCGCCGGACACGCCATACGGAATTGCCAAGGCGGCCGCGACGGCGATGTGCGTGTACGTCGCGACCGTGCACGGAGCAAGAGTCTGTACTCTTCGTCTATACAGCGTGTACGGTCCATACGAGGATCCCCGCCGCTTCCTGCCGTCGTTGATCGTCCACGGATCGAGAGGCGTCTTTCCGCCGCTTGTCAGCGCGGACACCGCGCGCGATTTCGTATTCGTTGACGACGTGATCGACGCCTATCTGCGCGCAGCACAACATCCACCCACGGAACCGGGCGCGATCTACAACGTCGGTACCGGCGCGCAGACGACGGTCGGCGAGGCGGTGGAAGTGGCGCGGCGGGTGCTGCGGATTCCCGGTGAGCCTCGATGGGGCAGCATGCCGGCACGGGTGTGGGATACGGACACATGGGTCGCGGACTCGCGAAAGATCCGCGGCGAGCTTGGCTGGGCTCCGCGCGTGACATTCGCCGACGGATTCGAGCGGATGGTGGCGTGGCTGGACGGTCACCCCGAGTTGCGGGACAGGTACGAGGCGGCGTGGCCGTGACGGAGAAAACACTCGCGCGGGCACCGTTCCTGTGGGTGCTCGGATATGTCGGACTGTTCGCGATGGCGTTTTCGACGATTGCCTGGTCTCTTGGCGACACTTATTCCCATCTGGCGCGGCCGGCGCTGGCATCCTGGCCGCAGGCCGTCGCGGACGCCTTCACGAGCGGCCGCGAGTATCGGCCGCTCTTCGACCTGGCGATCAAGGCGTCGTACGAGACCGCCGGCACCTGGCTGCCGTTCTATCAGGCGCTGGTGATGCTCCTGTTCGCGGCG
>JBOGIQ010000605.1:0-2197 GCA_050742535.1 Vicinamibacterales bacterium | reverse complement strand
TGCCGTACTTGAGCGCCGCGTCGTGCACCTTCACCAGAGCATCCTGATAGCGCGGATCGTTCTGCGACCAGCCGGAGAAGCTCGAGAGATCGTTGTTGCCGACCATCACCACATCCACGCCTGCCGTGGCCGCGATTTCCTCGGCGTTGGCCACCCCTTCGAGCGTTTCGATCATGACCGTGACGAGCATGTTGTCGTTGACGGTCGCCCGGTAGTTCACCCCCGGCCATACCTGGCCGAACGATCCGCCGCCCGAGCTGCGGCGGCCGACCGGCGGATACCGTGAGAACCGCGCCGCATCCCGCGCCTCGATCGCATCGTCAACCGTTGGCACGATGATGCCAATGGCGCCAAGGTCGGTCGCCTTCTGAATGCTGGATTCGAGCGCGTCCGGCATGCGGATCATCGGCGCCGCGCCGGCGCCGGGGCAGGCGAGGATCATCCGGCGCACTTCGTCGTAGGACATCGTGCTGTGCTGCATCTCGAACCAGATGTAGTCGAAGTGCTTGGCGATCTCGCAATACGCATCCGGGTCGTAGGTCTGAATCGTGTAGCTGGTGATCTGCTGGTCCTGGAACAGCAGTTCCTTGGCCTTGTTGTAGAAGGGGCGCTTCGTTGCCGGGTTGACCGAGGCCTTCACGGCCCAGCCCCAGCCTCGCGCGTCGGCTTTGGCAGGAGTGAGCGTCCCGCCGATCGGCGCGCCGGTCGCAGCGCCGCGGCCGGCGCCCGCGCGGCCGCCTTGCCCGGGAGCACCACCCGTCGCCGGGGCCTGTTCGGCCCGAATCGCCATCGCGAGGCTTGCCGTGATACAGACCGCCAAGGTCAACCGCACGATTCTCATGGCGCGACATGATGGCACAGGTGACCGTATGATGCTGGCTGCCATGAGGAACAACTTCGTTGTGATCGCGATTCTTGCCACGGTCGGCAACATTGCTCCGCCAGTCGTGCCGGCCCTCGAGGCCGCGGCCCGCCAGGCAACTGCACGGCGCGTCGCCTCGCGCGTTGCCATCACCGTGCCCGCTGAGGATGCGGAGCTGATGGTCAACGGCAGCGCGGTTCCAGGCTCCGGCATGTCCAGAACGTTCGATACGGGGGTGATCGCGGAGGGGACGCACAAATACACCGTGAGCGTGACCTGGGAGCCGAACACCTACACGAAGATGACCCGCACCAAGGTCGTCACGTTCCGGGCGGGCGAGGCGGTGCGCGTCGATCTCACGGTGGACGACCCGGCGGATCGCGTTCGCGTGATCTACGTGCCGACTCCGCCCGACGTCGCGGCGGCGATGGTCGATCTCGCCGGGGTCCGCGAGAGCGACGTGATCTACGAGCCGGGCTGTGGGGATGCGCGGATCACCATTGCAGCCATCCGCGCGGGCGCGCGCCGCGGCATCTGCGTCGACATCGATCCGGAGCGGGCTCGTGAGTCGAAGTCGAACGTCGAGACCGCTGGTTTCGCGAACAGAATCGATGTCCGGGAAGGCGACGCCCTCGACGTCAAGAACCTCTCAGATGTCTCGGTGGTGTTTCTCTACATGGGCGACCACTTCGACATGCTGATCAGGCCCGTCCTGTGGCGAGAGCTGAAGGTGGGATCGCGCATCGTGTCGCACCGGTTCACGATGGGCGACTGGAAGCCCGACAGAACCATCTCAGTATCCAGTGATGACGGCGTATACGACGTACACCTGTGGACGATCACCGAAGACCTCAAACGCCGGAGTCGTTAGAAAGTTGAGTCTTCTGTTGGCCGCTCGACGCTGTCGATGACGACGACGTCCGCCGGTGCGCGCGTGGACTCCAGTTTCAACCCCAGTTGCTCCTCGAGCGCCGTGAAGAGAGACGGGAATCGCGCATCCGGCGTGAGACCGTCGGTGAATCGCAGGTTGAAATCGAAGGTTCCCCGGAGCGCCGTCCGGTCGACGACCGTGCGCCCGAGGATGCGGGAGAGCGTGGCGGCGACGTGTGTCATCGATGCGCTGTTCGCGATCAGGCCCTGGAAGGCCCCGCTCACTCCGCATCGAATCTGTTCGCGCGAGACGCGCTCGCTCTGGGGTACACATTTGCCGGACGCGGGACGCAGCTCCGGTCGAACCGTGCCGTCCCGCCTGGCGCGAACGAGCGCCCAGGCGGGCAGTTCTCGCGTTTCGGTGTGCACTTTCAGTGAGAACCGCTCGGCGAGCAGCTTCTGAAG
>JBOGIQ010000604.1:0-2201 GCA_050742535.1 Vicinamibacterales bacterium | reverse complement strand
GCACTCGTCGCATCCGGCATGCTGCTGTACCTCGGCGACATGCGCGGCGCGGTCGCGGCGGTCATCATCGCGGTGAGCGCCCTCACCTTCTGGCGTGCGCGCAATGGCGATCCGCGGTTTCGGCGGCGCTACTGGCTTGGACTCGCGCTTCTCGGGACCGCCGCGGTAATTCTTGGATTTCCGCCCGGCGTTGTTGCCGGCTCTCTCGCGGCGCTCTTTGCGCTGCAGTTGCTGCTGAACGCGGCCGTTGCGCGGAAGGTCGGACGAATCACGCTCGAGCCACTCGATCATCCCGTCGTGATGGCTGGCGCCGAGAATTTCGTCCAGCAGTTCTCGGCTGAAGGCTTCCGCGTCTGCGGCAGCTATCGCTTTCGCACTGCTGGAACGACGGTCGTCATGACGGTCATGGCGGGCCCACAGAGCGATCGGCTCGCCGTGGTCAGCACGTCGATGGAGGCCCGGCCGATCTCGTTCGCGCGCACGGTGCGGCAGTGACGCTGCTCGCCCGTCATTCGATTCACGCCGATATTATTGCGAGCGACACAGAGGCGCTTCAAGCCGTGCGGGAAATGGAGGAGCGTGCGCTCGCGTTCATCCGCAAGGCCTCGCTTCGGACCGCGTTGCGAATGACGACGGCAGGCGGGTCGCCGGCGCGCCTGCTAGGCGACGATGCTCACAGCCTCAGTCGTATCAACACGTGGATCGGCGCCCGAGACCCTCATTCAGCGTAGTGCTCCCGGCACTCGTTGAGCACGCCGAGGCGGTAGCGGAAGTCGGCCTGAAAGTACCTTTGCGGCGTTAGGCGATTCTCAACCGCGCCGGTGCGGGAGATGGAGGATGATCGAGGAGCAAACAACGATGCCGCTATCTGACGTCCATTCGCCGCTGATCGTCGGAATGGTGCTGTTTCCGAACCTGACGCAGCTCGATCTCACTGGCCCGTACGAAGTGTTCACCCGGCTGCCCGGGACTCAGGTGCATCTGGTGGCAGCGACTTTGACGCCCGTTCGCAGCGAACGAGGACTGACCATCTCTCCCGACGCCACGTTCGACAGTGTGCCAGCCCTCGACATCATCTGCGTACCCGGCGGCCCCGGCGCCGATGCCATGATGGAAGACGAGGCGTTGTTGCAGTTCCTGCGGTCAAGGGCGCCCGACGCGCGCTACGTAACGTCGGTCTGCACCGGCGCGCTCGTGCTGGGCGCCGCCGGCCTGCTGCGGGGGTACCGCGCCACGACACATTGGCTGTCGCAGGAAATCCTGCCACTCTTCGGGGCTCAGCCGGTGGACGAGCGCGTTGTCATCGATCGGAACCGCATTACCGGTGGTGGTGTGACCGCAGGTATTGACTTCGGCCTTGTCGTCGCCGCGGAGGTGTTCGGGCGGACGCTCGCAGAGCGCGTGCAGCTGACGATGGAGTACTGCCCGGCGCCACCCTTCAACGGTGGGTCTCCGAAGACGGCCCCAACTGACGTGGTTCGAGATGTCATGGCCGCCCGAGCGGAAGGGCAAACGCGACGCCGCGCGATTGCCGAACGCGCAGCAGCCCGTCTCGGCATGGGATCATAGCGGCGCGCGATCGGCCGAGCTTATCGGCTGCACCTGACCGTCGTGCCCGGCCGTAATACGCGCACGATGGTGCGGAAACAACCGGCCGGCAGGCTCATCGCGATTGTCTTACTGAGTGTCATCCTCGCCCGTCGCGGCGACGCGCAGGAGGCGCCGCTCGCCGACCACCATCAGCACCTGTTCAGCCCGGCCGTCGTCGCGGCGGGCGAGACCATGCAGCAGATCACGGTCGACGACCTGATCGCGCATCTGGACGCCGCCGGCATCCGGCGCGCGGTGGTGCTGTCGCTGGGCTACATCCTGGGCGTCCCGAACAAGACGGCTCCGGATGAATACGACAAGGTCAAGGCGGAGAACGACTGGACGAGCAGCCAGGTGGCACGCTTTCCCGATCGTCTTTTTGGATTCTGCAGCGTCAATCCGCTGAAGGTGTATGCGTTCGACGAGCTGGCGCGCTGCGCGAAGGACGAGCGGCTGCGCCGCGGCCTGAAGCTGCATCTCGCGAACTCGCGCGTCGATTACCACAACCCGGAGCACATCCAACGCCTCCGCCGCCTGTTTGCCGCGGCGAACGGATATCGCATGGCGATCGTGGTGCACATGCGCACCTCCATCTCCGCAAAGATCCCGTA
>JBOGIQ010000603.1:0-2210 GCA_050742535.1 Vicinamibacterales bacterium | reverse complement strand
CCCTGTCGGGTCCGCCCCACGGAATCAACAGGGAGGAAGAACAAACATGGCGATTATCAAAGTCGATCCGCTTCGGGAATTTGCTGTCATGCAGGACCGTCTGAACCGCCTGTTCGGCAACGTCTATCTGCGTGATGAGGACACCGGCTTCCGCGGCAACTGGGTCCCCTCGGTGGACATTTACGAAACCGAGAAGCACGATCTGGTGCTCCGCGCCGAACTGCCGGGCATGACGCAGCAGGACATCGAAGTCACCGTCGAGAACGGCACCATCATCATCAAGGGCGAGAAGAAGTTCGACCCCGAGGTGAAGGAAGAGCACTATCGGCGGATCGAGCGCGCGTACGGCACGTTCCATCGTTCGTTCACGCTGCCGACCACGGTGGACGCTGCGAAGGTGACCGCCGAGTACAAGAATGGCGTGCTGACGATCACGCTGCCGTTCAAGGAAGAAGCGAAGCCGAGGACGGTAAACGTCGCCGTTGCTTAAGCAGCCGGCGGCGCAGGGTGGGCTCAGGATTCAGGCCTCTGGCCTCAGGGCTGGTCGAGGAATCAGCCTTGTGCCCAGGCGGCCCTGGGCCCTGGGCCTTGGGCCTGAGGCCTTCCGGATGCTACTGTTTCTCCCCAATGGAACCCACCGACGACGCACCGGAGATCCAGGCAGATCCAGAAGGCGAACAGCCCGTCGAGCGGCCGCAGGCGCCGCTCATCGAGAGCCGGTTCCTGTTCGTCGACGTCGCGGCCATGCGCGCGAAGCAGTTGCGGCGCGGCGCCCGGCTACGGCTGAACGAGGAGGACGGCTGGGATCCCAACCGGCCGAGTGTCTTCAAGGCTGAGCGGCTGGCGATGGAAGAGGTCAAGCACGGCCTCGTGCTCTACGAAGTTCCGCCGATCAAGCCAGCCACTGCGTAGGGTCCGCCTGAAGGCGGACACTACGAGCAACAGGAACCTCCCGCGTCAGCCGCGCGTAATTGCGTACAGGATGCTGACGTTCTTCTTTTTCAGTGCCCTGGTGATCGCCGCCTTGACGTTCGGGGCGGTCGTCTTCGTCCCATTGCTGATCATCGGGGTCGTGGTCTGGCTGCTTCTGCTGCCGGTCCGCCTCGTATTCGCCATACTGTTCCTACCCTTCAGGCTGCTGAGACGAATGACATAGGGTCCCGTCCACGTGGTGTCCGCCTGTAGGCGGACCGTCCAGGTTCCTGCTAATCTCCTCCTTCATGCAGCGAACCAGGGTTCTCCTCGCGCTCTTCGTTGCGGCTGTCTTGCTCGCGCCGGCGTCGGCGCAGCAGAGGCGGCAGCCGCCTCCATACCGGATCCTCGTGAGCAACGACGATGGGGTGAACGCTCCCGGCATCGCCGCGCTGGCGCAGATTCTTCAGGCGATCGGCGACGTGTCGATCGTGGCGCCCGCCGTGAACTCGAGCGGCGCCGGGCATTCGATCTCCACGGCGAACGACGCGATCATCCGCGAGGACCTGACGCTGCCAAACGGCCTCAAGGCAATCGGGCTCACCGCCACACCGGCGAGCACGGTCAACGTCGCGATACGCAACATCCTCAAGCCGCTGCCGGACCTGGTTGTCACCGGAATCAATCGCGGCTACAACCTCGGGTACTCGGCGTATGTGTCGGGAACGCTGGGAGCCGCGCGCCAGGCGGTGATGCTCGGCGTGCCGGCGATCGCCGCATCACTGGCAGCAGTTGGCGTTCCACGCGATTTGCCGTACGCGGCGGAAGAGGTGCTGGGCGTGGCCAGGCGGCTGAAGATGTACGGTCTGCCGCCGCGGACGTTTCTCAACGTCAGCATTCCCGAGATGCCGAAAGACGGCTACAAGGGCTACATAGTGACGACGCTGGCGGCGCAGCATGGCGGCGAGGAGAGCTACGGCGAGACGAAGCATCCGGGCAACGGCCGCACGGTGTACTGGAATGTGTATAAAGAGGGCGCGTCCGCCAGCGCGCCACAGGGAACGGACGTGTGGGCGGTCGCCAACGGGTACGTGTCTGTTACGCCGATGAAAGTGGGCGAGACGGACGAGTCGCAGATCAACACGCTCAAGGGCTGGTTCAAGTAGAGTCCGGCTTTAGCCGGATAGCCGGTTCACGTAGAGTCCGGCTTTAGCCGGATAGCCGGTTCACGTAGAGTCCGGCTTCAGCCGGATAGCCGGTTCACGTAGAGTCCGGCTTCAGCCGGATAGCCGGCGAGG
>JBOGIQ010000602.1:0-2219 GCA_050742535.1 Vicinamibacterales bacterium | reverse complement strand
CACCTGGGGGGCCGGCACCGACGGAAACCGCACGCGCCCTTCAGGAATCGCGTGAGCGGCTGGCGTCCGATCTGGCGTGGCTGGACACAACGCGAGCGGCAATCGCGCGAGCCGCGAACGAGCTGAAGGCACGGAGCGCTGCACTATGAAGGCGACGTACCTGCGGGTTCTCACCGTCTGGGTCGCGGTTCTCGCGGCTCTCTACCTGCTGCAGGAATATTTCTCGTAGACGATGCATCCGATCGATTGGGCAGTCATAGGGGTCTACCTCGTCTGGATGATTTGGGACGGCCTGCGCCTGACCAAGCGCAGTGACGAGCTGGAAGGCTATTTCCTCGGCGCGCGCAGCCTGCCGTGGTGGGCCGTCGGCCTGTCGGTGATGGCGACGCAGCTCAGCGCCATCACGATGATCGGCACGACCGGGCAGGGATACGCGGACGGCATGCGCTTCCTGCAGTTCTACTACTCGCTGCCGATCGCGATGATCGTGTTGTCGGTGACGCTGGTGCCCTTCTTCCATCGCGCCCGGATTTATACGGCGTACGAGTATCTCGAGCAGCGCTTCGACGCGAAGACACGCGCGCTGACCAGCTTCCTGTTCCTCGTCTCGCGCAGCATGTCGCTGGGCGTGGTGATTTCGGCGCCGGCTGTCGTCCTGGCCGTGGTGCTCGGCCTCAATGTCACCTCGACGGCGCTGCTCATCGCACTGCCGACGGCGGTCTACACGATGTTCGGCGGCGTCCAGGCGGTGACGTGGACCGACGTCAAGCAGATGGTCCTGATCGTCGCCGGCCTCGTCGCGGCCGTCATCGTATTAATCGTCAATCTTCCGGCGGACGTCGGTGTCATGCAGGCGTTGAAGCTGGCCGGCTCCACCGGCCGTATGCAGACGTTCGACTTCACGTTCGATCTCGAGAACCGCTGGACGTTCTGGTCCGGAATGATTGCCGCGTTCTTCCTCTTCTGCTCGTACTTCGGGACGGATCAGAGCCAGGTGCAGAGATATCTGACCACCCGTTCGATCGACGAGGCCAGGAACTCGCTGCTGATGAGCGCCTATTGGAAGATCCCGCTGCAGGCGCTCGTGCTGCTGGTGGGCGTGCTGATGTTCGTGTTCTACGTGTTCACGCCGTCGCCGCTGCTGTTCGACCCGGCGCGCGCACGCGAGATGTCCGAGAGCCCGCGAGCGATGGAATACGCGGCGCTGGAACGGCGGCACGAGGAGATCACCGCCTCGCGCGCCGCCGCGGCGGTCGGCATGGCCCGTGCGGAGACCGCCGGCGACACGCAGCTGCTCACCGCCGCCTCCACGGAATTCAAGCTGCGCGAAGCGGAAGCGCGTGAGGTGCGCGGGCAGGCGCTCACGCTGGTCCGTGAGATCACAAACGTCCGGTCGTACAGCGATGTGAACTACGTGTTCCCCACGTTCATCACCACCTACATGCCAATTGGGATTGTCGGCCTGCTGATTGCCGCGATTTTTGCGGCCGCCATGTCGACGATCGCGGCCGAGCTCGCCGCCCTGTCCACGGCGACGGTGATCGACTTCTACCGGCGATTCGTGCGGCCCGTTGCCGACGACAGCCACTACCTGCGCGTCTCGCGCGTGGCGACCGCGTTCTGGGGTTTGTTTGCAACCGCCGTGGCAATCTGGGCGGCGCAGCTGGGGTCTCTCATCGAGGTGGTGAATCAGTTCGGGTCGTACTTCTACGGCTCGATCCTCGGGGTATTTATTCTTGCGATTGCGTTTCCGCGCGCGACCCCGGCGGGCGCATTCATCGGCTTGATCGCCGGCATGACGTGCGTCGGCCTCGCCGAGCAGTACACCGACATCGAGTTCCTCTGGCACAACGTGACCGGCGCCGTCGCGGTGGTGATTGTTGGTCTGCTGGTGAGCCTGTTCACTGCGCCGCGAAAAGGTCAGCTGACATGATCGGCCGCGCCATCGTCATCATCCTTCTGCTGCTCGTGGTTGCGTGGCTCATCGGAGGGATGCTGCGCGCCGGGAGGCGACGGAGGTGACGGAGGTGGCGGAGGGAACGGTTTCACAGGAGAAACGAAGGAACGGAGACGAACGGAGTTTCAGCCACGAAGACCACGAAGGCCACGACGATCACGAAGAGGCCGTTCGATTGGCCGCCGAAGGCGGCCTGCAGCGATGTACGACGGCGCAAATACAAGCCGCACCGGCGCCATCAGCGGCTTGTATGTGCCCCGTC
>JBOGIQ010000601.1:0-2239 GCA_050742535.1 Vicinamibacterales bacterium | reverse complement strand
GCGCCGATCACGCCGCGAACACCCACCACGGAATCGGCGATCTGGCAGCGGTTGAGGGAGCAGCCTTCTCCGACGATGGCGCCGGTCAGGCGGCTGTCGAACATTCTCGACGTCGGCAGATGCCGCAGGTGCGTGTAGATCGGCTGCTGCGGATCCCAGAACCGGAACGGCGCGTCCCGTCTGCCCAGCATCACGTTCGCCTCATAGAACGACTCGATCGTTCCCACATCCGCCCAGTAGCCGCGGTGGAGATACGGCATCACCTTGTATTTCCCCAGCGCGTTCGGAATCAGCTCACGGCCGAAATCGATGCCGGCTTCGCGGTGCAGCATGTCGATCAGCACCCGGCGCGTGAAGACGTAGATGCCCATCGACGCCATGAACGGCAGCTCGTCGCTGTGCGTCGCAAACGTCGACCCTGCCGGAATGCTCTGTCCAATCTGCGCCAGGCGCTCGGCCTTCGGCTTCTCCTCGAACGCGACGATGGTGCCATCGCGATCGAACCGGAAGATGCCCATCTCGGTCGCGGTGCCCGGATCGACGGGTTGCGCGGCAATGGTGATGTCGGCGCCGTGCGCCTTGTGCGCGTCGACGAGCGCCGCGTAGTCCATCCGGTACAGATGGTCGCCGGCCAGCACCAGCTCGTATTCAGCGTCGTGCTGGGTAAAGTGGCGAACCGCCTGCCGGACGGCATCGGCCGTTCCCTGGTACCAATGAGGGTTGTCCGGCGTCTGCTCGGCCGCCAGGATCTCGACGAAGCCACTCGAGAAGCGATCGAGGCGGTAGGTGCCGGAGATGTGCCTGTTGAGCGACGCTGAATTGAACTGGGTGAGGACGAAGATCCGCCTGATGTCGGCGTGCAGGCAGCCGCTGATCGGCACATCGATGAGACGGTATTTACCGCCGATCGGGACGGCAGGCTTGGAACGCGTGGCGGTGAGCGGAAACAGCCGCGATCCCTGTCCGCCGCCGAGGATGATTGCAAGCGTGTCGTTGGACATGCGAGGCATCACACCACTGACTCGAGGTCCGCCTGAAGGCGGACACGACGACAATCATTTGTCGTGCCGAGCCGCGATTATGTCTCGCTTTCGTGCGGGCTATTCGAATCCCATGAGCGCGAGCAGCTCGTAGCTGAGGGCGGCGATCAGCGCCGACGCGGGAATCGTCAGGATCCACGCCCAGACAATGCGGCCGGCCACACCCCAGCGGACGGCCGACAGCCGCCGAACGGCGCCAACGCCGACAATCGCGCCGGTGATCGTGTGCGTGGTGCTGACGGGGATGCCGAGGCCGCTGGCTGTAAACAGCGTGATCGCGCCGGCCGTCTCCGCCGCGAACCCGCCGAATGGCTGCAGCTTGGTGATCTTGCTGCCCATGGTGTGGACGATCCGCCAGCCGCCCGAGAGCGTGCCGAGCGCAATGGCCATATGGGCCGCGATGATGACCCAGAACGGAATGTCGAACGTGCTGAGATAGCCAGCCGTAAACAGGACGCCGGCAATGATGCCCATGGTCTTCTGCGCGTCGTTGGTGCCGTGACCCAGGCTGTACATCGCCGCCGACACCAGCTGCAGACGGCGGAACCAGCGATCGACGCGTGCCGGGGAGAAGCCGCGGAACAACCAGAGCGAGATGACCGAGAGCAGGAGACCAAGCCCCATGCCCATCATCGGGGCGAACACGATGAAGATCAGCGTTTTCGTCCACCCGGACACGATGAGCGATCCGAACCCGGCTTTGACGATTGCCGCGCCGGCGTAGCCGCCGACCAGCGCGTGCGAGGAACTGGTCGGCAATCCGTAGTACCAGGTGATGAGGTCCCAGATGATCGCGCCCGCGAGGCCGCCGAAGATGACCGCGGAGGTGACGACCTGGAGATCGATCATGCCGGAACCGACGGTCTTGGCCACCGCCGTGCCGAATCCGAACGCGGCGAGGAAGTTGAACGTGGCGGCCCACACCACGGCCTGACCAGGGGTGAGGACCCGTGTCGCGACGATCGTCGCGATTGAGTTGGCCGCGTCGTGGAACCCGTTGATGAAGTCGAAGATGAGCGCGACGGCAATCAGCGCGAGGACGCCGAGCAGAACGGGATCCATCAGCTGTACTTGACGACGACGCCTTCGAGCAGATTGCCGACGTCCTCACAGCGATCGGTGGCCGCTTCGAGGAAGTCGAAGATCTCCTTCCACTTGATGACGGTGATCGGGTCGCGCTCTTCGTCGAAGAGCGCGAC
>JBOGIQ010000600.1:0-2243 GCA_050742535.1 Vicinamibacterales bacterium | reverse complement strand
CGTCTCGTGCGGCTGCTGTCGTTTCCGGCCTACGACACGGCCATTGGCACCGAGATCGGCCGCGCGCTGCAGGGCGATCGCGACTACGGTCCGGACGTCATGCAGCTGCTCTACATCGCCAATCGTTACGAGTGGAAGCCGCAGATCGAGTTCGAGCTCGAACGCGGCACCGTGCTGATTTGCGACCGCTATCTCGCGTCGAGCATCGCCTACGGGGAGGCGCAGGGGCTCGACGCCGCGTGGTTGACGGAAATCCAGAAGCACCTGCCACAGCCGGACATCACGTTCCTGCTCGACATCGATCCGAATGTGTCGGCGAAGAGAAAGACAACGGATCGCGACAAATACGAGCGCGACCTGGCACTGCTTGGACGTGTGCGTTCGAGCTACATGCGCCAGGCGACGACAGCGGCGGGATGGTCGATGCTCGACGCCAGCCGCGACCGCGACGCGGTTGCGGCGGATGTATGGCACGTCGTGTCCCCACGTTTAACCCGTGAAAGGCCGACCTGAAGGTCGGCCTTTCAGGCCCGGGCGAGCGTAACGACCCGCACCTCGCGCGCGCCTGCCTCGGCCAGCACCTCCGAACATGCATCTGACGTTGCACCCGTCGTCATCACGTCATCGACCAGCACCACGATTTGATCCGTGATGTAGCGCGTCCGCGTCTCCCGCCGAAGGAGCGGCGAGAGTCGGAACGCGCCGCGGACATTGCGCCGGCGCTGAGCGGCGGTCAGTCCGGTCTGCGGCGCCGTCGGGCGCACCCGCCACAGCGCGTGGACCACCGGAAGGTCGAGCCGTGCGGCCAGATCCGCCGCCTGGTTGAAGCCGCGGCGCAGGCGCCGCCAGGGAAAGAGCGGCACGGGCACGACCGCGTTCGCGCCGGAGAGCGCGGCATGATGCCGATCGCGCAGCAGCGCCGCCAGCGGCTGCGCCAGCGAGCGCCGTCCCTCGTACTTCATCGCGTGGATGATTTCGCGGAGCGCCCCGTCGTAGCGTCCGCCGGCCGCGCGCGCATCTTCCCAGCAGCCTGGACAGACCGGGCCGCCAAGGGGCGAGTCGAGCGGGCGGCGGCAACACGCGCAGCACGGGGCCAGGCAGGCGCCGACGAGGGCGTTGCCGGTCAGCGTCAGCGCAGCCCGTAGCGCTTGCGCTTTTCCCATAGCGCTTTCCGGCTGATGCCGAGGATCGCGGCGGCGCGCGTCTGATTCCCGCGTGCGTAGCTCAGGGTCAGTTCGATGTAGCGGCGCTCGACGTCCTCGAGCGTCGGGCGCGCGGCAACGCCGGGCGCCAGGTAGGCTTCCCGGCCTTCGAGCAGTTCGATCGGCAGCGCGTCGGCCCGGATTGCCGTGCCGACGCCGGCGAGCACGACGCGCTCCAGGACGTGGCGCAGCTCGCGGATGTTTCCGGGCCAGTGATACCGGACCAGCGCGTCCGCGGCGTCGGCGGCAAGCAGCGGTGGCTCGCGGTTCAGACGCTCCGCCACGTCCGACAGGAACACCTTCGCCAGCGGAAGGATCTCTTCGGTGCGCTCGCGCAGCGGCGGCAGCCTGATCGGCAGCACGCTCAGGCGGTGAAACAGATCGGCGCGCAGCGAGCCGTCGCGCACCGCATCCTCCATGTCCGCATCGGACGAGGCGATGATGCGCGCCCGAATGTCCGTCGATGTCGTTCCGCCGAGACGCGTGACCCGGCGTTCCTCCACGACGCGCAGCAGCGCGCCCTGTCCGTTGTGCGAGAGGCGCGTCACGCCGTCGAGATACAGCGTGCCGCGTCCGGCCAGCTCGAAGCGGCCCGGGCGGGCGACGGTGGCGTCGGTGAATGCGCCCCGCTCGTGGCCGAAGAGTTCCGCCTCCACGAGCGTGTCCGGCAGCGCCGGGCAGTCAACGGTGACAAACGGCTCGCGGCGGCGGGGCCCGGACGCGTGCAGCAGCCGCGCCAGCGCGTCCTTGCCGACGCCCGTTTCACCGGTGATGAAAACGGTGGCGTCTACCTTCGCGTAACGGCGCGCCTGCCGGAGCAGATCGCGCATCGAGCGGCTGACGGCGGTGACCTTCATGGCCGGCACCCCTGAAGGGGCGCCCTACGACAGTGGGGCGAGCTTTGCAGGCTCGCCTCGCGAACCCGAAGGGCTGATCATTGATCACATCCTGACGCCATCTCGGCGCGCGCGAGTCGGTAGCCGTCGACGCGATCGAGCAGCTTCTGCAAACCGGTCCACAGCACCTTCCATCCGGGCCGCC
>JBOGIQ010000599.1:0-2254 GCA_050742535.1 Vicinamibacterales bacterium | reverse complement strand
GCTCGGATTCGGTCCAGGACGGCGCATCCACGATCTGGTACAGCTGAAGCGTGTACGCCGCGCGAATCAGCTGTTTCACCGGAATGTCGGTGATCACCATTCGGCCGCCGGGTTGAACGGCGAAGCGAATCACCCCCTCGCTGTTCTTGTTCGGTTTTACCGACGCCACGTCGAACCTGGGACGCTGGGCATCCCCTGATTGCGCTCGCACCGTTGCCGCCGATACGAGGAGGACGAGCGCGACGGCAGCTCGAATACGTGTATTCATGTCAGTATTTAACGTCCTTACATTATGTAAGACCGTGCGCGCACTTTGCAATCGGGCCTAAAGGTCATTCACGAATGCGTAACGAACGACTGGTATGGTGCGCGGATGACAGGGAAACACCTGGCCGTGCTTGCCGGAGACGCCAGAGGTGCTCACGCTGACGGAGCGCCTCCGCCTGCGTCCAGACGACGTCCTGACGATGCATCGGCAGCTCAGTCACGTCGAGCCGCCGGGCCACATCGCGACGATGGGATTCGAGCCGAACAACTTCAAGCACACCTACATCTACAGACGCGCGACCGCGGAACCTTCTAAGTGACCTCCTCCGGCGCTTTCAGATGGCGGAACGATCGGTAGAGCGCAATGTCATAGAAGATTTTCAGCGTCGCGCCGATGTAGATCGGCGCCGCCAGGGACACATGCTGCATGACGGTGCCGCCAACCAACGGACCGACGGCCCATCCCGCATTGCGCGTGACGTTCGTCATACCGCTCGCGTAGGTTCGGGCTGACGGCGGCACGACCGCCATCACGTATGACTGCCGCGTCGGAACGTCCATCTCCACGAGCGCCTCACGTGCCAGGAACAGCGCGGCCGCGGCACCAGCTGTCGGGGCCGTGGGTGCGAGCATCATGAAGACGCTCGAAGGCAGGTGCGTCAGCACCATGGTGTTGACCAGGCCGATGCGCCTGGCCATCCACGCGGCCGCAAGATGCGAGACGACATTCAGGACGCGCGCGGCGAAGAACAGGTAGGCCAGCTGCACTTCAGTCGTGCCGTAACGCTCGAAGAACCAATAGGCGACGAGCGCCGAGCTGAGGAAGCCGCCGCCGATGCTGTCGATCGCGAAGAGTCCGGCAATCCGGCGGACGACGGCGCGCGTACGCGGATCGACGGCGTCGTTCGTCATGAACCCCGGCGCAGGCACAGGGGCGACGTGCGGACGCAGCAAGAGATACGGGATCGTCGAGGCGCAAACCACGAGCCCGCAGAGCACAAAAGTCAGCGCGCGGCCGTCGACCGCACTCATGTCCAGTGCGCCGGCAAAGACAGTGGGCAGTGCGGCGCCCAGCGCGCCCAGGGCGTGGCCGGAATCGACGACGACGTTGTACCAGGCCATCGTCCAGGTACGCCGCTCGTCCGTGGTCGTCGCGGGCAGAAGCGCCTGTTCGAGCGCGGACGCCGGGCCGCGGTCGCGGCCCAGACCGTTGAGCATGGCGACCGCCGCGATCAGCATCAGAACAGGAACCGCGGCGGTGAATGCCAGGGCGGCGTAGCCGGCACCCGAGAGCAGGCTCACCACGACGAGCGTTCGCCGCGCGCCCCATCGATCCGCGCGGAGCGCCGCGAGGATGGTGCCTGCGGCGCTCGCGGCTATCCCCGTCCCGATGATCAGACCGATCGCGCCGACGGACAGGCCGCGGCTGGCGAGGTGAATGACGATGAGGACGCCGACAAGGCTGATCGCCGCGGCGCGCGTGCCGCCCGCGGCACAGATCAGCGCGGCGTCGCGAGTGACTATTTGCGTGCCTTCCCCTCCTCGCGGCGCCAGGCGAAGTAGGCATCCATCGCCTTGATCTGTGCCATGTTCGGCACCGGCCGCGCGCTCGACTTCGCGTCGAAGTGCATCACCGTTTGGGACGACTCGGTGAAGGCCGGCCATTTCGGCAGTCCGGGCCCATTCGGGTCGCCAGTCCGGGCGAAGTTGACGAAGTAGCTGCTCATCAACTCGGACATCGCGCGATCGTCGGGCTGCGGCGTCCCGACCAGGGCAGCCGGACCGCTGAACATGCCAAGTGTCCGGAACACGTACGGGATTTCCGCGGCGTGACCGGCGCCGTTACGTGACAGTGACGTGCGGTGATCGAAGTAGTAGACGAAGGCCTTGCCGCTGCCGTGCTTCGACTGCAGCATCGCCCACGCCCACGCCGGCCACCCGAACGTGGTGTCGCGCACGACGTTGCGCATGCTCTGCGAGGCTTCCG
>JBOGIQ010000598.1:0-2263 GCA_050742535.1 Vicinamibacterales bacterium | reverse complement strand
CCTTAACCCAGGCTACCCAGGCTACCCAGGCCACCCAGGCCACCTAGTCGATCCAGCCGCCGCCGCCGACGACATCATCCTGATAAAAAACGACGGCCTGCCCGGGTGTGACGGCCGACTGCGGAGCGTCGAACCGGAGTTCCGCACGGCCGCCCTCGATCGCGCGGACGCGGGCCGGCGCCGGGGTATGCCGATGGCGGATCTGCGCGGTCACCGGAAGCCAGCCCGCCGGCGCCTCGACGGCGACCCAGTTCACGTCCGACGCGGTCAGTGTGGTGCGCTCGAGCGACGACTTCGGGCCGACGGTCACGTTGCCGGTGTCCGCGTCGATCTGCAGCACGTACAGCGGAGCCGGCCCGGAAACACCCAGTCCCTTGCGCTGGCCGATCGTGAAGCGGTGAACGCCCGCGTGTGTGCCGAGCGGCTCGCCGCTCTCGGCAACGATGGCGCCGTGGTGCGCGACGTGCGGTGCCTTTCGTGCGACGAAGGACGCGTAGTCGCCATCCGGGATAAAGCAAATTTCCTGGCTGTCCGGCTTGTCGGCAACCTGTAAAGCCAGGCGGTGGGCCTCACGCCGCACTTCGGGCTTGGTCAGGGAGCCAACCGGAAACATCGCCGCCGCCAGCTGATCCTGTGTCAGCGAGAAGAGGAAGTAGGACTGATCCTTGTCCCGATCGACGCTTCGCTTCAGCACCCAGCGATTCGTGGCTCGCTCCACCTGCGCGTAATGACCGGTCGCGACGGTTGATGCGCCGAGACCGTGTGCGCGCTCGAGGAGCGTCGAGAACTTCAGGTCGCTGTTGCAGTGGGCGCACGGCAGCGGAGTGCGGCCGGATGCGTACTCGCGGACGAAATTCGAGATGACCGTCTCCTGGAACTGGCGCTCGAAATTCAGGATGTAGTGCGGAAAGCCGACCGCCGCTGCGACGCGGCGGGCGTCGTTCAGATCGTCGAGCGTGCAGCAGCTGCCGAAATGCACTCCCGGCTCGCCCTGCGCATAGAGCTGCATCGACAGACCGATGACGTCATGACCCTGCTCGGCAAGCAGGGCCGCGGCGACGGACGAGTCGACGCCTCCCGACATGGCTACGACTACACGCATTGTGAAAATGCAGAATGCAAAATGCAGAATGCAGTACGAATCCGACCTGCCTGCATTCTGAATTCAGAATTCTGAATTACGGCCTCACGCCCTGGCCACCGCCCGCGTCAGACTCCGCAGTTTCTCCACGATTCCCGGCAGAACCTCGAGCACCCTGTCGATATCGGCGTCGGTGTTCGCCGCGCCGAGGCTGAAACGAATCGAGTTCTGGGTGCGGTGCGCCGGGAATCCCATCGCCTTCAGCACGTGCGACGGTTCCAGCGTTCCAGACGAGCAGGCGGACCCTGTCGAGACCGCGATCCCCGCCAGGTCCAGTGCGATCAGGAGCGACTCGGCTTCGATCCGGTCGAAGCTGACGTTCGTCGTGTTCGGCACGCGCGGTGAGCGGGCGCCGTTGACGGCCGTTCCGCTGACCTTGCCGAGAATTCCCTCCTCCAGCCGGTCGCGCAGCGCCGCCAGGCGATCGGCTTCGGCCGTTATCTTGGCGCGCGCGAGCTGCGCGGCGACACCGAGGCCGATGATGCCGGCGACGTTTTCCGTCCCGGCCCGTCGGCTGCGCTCCTGTTTGCCGCCGGTCATCGGCGGCTGCAGCCGCACGCCGCGGCGGATCCAGAGCGCGCCGGCGCCTTTCGGCCCGTAGAACTTGTGCGCCGAGAGCGACAGCAGGTCCACGCCGAGCGCTTTCACGTCCACTGGAATCTTCCCGGCCGTCTGCACGGCATCGGTGTGAAACACAGCGCCGCGCGCCCTGGCGACGCGCGCGAGCTGAGCCACGGGCTGGATCGTGCCGATTTCGTTGTTGGCGTGCATCACCGACACGAGCGCGGTGTCGTCAGTCAGTGCGGCTTCGAGCGCGGAAATCGCGACGATGCCGCTCTGATCGACGGGCAGCAGTGTGGTCTTCCAGCCGCGGCGCGCCAGCGCCTTGAGGGTGTTGAGCACCGCCTCGTGTTCGATCGCTGTGGCAATGAGGTGCCGCTTTCCTGTGACTTCGAGCGCCTCGGCGATGCCTCGGATCGCGAAGTTGTCGCTTTCCGTTCCGCTGCTTGTGAAGACGACTTCCGACGGATCGCCCCCGATCAGCGCCGCTGCCGCGCTCCGCGCGTCATCGAGCGCTGCCTTCGCCACCTGTCCGAAGTGGTGCACGCTGGAGGGGTTGCC
>JBOGIQ010000597.1:0-2276 GCA_050742535.1 Vicinamibacterales bacterium | reverse complement strand
TCGAACCACAGCTCGGCCCCGCTCTCCCCCTTGCCCCTGAGCGGCGGCCGCAGCGGGCCTTCGGCGCGCAGCTTGGCGAGGCCGAAGTCGAGCACCTTGACGAAGCCGTCGCTCGTCACCATCACGTTCTCGGGCTTGAGGTCGCGGTGGACGATGCCCGCAGCGTGGGCCTTGGCCAGGCCGTCGGCCGTCTGCGTGCCGATCTCGAGCAGCCGCCGCGTCGCGAGCGGCCGACCCTCCTGCGCCAGCACGATCTCGCGCAGAGTGCGGCCCTCGACCAGCTCCATCACGATGTAAGGGACGCCCGAGGTCTCGCCGATCTCGTGAATCGTGATGATGTTCGGGTGGTTGAGCGAGGAGGCGGCGCGCGCCTCCTGCGCGAAGCGGCCGAGCCGCACGGCGTCGGCGGCGAAGCGCTCGGGCAGGAATTTGATCGCGACGTCGCGGTGCAGGTCCTGGTCGCGCGCGCGCCAGACGTCGCCCATGCCGCCCGCGCCGATGCGGGAGACGAGCTCGAAGCGCGAGAACCGCATGCCTGGGGACGGGGGCAACGCGCCTCCTGAAGCGCCTTCTATTCGAAGGGGACGGCAGGGCCAGAGCCTACGCTCCGCTGCCCGCGAGGGTCAAGGCTACGAGGGCGGAGGGCCCACCTTGACCGCCCCGCGCTCGAGCCGGGAGTCGCGGGCGCGGTAGACGACGCCCATGCCTAGCAGCCCGTGGTTAAAGCCGCTTCGGTTGGGCCGCACTTGGCTGTCGAGCCGAGTGGCGAGGGAGCGGTGTCCGGATGACTGCGGTGTCCAGGCAGCCTCGAGAGGGTCGTCAATCGGCACCAGAAGTGAGAGAGAAGGCTGAGAAGGGCGGCGAGACGGCCCTGCAGCCCCCTCGGCGTTCCGACTCCCAGGCCCTGCCGCATCAGGAGCCCCAGGTTGAAGGCACCGCTGTGGACGAGCAGACGTTTGAGGATGTTCTCGTGACCGCGAAGATGTGTGCGCCGCATCCGTCCGGTTCGGTAGAGGTGAGCAAAGGGGCGCTCCGCTCGTTCCCCGCGCGCCCGATGCAGTCGCAGTCCTCGCTTGCCGCGATTGCGTCGACGGTTGGCGTACACCGCTTCGCGGCCAATGATGTCGTCACGCCACTTGCGACGGCCGCGATCCGGCTCCGAGATGTAGCCTCGCAGACCAGCGGCTTCGAGCTGCCCCAGAACGGGCGTGCTGTGGTAGCCCTTGTCCGCGACGACTTCCTGCAGACCGCCGGGATGACAAGCGCCAGTCTTCCTCTGGACACGCACGACCTGGATCTCGGCTTCTGCCAGCGTCTTGCCCAGCGTTGTCGTGTCGCCTTGGTCCGCGCCCTGGATCGTGACGGCCACGATCGCACCCGTGGTCATGTCCACGGCTTGCTCGGCCTTGTGGGCCAGATGCGTGCGGCCGTCCTTCATCTTCGTGATCCGGGCGTCGGAATCCGCAGGGCTCTTCCACTCTTCGTTCGAGCCCTTCTTCTTGCGCAGCCGATCCAGCCGTGCCAGCGCCTGCCGCGTAGGCGTGCGAATCCCCGACGCCTTCGCCAGCCGCTGCAAGAACTCCTGGTACGTCTCCCCGGTGTCGCGGCGCACGATGCTCCGCATCGCCGCATTCGCTTCCAGCGTCGTCGCGTCGATCGCGATCGTCTTCCCTTGGAGCAGACCCGCATGCGCCAGCCGTTCCTGGATCCAGCTGAACACCTCACGGTGGGTCTCGACGTCGATCAAGCGCCGCGTCCGCGAGATCGTCGAGTGATCCGGCGCCTGCTCCTCCAGACCAAGACCCAAGAAGCTGCGCACCGCCAGCGAGTCTGCCGCTCGCCACGCCATGCCACGCTCAGAGTCCAAGCCCTCGAAGTAGCCCACCAGCAGCAGGCGGAAGTACCGCCCAGGCGCCAATCCCGGCCGTCCGAGCACAGGCGCGTAGAACCTCTGGCAGCGTCCTTCCACGAATGCGTCGAAGCCCTCGGCTTCCAAGGTTCGATTCAGCCGCGTGTAGAACGGGTGGCCAGGGCTGCGCGGCAGATCGCTCGTCGCAACCCACATGCCGCTCTGGCCTCGCTTGCGTTTGCCCATTGCCATGCTCGAACCTTACGGCACGCTCCAGTCAGGTAAGGACCGATTCATGACCACTTTCACCACGGGCTGCTAGCATGCGCGGCCACCCCTTCACGCTCGCCGCCGTGCTGTCGATGGCCTGCTTCGCCGCGCGGCCTGCGGAAACGCCTGCGCTTGTCGCGTTCGTGAACGTCACGGT
>JBOGIQ010000596.1:0-2297 GCA_050742535.1 Vicinamibacterales bacterium | reverse complement strand
GAAAAGCTGATCGACTTCGGCTATCGCGCCGTGCACGAGATGACGGCGGCCGCGAAAGCGTTCGTGAAGGCGTTCTACGACAACGCACCGCGGCTCTCGTACTGGAATGGCTGTTCGACCGGGGGGAAGCAGGGGCTGACGGAAGCGCAGCGCTTCCCCGCCGACTACGACGCCATCCTTGCCGGCGCGCCGGCGAACAACTGGACGCGGCTGATGACCGGTCTGCTGTGGGCCGGCCGCGCCACGCTTGGCGATCCCGCCAGCCGGATTCCACCGGCGAAGTTCGCGGTGCTGAATCGTGCGGCGCTGAACGCCTGCGACGCACAGGATGGCGTGACCGACGGCGTCCTCGAGAATCCGCGCAGCTGCCGTTTCGATCCGCAGGTGGTGGCGTGCAAGGAGGGCGACGGCGCGGATTGCCTGACGAAGCCGCAGGTCGAAGCCGCGAAGAAGATCTACGGGCCGGCGACGAATCCGCGGACAGGCGAGGCCCTCTATCCCGGCTTGCCGCCGGGCAGCGAGCTCGGCTGGGGTCCGGCTGCGGGCGGTCCGGCACCCTTCCCGATCCCCGACAGCCATTTCAAATACGTGGTGTTCGAAGACCCGAAGTGGGACTTCCGCACGTTCGACTTCGACAGGGATTTCGCCCGTGCGGAACAGATCGACGGCGGCACGCTGACGGCCGTCAATCCAGACTTGAGCGCATTTGCGAAGCGCGGCGGGAAACTGCTGATGTTCCACGGCTGGAACGATCAGCTGATCACCGCGCAGAACTCCGTCAACTACTACGAGAGCGTGCGGTCGACGCTCGGAGCGGCGCGCACGGACGCCACTGTGCGTCTCTTCATGGCGCCGGGGATGATGCACTGCTCCGGCGGGCCGGGTCCGAACCAGGTGGACTGGATCACCGCTCTGGAACAGTGGGTCGAGAAGGACGTCGCGCCGACTCGTATCGTCGCCTCGCGCTCGGCGAACGGCGTGGTCGACCGTACGCGCCCGCTCTGCGCGTATCCGCAGGTGGCGCGCTACAGCGGCAAGGGAAGCACGGACGAGGCGGCGAACTTCTCGTGCGTGGCGCCGGACGCAAAGCGGTGAGGATCTCTCGCCGGGATTTCCTCGCCTCGGGCGCTGCCGGCGTGCTGGCGGCGTGTGATTCGCGGGTCCGCCTGAAGGCGGACACTACGTTGGCGGCTGCCCAACAGCCGGCGCAGGGTGGACGCACACTGCTGAAGGGCGGCTGCGTCCTCTCGCTTGATCCGAAGGTCGGCGACTTCGCCGTCGCCGACGTGCTGATCGAAGGGGCGCGCATCGCTGCCGTCGGTCCGAATCTCGCCGCGCCGGCCGCGAACGTCGTCGACGCGTCCAATACGATCATCATGCCCGGCTTCATCGACACCCACCGGCACATGTGGCAGGGCGCGCTCCGCAACAGCCTGCCGAACGGCCTCATCGGCGACTACTCGAAGGAGATCCTCGGCATCCGCTCGCTGATGCGCCCGGAGGACGTGCGCATCGGCGATCTCGTCAGCGCGCTCGGCGCCGTCAACGCCGGCGTGACGACGGTGCTCGACTGGTCGCATATTGGAAACACGCCCGAACACACGGACGCGGCCATCGACGGTCTGCGCGCTTCCGGCGTGCGCGCAGTGTACGGCTTCGGCGCGGGCGTCGGCCCGGGCGTGCGGCATCCGGACGACATCCGCCGGCTGCGCAAGCAGCACTTCTCGTCGGCCGACCAGCTGCTGACGCTGGCGCTTGCCGGCGGCATGAGCGCGAAGGAGTGGACGGTGGCGCGCGACGTGGGCGCGTCGATTTCGGTTCACGCTGGCGGCACGTTGGCGGGCCTGGAGAAGGCGCTCGGTCCCGACGTCACCTACATCCACTGCACGACGTTCACCGAAGCGGCGTGGAAGCTGGTCGCCGGCTCGGGCGGTCACGTGTCGATTGCCTGCCCGATCGAGATGGAAATGGGGCTCGGCATCCCGCCCATCCAGCAGGCGCTCGACCATGGCATCCGGCCAAGCCTGAGCGTGGACGTCGAGACCGAGGTGCCCGGCGACATGTTCACGCAGATGCGATCGGTCTTCACGCTGCAGCGGATGCTGGCGACGAATCGCCCGCAAACCGACAAGCGGCCGCAACCTGCTCTGCTGACCGTGCGCGACGTGATCGAGTTCGGCACAATTGCCGGCGCACGCGCCAATCACCTCGAGCGCAAGATCGGCACACTGACACCGGGCAAGGACGCGGACATCGTGATGCTCCGGACCGACGCGATCAACGTACTGCCGCTCAAC
>JBOGIQ010000595.1:0-2340 GCA_050742535.1 Vicinamibacterales bacterium | reverse complement strand
CGCGACCACGGCACGCCGCTTCATCGGCAGCCGCCGATACAAGAATCCCTGCGCGTAGGTTCTGACGAACCCGACCTCCGAACCGATTGCGCGCATGGCGAAGTCGGTGTCGAGGATGAGGTAGGTGCCAGCCGCCGGGTCCAGCAGATCGTCGCGGGTATCGTGAATGAACGATCCCGCGAGCTTCGACAGGCGGACCTCCGGAAACAGCCTGTCGATGAGCGGCTTCTCATCGGACGTGAAGATTTCGTCGAACAGCCGCGTCCGCTCGAATGAGTACCTGCCGGTGATGCCGAACGTCGGCGTCAGCTGCGAGCCCACTTCCGCCCGCGCGATGCGCCGGCTGAAGTTGAAGGACGTCCGCACGGCCTGTTCGACGATCCCCGTCAGCAGGAGCTCCGACCGATCGCTGAACACCCTCGGCTTGCGGAACGTGCCGACGATGCGGAACTCGTTGAAGCCGAGATTGCTCTCGACCTCCTCCAGCGGATCGTCCGGGTCGAGGATGTCCGTGGCACGCAGGCTGACGCGCGTGAACAGGTTGGCTGAGCTGGTGGTGCCCCACAGGTTCCGCCGGCCGATCTCGAACGAGCCCCGCGGCGCCAGGTCGAGATGGTCCTCGGCGGTCCCACCGGGGCCGGTCCGCCGTGCGCGCACGGTGGCTTCGACGCCGGGGGCGACTCCCAGCGTCGTGCGGTCGGCCTCCTCGATCTGGATGACGACGTCGCGCCGGGCCTCTCCCGGATGGTCGACGAACTGAAACACGATCCGGCGGAACAGACCCAGTCGCGCCAGCCTGGTCCGGCTGTTGTTCACTGCCGCTTCTCCGAGCGGCTCGCCCTCACGGATTTCGAGCTCGTCGAGGATGGTGGCTTCGTCGGTCCTGTCGTTGCCGACCACGATGATGTGCTCGACGATGATTTGCTGGCCTTCCGTGATCGTATAGGTGACGTCCGCCTGCGTCCCGTTCTCGGCCAGCGTCGTCTCCTCGCCGACGGACACATTCGTGTAGCCGCGGTTCCTGTATCTGATGGCGATCAGGTCGCGCCCATCGGCGACGTCGGTCGCCCGGTACGGCTCTCCCGGCCCGAAGTTGATCTCACCGCGCAGCTGCGACTCCGGAAACACCATGTTCCCCGTGAAGGCGATCGCCCGCACCGTCGTGCGCGGTCCTTCCTCAATGGCGAGGCTCACCTCGACGCGCCGCTCCGATGAATCCGGGTTGTCGGCCGGCAGGACAGGGACGTTCGGCTTGATCTGCGCGCGCGGGAATCCGCGCGTGGTGTATTCGGCCTGGAGGGCGGCCAGCTGCGCATCGAGCGTCGCGCTATCGAACTCGTTCCCCTGCGCGATTGTGACGATTTTCTGCAGCTCCTCCGTCGGGATAGCGCTGTTGCCCGTGATCCGCACGGCATCCACGGTGTAGTGCGGGCCGCGCGTAATGCGGAAGGTGATCTTCAGCTGGCCGGGGGTTTCTTCTCTCGTATATTCGGCTGTGGCATCGCGATAGCCGCGGGCACGGAAATACTGCTCGATCGCGCGCTTCGAGTCCTCGAGCAGATCCTCATCCGTCGAGCCTTCGGCGCGAACAGGAACGAGGCGATCGCGTTCGCCCTCCGGCACGGGATCGCCGGTGAACTCCACCATGACCAGGGGCCCCCGTAACAGGCTGACGATCAGATACGCATCGTCCGGCATGTTCGGCGAGACCGTGGCGCGCGCCTGGTAGAAGCCCTGCGCGCGCATGCGCTGCTCCCAGCGGTCCAGCGTCTCGCGGACGTCGTCGGCGTCGTACGGCTCGCCCATACGGATGTCGGGGGGCGTGAACGTCGCCTTGGCCTCGTCGAGATCGAGGCGGCGAAACTGCACCTCCGCGATCCGGGCCCGGCGGCCGGCGTCCACGTCGAAGATCAGCGTCGAGCGATGCGGGTTGTGCGTCGGAACGACCCGTGCCGAGACTCTGGCGGCCGGATAGCCGCGCGGCCTGTACGCGTTCTGCAGCACGATGGCGGCCTCGTCGGCGCGCGCGGGGTTTGGCGAACGGCCGAAACGGTCGGTCACGACGCGGCGCAAATCACCTTCCGAAATCGCGACGTTTCCGTTGAATTCAATCCGATCGACGGGATGCGACGGCGTCAACACGTAGCGGAGCCGGGTGCCGCCGGCAACAGGCTCCGCGATCGGCTGGATGTCGTCGAAGCGGCGCAGGTTGATCAGGTGGTCGAACGTCTCCCGGACGGAGGTCATCGACAGCGGCTGCCCGACGCGCGTGTCGATGAGATCCAGAATCGCCGGATCCGTCACCCGCTGCCCTTCCTGCTCGACGACAACGTCGACGAT
>JBOGIQ010000594.1:0-2365 GCA_050742535.1 Vicinamibacterales bacterium | reverse complement strand
ATGCAGCTTGGCCTCGCCTTCGTGTTCGATTGCGTGCGCGGTGTAGTGGGCGGCGAGTTTCTGGTGCTCCTCCGCATTGGCGTGTGACGCGGCGAGCTTCCTGAACTCCGCATCCGACAGTTTGCCGCCCTGGCCCTCCACTGTGGCCCATGACCCGAGGGCAACGATCACCATGACACACAGGAATGACTTCATCGCGAACCTCCTTGCTCGGTGCGCAGTCTACGTCGTCACGTGCTGTCTCCAACTGAAGATTCGCTGAAGAATCCGTGACGAGCGAGTAAGGGGAATATTTCGCGCGATGCGTGAGCGTGGCCGGCCTGGATTGATATCCTTCAGCAGTGGCCGACGGCCCCGCCTTCGCGAAAGCGATCCCGCTGTTCGCCGCGCTTGACGCGGCGGCGCTCGCCGAGGTGAGAGCGGCGGCGCAGATGAAGCGCGTCGCCGCCGGCGCGACGTTCTTCCGCGAAGGCGATCCGGCGTCGTCGTTCTTCGTGCTCGACTCAGGGTCGGTGAAACTGACCCAGCTGACGCCGGACGGGCATCAGGTGGTACTCCGGCTCGTTGGGCCCGGCGACGCTTTCGGCGGCGTTCGGCGGCGGGACCTACCCGATCACCGCCGAAGCCGTCACCGAGGCTGCGGCGCTCGAATGGTTAGGCGGCGTCATGGCCCGCCTCATGGAGCGGCATCCGAGGCTGGCGCTGAACGCCCTGCAGTTCGTCGCGACCCGCCTCCATGAGCTGGAGGTCAGGTACCGTCAGCTGGCGACCGAGAAGGTCGAGCGCCGGGTGGCGCGGGCGCTGCTGCGCCTGGTTCAGCAGGCCGGCCGCCCGATTGAAGCGGGCATGCTGATCGACCTCCCGCTGTCGCGCGACGACATCGCCCAGATGACCGGAACCACCCTCTATACCGTCAGCCGGATCGTCAGCAGCTTCGAAGCCGCCGGGCTGCTCGACGCCGGCCGGCAGCGGGTCGTGATCAGGAATGCGCAGGCGCTGTCACGCATCGCCGACGACCTGGAATAGGCCGCTTGTCCCGACGATTGCTCTTTGCGCACGCGCAAAGACACCGACGCCTCCCTGCGTCAGCATGCGGGAAGCACACTGAGGAGTACGGCGATGCAGATTACCGAAACTACGACCGTGGCTGAGGTCGCGTCGACGCTTCCGTCGAGCGTTCGCGTCTTTCAGCGATACGGCATCGACTTCTGCTGTGGCGGGAAGGCTGCGCTGTCGGCAGCTTGTCAGGCGCACGGCGTGTCGTACGCCGCCCTTGTCGGCGCCATCGAAGCGTCGGCGCAGCAGCCGGCCGCGGATGTGCGCGACTGGAACCGCGAGCCGCTGCATGCCCTCGCCGGCCACATTGTCGCCACCTACCACGAGCCGCTGCGGGAGGAGTTGCCGCGGCTCGAGGCCATGGCGGCCAAAGTGCACCGCGTGCACGGGAGCAAGGCGCCGTATCTCGCACGTCTCGACGCGATCGTGTCCGAGCTGTCGGCAGACCTCCAGTCGCATATGCGGAAGGAGGAGGCGGTGCTCTTTCCAGCGATTCGGGCCGTCGAAGCCGCTCGGGGGCGCACAGCGATTCCGATTTCTGCACCCATCACCGTGATGGAGGCCGAGCACGATCGCGCGGGCACGCTGCTGGCGGAGCTGCGCACCGTCACCGACGGCTACGTCACGCCCGAATGGGCGTGCGAGACGTTCCGCGCGCTTTACCATGGCCTCGCGGAACTCGAGGCGGCGATGCACCTACACGTCCATCTCGAGAACAACGTGCTGTTCCCGCGGGCGCTCGCGCTGACGCACGCGGCGGCCGTCGCGGGATGAACGTGTCTACCCAGGCAACCCAGGCTACCCAGGCCACCCAGGCTACCCAGGCTACCCAGGCCACCCAGGCTACCCAGGCCACCCAGGCCACCCACCGGTGAACCTGTACCTTCCCCGTGAGCACGGCGCGTACGGCCAGATGGCGTTTCCGCTGGTCACCGCGTTCGGCGTCGCGGGCGTGTCGGCGGCGCTCTGCTGCTGGCGACCGCCGTGATTGCCTTGTTTCTGGCGCACGAGCCGGCCGCGATCCGCTTTGGTCGACGTGGCGTCCGCGCGGCACGCGAATACGGTGCCGCGGCCGCGCGATGGCTGCGGGCGTGCGTCACCTGCGCACTCGGCGCGGGGATCGGCGCGGCGCTGATCATTGAACCGTCTCTCCGGTGGTCCCTGGCCGTTCCGGCGCTTCCCACGCTCGTGCTGGCCGCTGCGATGGTGCGGGGGCAGGAGAAGTCGTGGTACGGCGAAATCGCCGCCGCGCTCGCGTTCGCCGGCGCCGCCGTCCCGGTGGCGTTGGCCGCCGGCGCACCACCCGACG
>JBOGIQ010000593.1:0-2386 GCA_050742535.1 Vicinamibacterales bacterium | reverse complement strand
TTGGAAAAGATGGCGTCGAAACGGCGTGCGCGAGCGACCGTTCCGATCGCCCTGTACCCATTGCAGGCGCTGCTGAAGCTGGCGGGATCCGCGGCTGTCAGGCGTCAACGGCGGCGGCCGCGCGCGGCGGCGCCGCCTCATTCATCGGACCCGGCACAGGCACGCGGCGGCGACCAGGTTGCGGATGTACCGACGACAAAGGCAGGGTAGCGCGTGACTGACCTGATGCACGTGGCATCGCCGTCGGCCGCGCTGGCTGAGCGGGTCGCGCGCCTGCGCGCGACTCCGGCCTTCGCGAACTACGAGTACGTGCGCGAGCGCGTGCTCGAGATGCGCGGCCGCGTCGAGGCTGACCCGAACTACAAGCCGAGCGCCTACTGGCAGGAAGAGCTCGCCAACTTCGAGTACATGCTCGACGCGAGCCCGCTCATCGTCGACAAGCTGCGGGCGCACTCGTTTCACGTCACGGGTCTGCATGTGCACGACTACCGCTCGGGCCGCGAGCGGAAAGCCGCCCGGTATGCCGAGAAGCTGCACGCCCTGCAGGCGACTGCGCGCAACCCGGAGCTGTTCGTGCCCGAGCCGTCCGACCTCGGCGGCTTCGGCTTCGTCATCGACGGTCAGCTGGTCAATCTCGACACGCTGAAATTCTTCGAAGTGCTCATCGCCCTGGACAAAGGGGCGGTGCTCGAAGAGTTCCGTGGACGTGGGGCGGACCCTGTTGGGTCCGCCAACGCGAATGAGCGAAAGCTGGTGTGGGAAGTCGGCGCGGGATGGGGTGGGTTTCCCTATCAGTTCAAGAGGCTCTGCCCGAACACGACGTATCTGATCAGCGACTTTCCGGAGCTGTTTCTCTTCTCCGCGACGTATCTGATGACGCTGTTCCCCGGCGCGAAGGTGCGGTTCTGGGGCGAAGAGCCGGCCGATCGCATCTTCGCCAACTGGCGCGACTACGACTTCATCTTCACGCCGAACACCGCGCTGACGGACCTCACGCCCGATCGTCTCGACCTGGCGGTGAACATGGTCTCGTTCCAGGAAATGACGACGGCGCAGGTGACGTCGTATGTGGCGAAGTCGCACGAGCTCGGGGCGCGGTTTCTCTACAGCCTGAATCGTGAACGCTCGGCGATGAACCACGAGCTGGACAGCGTCTCGCGCGTCATCGCGAAGTACTTCTGGCCGCGCGACGTCCAGGTGCTCAAAGTCAGCTACCAGAAAATGATGGACGAAGAGCCATCAAAGACCGATTACAAGCACGTGATCGGCTGGAAGCGGATAAAGCTCTAGCGCGGTAATGCAAAATTCAAAATTCAAAATGCAAACCCGGCAGCAGGGCGGCATGTCCTGTTTGCATTTTGCATCTTGCATCTTGCATTTCGAGGCACTCAGCTAATGCCTCGCGTCATCATCGGATCGCCGCTCTTCAATCACGCGAAGGATTTTCCGGAGGCGATCGAGTCGATCCTCAGCCAGACGTATACCGATTTCGCGCTGGTGCTGGTGGATGACTGTTCCACCGACGAGACGCCGGCAATCGCCCGCGAGTACGGGGCGCTCGACTCACGCGTCTCGTATCAGTGCAACACCGAGCGCCTCGGCCTGATCGGCAATTCGCACGAAGCCTTCAACGCGGCCCGCGCGAAGTATCCCGACGCGGAGTATTTCGCCTGGGCCAGCGATCACGACCTGTGGCACCCACGCTGGCTGCAGCAGCTCGTCGAGGCGCTCGACGCGCATCCGGAGGTGGTGCTCACCTACCCGCTCAACCGGCGCATCGGCGCCGCCGGCGAAGTGCTGAAGCGGCGGCCGTGGGCGTTCGACACGTTTGGCGTGACCGATCGGTGGGTCCGGATGCGCCGCGGCATCAGACACATGTCGGCCGGCAACATGGTCTACGGGCTCTATCGCATCAATGCGCTGGAGCGGGCCGGGGTCTACCGCCACGTGCTGGTGCCGGATCGCCTGCTGTTCACGGAGCTGTCGTTATACGGTCAGTTCAAACAGGTCCCGCAGGTGCTGTGGTTCCGCCGCTGGTACGGCCGGATCTTCAGCCTCGGCCGGCAGCGTGTCAGCTTCTTTCCGCAGGGCCGGCCGCTCTACGCGTACGTCCCGTGGTGGATCAGCCACGCCGTCAGCCTGTTCTGGACCTTCACTGTTCGCGGCGAGGGGCGTCCGGAGATCTCCCGCGCGGCGGGCGTCGCGGCGTCCCTTCAGTGCTTCGTGCTTGCCGGTCTGCTGCACGTCTGGCAGACCCTTCGCGCCATCCGGTTCTGGATTCTGGAACGGCTCGAGGTGCTCCGCCCGTACGAGCGGCGCCTGCGTCTGGTGCTCCGCTCGATCGCCCGGCGTGGCGTGATCGACTGGACGCGGGCGCACCTGAGGG
>JBOGIQ010000592.1:0-2393 GCA_050742535.1 Vicinamibacterales bacterium | reverse complement strand
CGTGGACGCCGCCAGCACGCAGATCGTTCGCGATGAGCTCGACAAGCTCGGACGCGTCTCACGCGGTCAACGGAACGTCCTCATCGCCTTTGGCATCACCGTGCTGCTGTGGGTGGCGCCCGGCGTGTTTGCCATTGCCGGTGTGGACGACACGGCATTTGCCCGCGGATTCGCGCAGGCCGTGCCGGAAAGCGTGGCCGCCATGCTCGGCGCGCTGCTCCTGTTCGTGCTTCCAGTCAATTGGACCGGACGGAGCTTTACTCTCACGTGGGAGCAGGCGCTGAAGATCGACTGGGGTGTAATTCTGCTCTTCGGCGGCGGCCTGGCGATGGGCGAGCTGGCGTTCTCGACGGGTCTCGCCGCAGCGCTGGGGAAAGGCATCACGGCCTGGCTGCCGTCGCAGACCACCGTCGCGTTGACGATGCTGTTCACGGGTGCCGCGATCGTGCTGTCGGAAGCGACCTCCAACACAGCCGCGGCAAACATGATCGTGCCGATTGCGATTGCGGTCTCGCAGGCAGCGGGCGTGCCGCCGCTCCAGCCGGCGCTTGGTGCGACGCTGGGCGCGAGCATGGGGTTCATGATGCCGGTGTCGACGCCGCCGAACGCCATCGTCTACAGCTCCGGCTTCATTCCGATCACGTCGATGATGAAGTACGGCGTCCTCCTCGACGTCGCCGGGTTCTTCATCATCGTCGGCCTGGTGCTCGGCCTCAGTCCGCTCGTCTTCTGATCACGAAGGCACGAAGAGGGCCTGGTGGCCTCCGTGTCTCAATTTCTGCGTACTCGACCTAGCGCCGGCGTCGCGCGTTTTGCGCACGCAGTGCGGCATCGAGCCCGGCAATGACGTCGGAAAGCCGCTGTTTCGCGCTGGAGAGCACAGCCTGGGCGGCGGGGACGTCGCCTGCCTCGACGGCTACGCCCGCTTTTTGCATTTCCTCTTTCGCGGTCGCAATGGCACGACGCGCGTCGGTGATGACGCGACGCGGTATCCGGCTCTTTTCCGCCGTGGTGAGCCGGCCGGCCGCCTGCGCCAGCAGCGCGATGACCTCCTGGGTCGCGCGATCGACTTCGGCGCGGAGCTTTCCCTGGGTCTCGGCGGAGATGCGCGCGGCGTTCTGCGCATGTTCGCGGCTCTCGAGGGCGTGGTTGAGCGCCAGCCGGTAGTCGCGCTGATCGACGGCCTGTGTCGCGGCGGTCAGCGACGCGGTCGCGGCGGTGAATTCCTCCGCGGCATAGCGCTCGGCGCCGGCGGCGCGGGCCGCATCGATGGCGCCGTGCGCCTGATCCATTTCCTTGTGTGGGGGAGTGCCGCATGCCGTCAACAGCAGCAGCAGCGCGAGCGCCGATGCTCGCAGCGGACGAACCTGCATGAGAGTCTGAGTATAGACGATGAAAGACGTGGCGCCACACGATCGCCCGCGCGAAAAACTCGAACGGCTCGGTGCGTCGGCACTCGGCGACAACGAATTGCTCGCCCTGGTGCTGGGCAGCGGATCGCGCGACCGCGATGTCCTCGACGTGTCGAACACCGTGCTCGAGCAACGCGGCGGCCTCTATGGGCTCACACGCTCGACGGCAGCCGACCTGCGCGCGATTTCCGGTGTCGGCGCCGCGCGCGCCGCACAGGTACTGGCGGCAGTGGAGCTCGGGCGACGGACGCTGATGCGCACGCACGGCGATCGGCCGCGGCTGAACACGCCGCGTCAACTGGCGTCGCATCTGCTGCCGCAGCACGGCTCCCGGCCCGTCGAGCAGTTCGGCATCGTCCTGCTCGATACCAAACACCGGCTGATCCAGATCAGACTCGTGTCCAGCGGCTCGCTGGACTCGACGGTCGCGCATCCGCGGGAGGTGTTCCGCGACGCGATCGCCGGCCGCGCGGCGGCAATCGTCCTGTTCCACAACCATCCGTCAGGCGACCCGCGGCCGAGCGCCGACGACGTGGCGCTGACGGCGCGGCTGGCCGAGGCGGGACAGGTCATCGGGATCGACGTGCTCGACCACCTGATACTCGCGGACCAGCGCTACTACTCGTTCGCCGAAGCCGGACAGCTGCCCCGCGCAGATGGCTGATGACGCGCCGACTTCGGTAAGATGGGTTGGATTTGCGGATTCTGTACTTCGACTGCTTCTCGGGCGCTTCGGGCGACATGGTCCTCGGCGCGCTGATCGACGCCGGCGTGCCGCTCGACGGCATCCGCCGTGCCCTCGGTTCTCTCGCGATAACGCCGGATTCGGTCTGGACGGAACAGGTGGTGCGCGCCGGGGTGCGCGCCACGAAATTCTGCGTGCGTGGTGAAGATCCCGGCTCCGCGAACGTCCACGAGCATGCGCACGGCCACGCCCACGCTCACGCGCACGGCCCTCATGAACACCACTCGCACGATCAT
>JBOGIQ010000591.1:0-2394 GCA_050742535.1 Vicinamibacterales bacterium | reverse complement strand
GCGCTGGGCCGCCGGCGCGCGGGCGCCGCCGCTGCGGAGACTTACATGGCGCTGGGGCAGCTCTTACTCGAGCGGGGGCGCGTGGCGGCCGCCGACACCGCGTTTGAAGAAGCGGCGGTGCACGCCGAAAGCGTCGACCTCCGGCTCGTTGGCCGCGCCCGCATCTGGCAGGCCGCGGGGCGGACCGACGCGGGCCAGCTGACAGCGGCGGAGTCCTTATGCCGGGCGGTGCTCGTTGCGGCCGCTGTGGAAGACGTGCGCCAGCTGGCAGAGGCGACGCTCGGCCGCGTCCTGCTGTGGCAGGGAAGGCTCGGCGAGGCGGCGGCGCTTCCCTTCATCCAGCAGAGCGTCTCGACACCGCTGCCAAACCCGCAGGGGTCGCCCCACGTGTTCGTTGCGGCGACGGCCGTCCGGCTGCTCGTCGAAACGGGCGACCTCTTCGACGCCGGCCGGCGTGCACGCGCGCTGCTGGACGCCACCGGACGCGGGGATCACGCGGCGCGGGTGATTGCGCTTGGCGCCCATTTACGCGTCCTGCTGGCGACAGGCGACCTGACGCTGGCGAGGGAACAGCTGGGTGTGTTCGAAGCCGCCACGCGTGCCGCCCGCACACCCCTTCGGCTCGCCCGCATGCGGCTGGCGTGGAGCCACGCTCTGCGGAGAGCAGGCAGGGCGAGCGAGGCCGACCGTGAGCGGCGAGCGCTGGCGCGGATGCGATCCGTGCTTCCCCCACTGCTCCAATCGGCAATTGATCGACGTGTGACGTCGCCAGCACCATCTCGCGCCGGCGCGGCGTGTGCGGCGGCCGTTCCTGCCGGTGCGGCCGAACTCGTCACGCTCGCGCATAGAGAGAACGACGATGCCGATGCCTTGAAGCGAATCGGCACCTTCGTTCTTCAAGGGGTGCGGGCGACCCGGGTCGAGTTCTGGACGAGCGATCAGGGACCGGCGACCGCCGTTGTCGCATCTGGAGCCGGCCTCACGACCCGGCTTGGCCCGCGTGCGCTCGAGGCGGGCACCGTGATCGGCCCCGAGCCTGCGGAATCGGGATGGGAGATCGCCGTGCCCGTGCGGCTCGGCTCGCGACTGATCGGCGCCCTCTGCGCGCGATGGCCGGCCGATCGATCGCCGGGCGACGCGCTGCCGCTGCTGAACCTGGCGTCTGCCGTCGCGGCCCCCCGGGTCGAGTCGCTGAGCCACGGCGTACGCGCGGTGGCGCAGGCGGCCACGGCGATCCCTGAGCTCGTCGGCGTCAGCGCGGCGATCGGCGAGGTCCGCCGTGCCGTGCTCCGGGCAGCGGCGGCGCCGTTCTCGGTGCTGATCGAGGGCGAGAGTGGAGTGGGCAAGGAGCTCGTCGCACGGGCAATCCACCAGCTGAGCCCGCGCCGGAGCCGGCGATTCTGCGACGTCAACTGCGCCGCCCTTCCTGACGACCTCTTCGAATCGGAGCTCTTCGGCCACGCCCGCGGGGCATTCAGCGGTGCCGTTCACGATCGCGCGGGGCTGGTTGAAGAGGCAGACGGCGGCACCCTGTTTCTCGATGAAGTGGCCGATCTCTCGGCGCGGGCGCAGGCGAAGCTGCTGCGTGTGGTGCAGCAACAGGAGGTCCGGCGCGTGGGGGAGACCTTCAGCCGGAAGGTCGATGTCCGCTTCGTCAGCGCGGCCAATCGCGATCTTCGGCGTGAGGGAGAGGAGGGACGGTTCCGCCAGGATCTGCTGTATCGCCTGGAGGTCATTCGTATCCGGATTCCGCCGCTGCGGGAACGCCCGGAGGACGTCGCACCGCTCGTGCGGCATTTCTGGACCGCGGCCAGCGCGCGGGTGAACACCACGGCCACGCTCTCCCACGGTGTGCTCGCGGCTCTGGCCCGGTATCACTGGCCGGGGAACGTCCGGGAGCTGCAGAACGTGATGGCCGCACTGGCCGTGGAAGCGCCGATGCGTGGCCAGGTGCGAGCGTCACTGCTGCCGGCGGTGATTACCGGCGCCACGACCGTGACCGCGGCGCGCCTGAGCACGGCGCGGCTGCAGTGGGAACGGCGCTTCGTCGAAGTCGCGCTGGCGCGTGCCGGAGGCAACCGGTCCCGCGCCGCACGCGATCTCGGCCTCACGCGTCAGGGCCTGTTGAAGGCGCTCGAGCGGCTGGGCCTTGGCGGCAATGGGCAGCCTGGGTAGCTAGCGCGGATTTCACTTCCGTGGCGCGAACCCTTCGGGCCCCTTCGGGTTCGCGAGGCGAGCCTGAAAGGCTCGCCCCACAAAATCCACGCTACACGCATCTGAAAGATCAGCGCGACTTTGTGATCTTTGTGCCTTCGTGGCGTTCGGCGACCTCGACGTGAGCGGTTGATGCTATAAACCCTGGAGGCATGCCGAGAACCTGTTTCGTTCACCTCA
>JBOGIQ010000590.1:0-2395 GCA_050742535.1 Vicinamibacterales bacterium | reverse complement strand
ATGAAGAGCAGCACGGCACCGATCTGCTGGCGGTCGATCCTGAAACGTTGCTACTGCGCAGCGTCACCGCGGCGGCAATCGAGCGGGCGATGGCCCACCTGCCCAACCGCTTTCGGGAGCTGCTCGTCCTGCGGGAGATGGAGGGCCTGTCGTACCGGGAGATGGCGGACGCGACGGGTATTCCGATGGGAACGGTCATGTCCCGTCTGTCGCGCGCGCGCCGAGCGTTCCGTAACGCGTTGGAGGAGTTGGACTCGCACCTGTGCGCGCGAGGGGCGTAGCGCAAAGGCGGGCGCTGCCCCTGCCGATCAGTCCGCGGCGAGCGCCTCGACGGGCTGCACGGCGGACGCGCGCCGCGCGGGCACATAACTGGCGACCGCGGCCGCGGCGACGAGCAGAACAGCCACGGCCACGTACGTCAGCGGGTCGAGCGGGCTGACCTCGAAGAGGAGCGACGTCATGAGCCGCGTCACCGCCACGGCCGTCACGACGCCGATCACGACTCCCACGCTCGTCAAGAACACGCCGTGCCTGACGAAGCGGTGCCGCACCTCCGCCCGCTGTGCGCCAAGCGCCAGACGTATGCCGATTTCGCGCCGCCGCTGCGTGACTGTGTACGAGATCAAGCCGTAGATACCGATGATGCCCAGCGCGAGCGCCATGCTGCCGGCGAACCCCAGCATGAGCAGCGTGAACGTATGTCGCGCCAGCGACCGCTCGTAGACATCCTGCATCGTCTGCGTCGCCCCTACGGGCAGCGTCGGATTGTTCGCCCAGACCGCCTGCTGGACCTGCCGGAGGAACGCCGCGGTGCCCGCCTGGGGACTGCGGACGACGAATGTGGCGGCGCGGACGACGCTCGCGCCTGGGGTGCCGGGGTTGCGGAGCGGGGGGAAATAGACGATCGCCGGTGCCGCCGTATCGACGCCGTTGTCGCGGACGTCTTGCGCGACGCCAATCACGTCCGACCACGGAGCGCGCGGGTTGAGGCGAATGCGTTTGCCAAGCGCGCCCGCGGGTGAGCCCCATACCTCACGCGCCAGGTTCTCGGACACCAGGACCCTCGGCCTTCCATCGTCGATTTCGGTCCAGGTGAGGTCGCGCCCGGCCACGAGCCGTGTGCCGCTGGCCGCAAGGAGACCCGGCGACAGGTACTTGAGGCGGCGCAGCGGGCCCGGCGGGTCGCCAGGTGCGCGTGGAGGTTGTCCCTCCACCGTGATCGCATCCCAGTCCGTCGCGAGTCCGTCCATTGGCATCGAGCTCACGTACCCCACGGACAGCGCGCCCGGAATCGCCGCCAGCGAGTCGAGGATGTCGCGCTGCAGCCGTGCGACGCGCTCCGGCTCGGCGACGGTAGCCGTGGGGATCGCGATGCGCATGATCTGCAGCTGCTCGGGACTGGTGAAGCCGGGCTCCACGGCGCGGAGCGCCTGGAACGTCCGAATCATCAGCCCCGAGCCGACGAGCAGCACCAGCGCCAGCGCCACCTGCGCCACCACGAGCGCGTTCTGGATGCGATGGCGCTCGCGGCTGATGCCGACAGTGCGTCCGATACCGTGGAGGGCGGCGGCGATTCGCCGGCGCGGGTATTTGAGCGCCGGTGCCAAGCCGAGCAACACGCCGGCGGCCAGTGACACGAGCAGGGCGAAGGTGAGCGCGCGCGCATCGAGGGCGATGTCGCCGAGCCGTGGGAGGCCGACGGGACCGACCGACACGAGCAGTCGCAGCGCCGCGAGTGCGAGCCCGATGCCGACGAGGCCGCCGAGAAGCGCAAGAAGGACGCTTTCGAGGAGCAGCTCGCGTATGAGCCGCCACGAGCCCGCGCCGAGCGCCGCGCGCACCGCGACCTCCTGCTGCCGCCCTTCGGCCCTGACCAGCAGCAGATTCGTGACGTTCGCGCAGGCGATCAACAACACGATGCCGATCGTGCCTACGACGACCCACAGAATCCGACTGACACCGCCGACCACCTCCTGTTTGAGCGGCCGGATGTCGGGCGTGATCCGCATGCTTTCGTAGAACTCTGTCGAGCCGCCGGGCCAGCCGTTCAGCCACTCCGGAAACATGCGTGCGAGGTCGGCGTTCGCCCCGGCGATCGTCGCGCCAGGCCTCAGCCGCGCGACGCCCAGAAACGCGAACGCGTTTCGGACCAGCCGGCTGCGCTCGAGACGCAGCGGCACGAGGATGTCGGCATCGGCATCGACAACGCGGAAGCCGCGCGGCATTACGCCGATGATCTCGTGCGGGATCGCGTCCACGGTGATGATCCGCCCCAGGATGTTGGAGTCGCCGCCGAAGCGGCGCTGCCAGTAGCCATGACCGAGCATCACGGTTGGTGTGCCGCCAGGGGTCTGATCGCCGGCGGAGAACCCGCGCCCGAGCTGCGGGGGCACGC
>JBOGIQ010000589.1:0-2402 GCA_050742535.1 Vicinamibacterales bacterium | reverse complement strand
GTGCGGCTTCAGGTAGCAGTACTGCGGCGGCAACGGATTCAGCCCGTCGTACGGAATGACGATGGCTTGCGCGTGCTGCAATTCGGTGAAGACACGCGGCTGAAAGATGTAGTCGGATTCGAGCATGTAGGTCTTGCTCGCGCTGAGGCTATGCTTGGACGCGGTCGCATGGCCTGTCAGGAGGGAAATGTGGGCGCCCTGCCCAGCCTCCGACACCGAGTACCGCGCCTTGAGTCGGTCCGCACGACCACACAGATCCGCGGCGGTTCTCGCCGTGAATTCGTCGCTCGTCGCCAGAAGGACTTTCGTGCGGAAGCATTGCAGTAGCGTTCGCCATCCTTCGTCGCTTCCGAGCGCGGATCGGAGCGACGAAATGCTCTGCGTCGCGACGATCGGAATCAGGCGCGCTTGCCGCGACAAGGCGAAGGCTCGTTCATCGCCGGTGGGATCGGTTTCGCCCACGGTGGCGAACGAGTGGTACTCGTCGGCCACGAACAGAATGTCCCGCCAGATCTGCGACGGATTGGCGGCGATCTTCGGGATGCGCTGAAGGACGGCGCGCTGAAAATCGAGTTTCAGCATCACCCCCAGACCTCGCGCCAGTGCCGGGTTCATGGCGACCGGAAAATTCAGCCCAAGGACATGCCCGGTTTCGAGCAGGTCTTCGAGCGGCGGCAGGGGACGCGGTTCGCCCGGTTTCGGTGGCCGAATGTACGCCTCACGCGGCGGGCAAAACGCCCGGTACACCTTCGGGTTTTCGTCAAAGAGCGAGAGGAAGACCACCACGCCCTCGACGATGGACGCTTTGACCTTCGTATCGAGGCGCGTCCAGGTGCTGGTGTACCAGCGATCGATCGCGGCGAGCCGATGCTGGCGGTCGGCGGAAATGGCCGCGGATCCGCCCCGGACTTCATAGGGAATGTCCTTGTCGATCAGGTAGGTTTCCAGCTCCGCATTGAACGGATGCGCCGTGTGCGTCTCGCTCAGGTCCGCCCACAGGGTCCACGGCGTGTGGCGCAGCTCGCCGCGGTACCATTCGTGCCCGATCGCGATGACATCGCCGGGATTTGCGAACTGCTCTTTCAGGGCTTTGATGTTCTTGCGAATCTTGTCGTCGTCGATGATGAACTGATAGACCTCCGCGAGCGTCGTATAGCCCTCGGAAATCCGCCGCAGCGAGATCACGAACTTCAGCAGATCCGTGTACGCCTGCTGCCAGAACGGCTCCTTGGATTTGCCGAAGAGATTGTTCAGGAGACTGCCGATCGCGTACGCGACGGCGTACGGATCGAGATCGTTGTGCAGCGGGTTGTAACAGACGCCGGAATCGAGCCCGATTTCGAGGTAGTCCTCCGCGCGATTCGCCGCCCGCAACATCTGCTGAACCTGGGCACAGAAGTCGCCTTTCACTTCCAGGACGAGGCCGCTGCATTTCCGTGCCGCATCATCCGCGCGCCAGCGCAATAACTGATCGACGTACGGATACATGCACGCCGACGTTTTGCCGGTCCCGACGGCGCCGAAAATCATGACGCCGGTGTAGAGGCCGCGCTGCGGGATCTCGAGCCAGTTCGGCTGCGGAGCCGGGCCGCTCGTGCGGGCGAAATGTGCCTCGCCGAGCACGAGGCTCGGCGTCGGCCGCGTGGCCGGATCCGGGTAGGGCGGCAAGGCACGCGGCCGGACCCGATCCGGGTAGCGGTACGCGACGATCGCGGCCATGGACGTCACGAAGGATGCCGCGAAGAACGTGCTCGAGAACCAGAGCGTCGCGTAGCCGTAGGACAAGAGGTCGAACACGAACGGCTTCTGGAGCGCGATCAGGGCCAGGAACGGGTTGTCGATCTGCACGGGGTACGCGTGCAGTCCCCACGCGCCGATCACGGCGGCCACGGACATCGCGATCAGCCCTCTCGCGGCGAGCATTCGTCGAAACATGTCCTCACCTCTTCATGCCGCGATCTACCCCGCAGTTCCAGCGGGGATGGACTCGCGGTTATGGGCCGTCGCCCGGCTGGTATGCGCCGCGGCGACATGCCGCTTCGGCTTCCGCGTGGCCGAGACGGTTTGCGGTACGAAGGACTGCGGATGGTCGGCGCGCCAGGCGACGAAGTCCTTGTCCTTCGCCAACACGGATTCCACGAGCTGATTGATCACGTATTCGGTCGGCTCGCCGAGGAATTGCGCGTAGGCGTACAGCGTCTCGTTGTTCTCGCGATCGAGGCGCGTGATGTGCCGCACGACTTGCTTGCCGCGCGTCCGAGGTTTGATCACAGGCATACAGGCCTCCTGCTGGAAGAATGAGCGGCGTTGTCGAACGGTGGGCCGACAACAATCGGCACCAGAACAGAGCACGCAGCCGGGACGTGAGCGACCCTCCGGAACGGGGGCCAGCGCAGCTCCCC
>JBOGIQ010000588.1:0-2427 GCA_050742535.1 Vicinamibacterales bacterium | reverse complement strand
GCTGGCTGTCCAGTGCTCGTATGGACCATCGATCTGCTGGGCGGGCGCAATCTCGAAACCGCCGAACGGGCACGGCGCATCGACAAGGGCACCTGCACGGCCTGCCACGCCAACGCCCGCGGCGGACGGACGCTCGCCGAGCTGACGATGCTCGCCGGGCTCGAGCCGGCGATGAATCCCGCCGGCGCAACGTGGGACTACGTCGAGCGGCTGAAGAAGCTGACACGGATGAAGCTCGTGTTGAAAGGGATTGAAACGCGCGAGGATGCGCGCCTCGCCCGCGAGCACGGCGTGGACGGCATCGTCGTCTCGAACCATGGCGGCCGCGCGCTCGACACCAATCGCAGCACGATCGAAGCACTCTCCGAAGCGATCGACGGTGCCGGCTCCGGCCTGGCGGTCTTCATCGACGGTGGCTTCCGCCGCGGCACCGACATCTTCAAGGCGCTCGCCATGGGCGCTCGAGCTGTCGGCGTCGGCCGCCCCTACGTGTGGGGACTCAGCGCGTTCGGACAACAGGGCGTGGAGCGCGTGCTCGACATCCTGCGCGCCGAGCTCCAGCTCACCATGCGCCAGTGCGGAGCCCCGGCCGTCGCGAGAATCACCAGGGCGATGGTCACAAGCTAGGCACCCCTGAAGGGGCGCCCTACGTGGAGTCCGTCGTAGTGTCCGCCTTCAGGCGGATTCTCCGTCGTAGTGTCCGCCTTCAGGCGGACCTGCCGATGTCGGTAAGACGATCCCTGCTGCCCTGTAACGTACGATCGCAGCATGTTCGACATGGCAACTCCACGGAATCTCTCCCTCGAAGAACTTGAAGCAGCACTACCGGCGGCGCTGCAGTCGCCGAAGGACGAGGGCACGCTCGATCTGATCGTTCGCCGGCCAGCCGTGGGACGACGAGATGTGCTGGAAGTCGGTGAACTGGACGCCGCCACCGGCCTCCTGGGCGACACCTGGAGCATTCGTCACAGCCGGCGGACGGCTGACGGCTCACCGCATCCGGACATGCAGGTCAACGTGATGAACTCGCGGGTGATCGCGATGATTGCCGGCGAGAAGACGCGGTGGGGACTGGCGGGCGATCAGCTCTACGTCGATCTCGATATCAGCGCCGCGAATCTCCCGCCCGGCACGCGCCTCGCGATCGGCTCGGCCGTCATCGAGGTGACGGCACAGCCGCATACCGGCTGCGTGAAATTCCAGGGGCGATTCGGCACGGACGCGACGAATTTCGTGAACTCGCCGAGGGGACGCGAGCTGAACCTGCGCGGGATCAATGCGAGGGTTGTGGTCCCCGGCCGGATTCAGACCGGGGACCGTGTGAGGAACCTCGGGCACGAGCCTTCCGCCTGAAGGCGGAAGCTACTTACGCGCGACTGATATCTTCCAGATTCGATTCGAGGCGTCGTCCGACACGAGCAGCGAGCCGTCGCGGGCCATCAGCACGCCCACCGGGCGCCCCCACCGTTCGATCGGCACACCCTGCCCGCCGACGTTGGTGAGGAATCCGGTCAGAAAGTCTTCGATTGGACCGGGCCTGCCGTTGTTCATCGGGAAGAACACCACCTTGTAGCCGGCCGCGCTCGAGCGGTTCCACGATCCGTGCAGCGCCACGAATCCGCCGTTGCGGTAGCGCTGCGGGAACTGGTTGCCGGTATAGAAGGTAATGCCGAGCGCCGCCGCGTGCGCCGGCAGGAGCACGTCGGGCACGAGCGCCTTGTTCACGAGATCGGGGAACGAACCGATGAAACGCGGGTCGTAGTTCTTGCCGATGTAGGAGTACGGCCAGCCGTAGAAGCCGCCGTCCTTCACCGACGTCGCGTAATCGGGCACGAGGTCGTCACCCAGATTGTCGCGCTCGTTCATCGCGGTCCAGATGATGTCGGTGCCAGGCTGCAGCGCCAGTCCAACCGGGTTGCGAATGCCGGAGGCGTAGACGCGATAGCCGCTGCCGTCCGGGTTGAACTCGAGAATCGCGGCGCGGCGGCAATCCTCGCCGGCGTCGTTATTCGACTGCGATCCGACCGCGACATACATCTTGTTACCCGCGCGGTTGAAGATGATGTTGCGCGTCGAGTGCCCGCCGGCCGGCAGGTTCATCAGCTTCTCGGGTTCACCCTGCGCCTTCAGATCGCCATTCGAGTACCGGTAGCGGACGAGCGACGCCGTGTTGCCGACGTAGAGGTAGCCGTTGTTGAAGGCGATGCCGAAGGGCGCGCTGATCTCGCCGGGGCCCTTCTGCACGAACTCGGGCGGCGGCGTGCACGCGGGCGCATTCGCTCCGAGGATCGACGGACCGCCGCGCCCGCCACCGGGCGCGCCACCCTGCGGCGGAGGCCCACCGGCGCGCTGCCCGCCACCAGGTGCCTGACCTCCTGCTGGAGCCTGTGCACCCGCCGCCGCCCCCGGCGCGGGTCCGCCCTGACG
>JBOGIQ010000587.1:0-2438 GCA_050742535.1 Vicinamibacterales bacterium | reverse complement strand
GTGGAACGCCGGCTCGCCAAAACTGTTGATGAGGTGCTCCACAACCAGTGACGACTGGTAGTACGCGATGGTGATCATTCGCGGATCGCTGAAACCTTCGTTCAGGTCGGCCAGCTTGAGCAGCTTTCCTTCGTTGTAGGCCTGGGCAAAGCTGATATCCGACTCTCGTCCCCACTCAGGGCGGCCGCGGCGTTCCTCGAATACCGACGTACCCTCGCTCAGCCAGCGCGGGATGCGATTCTTCGACATCTGCAGCGTGATGACATGCGCCATCTCGTGCCACAGGGTTTCCTGCCAGCTGAACTCCCCCGGCTTCCGCGCCCGCGGTGAATCGAGCGTGACGACACGGCCGAAGCAGGCGCCGAGCGCGCCGATCATCCCGGGGAGGCCGAGTGTGCGGACGGCGAAGCCGTCGTGCTTTGGAAACATCTCGACGAGCAGCGGACCCTCGGCGGAGAAGTTGTAATGCTTCTCCAGAGCCGCCAGCGCCTCCTTGGCCAGCGGCAGCGCGTGCTCACGCATCACGCCAATCTCGTTCTTGTGCAGCTTCATGACGATCTTGCCGTCGATGATCGTCTCGAAATCCTTCTCCAGTTCGTCGAGAACTTCGAGAAGGTTTTTCGTCAGCAGGTTGCTCTGGAACTTGTCGCTCTCGAACGACGCTTCGAGCGACTTGCGGGCGGCCGCTTCGTCGCCGGTTCGCATCAACTGCAATCCCAGATCGGCCAGCGTGCGCGCGTTGCGCGGATCGAGCGTCAGGGCGCGGCGCGTCATGACGACGGCCTCGTCGAAGCGATATTGCCGCGCCAGATGATCGCCGGCTGTCCGGTAGACGTCGCCGTAGGTCGGGTTGATTTTCAGAATCTCGCCGGCGAGGCGCTCGAATTCCCTGTCGTCGCCGCGGATGAATACCATCGCCGCCTGCAGCGATCGCGCCTCGAGGCTGTTCGGATTCACCTTCAGCGCCGCGTCGATCGACTGGCGCGCATCATCCAGACGCCGATCGTCCAGCGCGCTCTCCGCCACGAACAGGTGCGCCGGGATGTAGTTTGGATTGACCTTGAGCGCCTGCTCGACTGCGGATTTGGCCGTCGGAGGATTCTGCTCCGCCAGCAGATTTCCCAGGCCGACGCGGGCCGCCACGTTCGTCTCGTCCGATTTGAGCGCGACCTGAAACGATTTCAACGCGTCGTCGGGATAGTACTTCTCGAGGAACAGCAATCCCCATTCGGCATTGATGATCGGGTCGTCCGGCGCCAGCCGGTTCGCCTCGCGGAAGAAGCGATTGGCGTCGTGGACCGTCTCCGTCTCGGCGGTCTCGCGGCCCAGCGCCACTGCCGCGCGCGCGAGTCGAAGATTATCGGCGGCAGTGCGCGGCGTCAGGCTGAGGACGCGGCGCAACGTCTGCGCCGCTTCGGTGCGGCGCCCGACGATGAGCTGCAGCAGTCCGAATTCGAGCGCGGCATCGCTCGTCGCCTGGGCTTTCGCCGGACCAGCGAGCAGCTTCTCGGCATCCGCATAGCGGCCGACCTCGATCAGGGCTCGGCCGCGCAGCGCAATCGACCGCGCGTCCGTCTGTCCGCTGAGGATCTGCTCGACGTCCTGGTAGCGACCCTGATTGAGGGCGCGCAGCGCCTCATCCGCGGGCGTGCCGCCCGGGCGCGCCTGCGACAGCAGCGTGCCGACGATGAGCAATGGAGCGACAACGATTGCGGCCCGTCGCAATGTGATGAATGAGCGCATTTTGGCAAGCGACCTTTTCATGCTGACCCGTAAAGCGCCGTTCGAAGGGCGCCAGAGCTCCAACACGTAGGGCACCCTTTCAAGGGTGCCGTGGCCAGTATATGCCTACCGAAGCGCCTGTTCTTCCGCCCGTATCCGCCGTGAGAGGAGCCAGCTGAAGAACACGACCCCGGCCGGTCCGGCAAGTCTGGCCTCGGTGATCAGCGCCATTCCAAGCAGTTCGCCGACGACGCCGACGTAGTTCGGGTGGCGAATGAATCGATACGGCCCGCTCGTGACCAGCGGTACACCGGGCAAGACGAGCACTTTGTAGGTCCACCGCTCGCCGAGCGCGGCGATCGCCCAGAACTTGAACAGTTTCGCGGCGAGAAACACGATCGTGCCTGCGAGCACGAGCGATCGCGGGGCCGGCCCCGACAGCACGCCCTCGATCGCCATCGCGACGAATGCTGCCGGGTAGGCCCACCGCATCGTGCCGTACACGGGATCGTGGGGCGCAAGTGCGCCACGCGAGAGGAGTACCCGTTCGTTGCGCGTCGATATCCCCAGCTCGAGGAGCATCAGCGCTACGACAACGGCAAGCGCTGTCAGCGCGATCACGCCGACCGCCGGGCGAGATTGACATCGCCGGCGATGCCGACGAGCTGCTGCACGGGCGCCGGCCATGCGCGGGCCGCGACGGCGGCGCACGCCAG
>JBOGIQ010000586.1:0-2448 GCA_050742535.1 Vicinamibacterales bacterium | reverse complement strand
TGGACGGGCGACCTGTCCGACGCCTGCGCCGCGTGTCATTCGGTGTATCGCGACGTCGGCGGGCGTGGACGCGGGGCGAATCCGCTGGCGCCGGGCGTAAACCCCGCACGTTGTACACACCGGTAACTGCTCGGGATCGATGTTCACCCGCGTTTGACCACGAAGGCACGAAGAGATCGAAGGGCACGACGGGAACTTTTTATAGGACGACGCGTTTGATTCCGTCCTTGAGCCGTCTCTCAGCAAAATTGATCAACAAGCCTCCGCGGAGTCCTGTCGTGCGCAGGTATGAAATGAGTTGTGCGCGGTGGACGTCTGCGAGGCGCACCACGGACTTCAGTTCCACGACGATCAGCCCTTCGATAATCAAATCGACCCGCTGGCCGGGAATGTCCACGCCTCGGTAGGAGACTCTTACCGGGCGTTCGCGCTCGTATCGCATGCAACCGGCGTCGAGTTCGAGATACATCGCCTTGCGGTAAATCGATTCGAGGAAACCCGGGCCGAGTTCACGGTGCACGGCTAGCGCACACCCGATGGTTTGATACATCGCGCGCTCGGCCTCAATGGAGAGAGGCGAAGCGACCTGCACTCCCGGGCGGACCATCGCACGTTCTTCTTCGTGCGCTTCGATCTCTTCGTGTCCTTCGTGATCAAAGTTTTTCATGGGTGAACGTCCTAGCGAATTTCATTGGTGAATGTCCTGACGAAAGCAGTCCGACAATCCGACTCCACCGTGATCTGACCGTGGCGATCGGTGCGATAGATCTGCGCGCCGATTGATTCGAGACGTTCGATGACCTCGGGCGCAGGGTGGCCGAAGGTGTTCCCGCGGCCGGCACTGATCAGCGCGATCTGCGGGCGCCAGGCCTCGAGCAGCAACGACGAGGACGAGGTGCGGCTGCCGTGGTGGCCGACCTTGAGGATTCGGATGCGCGCCGGCGTCAGCTGCGGCACGATGTCGCGCTCGACCTCCGCGCCGACATCGCCGGTCAACACCATCGCCACGTCACCGCACATGACTTCGAGGACCACCGAATCGTCATTGCGGACGCGTGGACGCTCCCAGTCAGGCTCCGGCGGGTACAGCACACGAACGCGCCCATCGCCCCACCCGAAAGACTCGCCGGCGCGGAGAAGACGCGTTCCGCCGCCGGTTGCCTCCGCTCGCTCGCGCAGGCGGCGCGAAGGCTCGTGCCGGGGAACCACTACCCCCTCCCACAGGAGACGCGGCCTGAAGGTCTCGATCAGGACAGGCGCGCCGCCGATGTGGTCGGGATCACCATGGGTCACGAGCAGCGCGTCGAGCCGGCTGAGTCCGTGCTTCCACAACGCCGGCGCAACCACCCGCGCACCGATGTCGAAGGTGCCGCTCCCGAACGGCTGGCCGCCGGCGTCGATCTGCAGCCGTGACGTCCCGGACTGCAGCAGCATCGCTTCACCCTGGCCGACGTCGAACATCGTCAGGTGAATGCCTCGAAGGGAAGGCGCCGTGTGTCGTGGCGCAGCGCCGACGACGCCTGCCAGCGCACACGCGAGAACGGCAGCAGCCGCGAGGCGCAGCCACAGCGCTGTCGCAAACAATCCCGCCAGCAACGCGCTGTAGTAGACAGCCAGAAGAAGAATCCCCGGCGGCGGCACGCGCCACGCCAACCCGGGCACGGCCTCTACGAACCGTGCGCTCTCGACAATGCCTGAAGCGGCAGCGGCCGCCAGCCACCCGGCAGCCTCCGCCACGGCTTCGGCGCCCAAGCCGGGACGCGCGATTGTGGGCCAGGCGTCGAAGCCGGCCACCGCCAACCCGGCAACCTGGGCAACGGCCATCAGCGGCACGGCGAGGAGGTTCAGCAGCGGTCCGGCGAGCGTGACGCGGGAGAACGACTGCGCGGACACCGGCATGAGCGCGATCTCGACGGCAACCGACGCCCCGATCGAGGCGGCGACCCACCGGGCAATCGCGAAAGACACACCGCCCCCCGCGATTGTGGAGTCCGGCTTCAGCCGGAGAACGGCAGCGCTGATCCGGCGCGCGCTCTCGAGGAGCGCGCCGGTGGCGCCGAATGTCAACACGAACCCGGCGCTCCGCACGTCGAGCGGCGAGACCACCGCCATCGCCCCCGCCGCCAGCGTCGTCGCCTGCCACGGCGGCGTCCGGTGATCGAGGAGCCGTGCCGACAGATAGACGATCGCCATAATCGTGGCCCGCCAGACCGACGGTCCGGCGCTGGCGATCTGCGCGTAGACGAGGAGGATGGTGATGACGATGAGCGCGCGTGCGCGGCCGTGCAGGCCGGCAAGCGCCAACAGACCGAACGACAGCCCGGCGAGCACCGCGATGTTGCCGCCGGAAATTGCGATGACGTGGTACGTACCCGCGCGCTGAAGCCGATCGGTCACTTCGTCCGGAAGACCCGTCCGGTCGCCGATCAGGACCGCAGTGACGATCGC
>JBOGIQ010000585.1:0-2463 GCA_050742535.1 Vicinamibacterales bacterium | reverse complement strand
TAATGAAGGAGGACGAACGGCTGCGTCATCAGGTATGGCCACCGTGAGCCGCCGGGTGTGAACGTCGTCGACAACCACATGCCCAAGAGCAGGACGGGGACGCACGTGACGAACGCCGGCCAGGTGTCGCGCAGCACGGCTGCGATGTGCCGCGGCCGAACCAGCTCCCGCATCGACAGTCCGCGCTCGAACAGCGCGGCGTACAGGAAGAGGAGCGGCACCACCATGACCCCCTGCTCCTTGGAAAGCACGGCTGCGACGGCCGGGATCAGGTACAGATGCCAGCGACGAGCCCGGCCGGTGCTCGTGAACATCAATAGCGACAGGACCGCTCCGAGCGTCGACATGATGTCGGAGCGCGCGATGATGTAATTTACCGTCTCGGCGTTTGCCGCGTGCAGCGCGTACCACGTGGCCGCGAAGAGCGCCACCCAGCGGTTCCACCGATGCTCACGGCTCCGGTCCATCAGCCGCCGGAACAGGATCAACAGCGCGGCGCACTGGGCCGTGAACAACACGAAGCTTGTGATGTGGAACGCGAGCGGGTTGAGGCCTTGGCCGAGGCGGTAGTCGATCGCGAGCGTGGTCGACAGCAGCGGCCGGTAGCTCTGGTTCGCCGGCAACGAGCTGAAGGTCTTCGGGCTCTGGAAAAAAAGCGGGATGTTGCGGAGATCGCGGATATAGAGGTTGTTCTGAATCGTGTGCCCGTCGTCGAAGTGAAAATCGTTGCGGAAGTGGTTGGAGTACGTGGCCACCACCGCAGCCAGCGCGAGACCGCACGCCCACGGATACAGTCGGCTTCGTTCAGTGCCAGCAGGTTTGACCACGCTCACCGCTGGTGGCAAGGTAGATCGGCGCTAGCACTCAGAGCCTGCGAAAAAATCGCCGCGAGCTCCCGAGCGCAGTAGATTTTGTCACAAGCTCTCAGCGTGGCGGCGTATCATGACCTGCTTCACGAGCCTCCTTCAGGGCGAGCCTGCGGACGAGTCTCGTGATTTCCTGATCCTGATCGCGTGTCTTCAAATACAGCTTGAAAACCGCATAGCTGAGGCCGACCACCGCCGCATAGAAGATCGCGTCCGCGCCGCGCCCGACGCCCAGAATCTTGGCGAACCATTGACTCACCTGCGGTACCAGGGCCATGACGCCCACCACGGCCCAGAAGCCGACCCAAAGCGCGAGCTCGCCAATGCCGATCGTGCGTTGCCGGAACCGCCGCACGGCTCGCGTCATGGCGAACAGCGAGAACAGGACGATGAGGAACTGAATCAGCAGCACCCCTACCTCCGCCGACCCCCGAGCAGCAGATCCCAGACGATGCGAAACGCCTGCAGGGACCGCTGGCCTTTTTGCCGCGAGTACTCGGTGTACACGATTCGCACGGGCACCTCGCAGAATCGAAGCTTCAAGCGGCCGATCTCGTCCAGGATCTCCGACGCATGGGCCATGCGGTCCTGGTTGAACTGGATCTGCGCTGCAGCCTTCCGCGAAAACGCCCGCAGCCCGTTGTGCGTATCAGTGATCCGAATCCTCGATACCACCCGTGTGAACAGCACGCCCAGTTTCAAGATCACCTTGCGGCCGATGGGCACGCGATCGTCGGCGGACAGGAACCGCGACCCCAGCGCGACATCAACGGCCCCGCTCAGGACCGGCGCCAACAGCGCGTCGACGTCCTCGAGCCGATGCTGTCCGTCGCTGTCGAACGTGACAACGATGTCAGCATGCTGCATGAGCGCGTATTCGATGGCGGTCTTCAGCGCAGCGCCCTGGCCGCGGTTGATGAGATGGGTGACGACGGCCGCGCCGCCGGCCCGGCATATCGCTCCGGTCTCATCGGAGGATCCGTCATCGACAACGACGACGTGTGAGAATTTACTGCGGACGCGTCGTACGACCTCGCCGACAACGGCGGCTTCGTTGCAGGCGGGAATCACCACGTAGATGGCCGGCACCCCCACGTTCATGGACATGCCCATGGCATCATTATACAAGCCGTGTACGTTACCGTCCAACTTGCTATGCCGCTCAGATGTGCCGCTTGCGGCCAGGTTGCCGCCCGTCGTGTGTACGCCAAAAACGGCTGCGACATTCTGAAATGTTAGACCTGTGGCCTCGGGCGTACCGAGACAGCGCGGACGGCGTCATCGCGCCAGCGCGAGTCGCGCCCGGACGGTGCGCGCGGTCTCATCGTCCTGGGCGGCTTCGGCCATCTCGAGCATCTTCGTCCACAAGGCGAGCGCCTCGTCCGCTTTCCCCGACCGGTCAAGGGCCTTGGCCAGCTGGAGCGTCGCCCCATAGTGATCAGGATTGCGCTCCAGCACCTCTCGGAATCTTACGGCCGCCTCCGCCGGGTTGTTGCGCTGGTAGAGCGCGTCCAGGCCGATCCCCATCGTCCTCCGGACTTCACTGGCGGCAATAAGTCGTTCGAAGTGTCGAGCCAGGACGGGACAGACGCCCGGA
>JBOGIQ010000584.1:0-2490 GCA_050742535.1 Vicinamibacterales bacterium | reverse complement strand
CGGCTACGGGGGCCGCCGCGGCCGCCCGCGCGGTGCGGGCCACGGCCACCGCCTGACGCGGGGCCGCCGACTGGCCGAGCAGGATCGCCGGCTTGATTCCAGGGGTCGCCGGGTTCGTCTTGTCGAGCGGATTCCGCAGCGCGAGCTGAATCTTGCCTTCGGTGCTGGCGAGCGTCAGCGCTTCCGCCTGCAGCGGATCGACCAGCAGGGTGACGACGCTGACCGCGATCGGCTTGTTGTCCTTTTCGACGTCGCGCTCGATGCGGGTGCCGGCCGTCAGCACGGTGACGTTCGTGAGAATTACTTTCGAGGTCATGTCGGTGGTCTGGTTCGTCGGGCTGACCGTGACCAGGACGTCCACCTTCGTGCCGGGCAGCACGTAGCCGGCGACGCCGATCACGTCGTTGACGCGCACCGACATCGCGCGCATCCCGTCCGGAATCATCGGCGGCAGCCCGGCGCCGGAGCCGATTGGCGCCAGCTTCGAGGGCAGCAGCGGCTCGTTCTGCGAGACCGGCTGGATCAGGCCGCGGCCGACCAGCTCCTGTGGGCTGCTGAAGGTGCCCGCCGGCACCGCGTCGGACGGCCAGTTGATCGTGCGCATGTCCTCAGCGCGCAGGGCGGCGCCCAGATCGAGGCCGCTGGCCGCGACGACCACAGGCGTCGTCTTGGCAGAGGCGCCGGCCGTTGGCGTGGCCTGCACGTAGCGATACGTGCTGAAGGCGAATACCGCGCCGACGGTCATTGCAAGCAGCAGAACGGTGTAAATGCGTTTGCGAGGCATAACGTCTCTGACCCCTATTCGTTTCGCATGATGGTCGTCATTCGCATCGTGAACGGCTCCCCAGCCATTGAGCCGTTGACGACGAGCTGCGCGACCGGCTGCAGCACCATGAACTCGAACGGATACTCCACGACCACGCGCGCGGCCGATGCTGTCACCGTGCCACCCACGTCGACGGGAATGGTGGTCGCCGTGATGTCCACGTTGGTCATCGCCGTGTCGTCGACGATCGCCGCCGGCAGACCGCCATCCTTCAGATACGTCCGCACGCGCGCCTTGACCGAGTCATCGGTGTACTCAGGCAGCACGGCGACACGCGCGCCTTCGCGCGTGGCGTTGGTGATGACCTGCCAGGTCTGGTACGCCCGGCCGAACTCGAAAATGCCGACGGACACGAGCAGCATGATCGGCAGCACGAATGCCGTTTCGACAAGCGCGGCGCCGTCTTCGCGGCGAACACGTGAGAACCACCTGCGCATATCCCTGCTCCTCACCAGCCAAGAACGACCAGCACCGCCCCACAGGCGATCGCCGGTGCGTACGGGAAGCGGTTGTTCGCCGCCGGATGCTCGATGATCGCGGTGACCGCGCGGTTGCGGGTCGTCACGAGCATCGCCGTCCCGTACAAGGTTTCGCGAAGCCGCCCGCGCCACAGCGCGACGACCAGCGCCATCACGCCGCCCAGAATCGCGGCGCGAAGAAACGCATCGAACACTCCACCCGGGCCGAGCAGCGCCCCAAACGCGGCGAGCAGCTTGACGTCGCCTGCCCCGGTGGCCCCGAACACGTGTGCCGGCAGCAGCAGGGCCAACCCGAGGGCGAGCCCGCCGAGCGCACCGCCGACCGTCACGCCACTCACCCCCGCCATCGCCAGCACCAGGCCCACCGAGGCGAGGCCCATCGTCAGGACGTTCGGCACACGGCGCTGCCGGATGTCGACGACCGTCGCGCCGATGCCGGCCCCGATGACGAGCACGGCCGTGAGACTCATGGAGTGTCGGGAATCGCCGCGGCGATCACGTCCCAGAACACGGTGACAATCGTCTGGCCCACGTCCGAGATCGCGGTCACCGCGACGAGCGTGACGAGCCCGACGAGCAGTGCGTACTCGATGAGGTCCTGGGCACGATCGTCACGACGAACGCGTCGCAACACGGCGATCCAGATTCCTGCGGACATCACACCCTCTCCTTCGCGGTACGCGTGGCTCGCATGAGCCACGTCGACGGGCGGTCCCTCGCGGAACCACCCATCGGTCAGTCGCGCTTACGACCCCGCGCCGGCGCTCGCCAGCTTGGTCTTGATCGCCACGAAGATCTTGTTGACCTCCGTGCCCGCGTCGGTCAATGCCACGACACAGACGAGCGAGATCAGCGCCACGAGCAGCGCGTACTCGATCAGGTCCTGGCCTTCGTCGTCACGAATGAAACGAGCGAACAGATTCTTCATTGCGAACTCTCCTCTAACAGGGTTGACGATGACTGGCAGGACAACCTCCTGCCGGGTGTGGGATTCCGCCGCTCGTGCGAATCGAGCATTTGGTGCGCTTCAGCGCGGTTCACCAGTTTTTGGTGAATGGCCCGTCGCGATGCGGCGGATTCCCGTGGCGAAGTCCGAAACTACCAGCGCGTCCCTTCGCTACCGGACGCGAGGCCCAGCCGCCGTCATTGGCGGCAAGTTCAAACTTGACCGGGGGGCTTCGCCCC
>JBOGIQ010000583.1:0-2490 GCA_050742535.1 Vicinamibacterales bacterium | reverse complement strand
CATCTGATGTCTGATGTCTGATGTCTGATGTCTGATGTCTGATGTCTGATGTCTGGGCGAATCCGCTATCATCCCGCCCGTGAGCCTTATCCCCTCAGCCGTGCAACAGATGATCGACGACGCGCGCGCAGATCCGCAGGCGTTCTGGGATCGCGCCGCGCGCGAGCTGCCGTGGTTTCGCGCGTGGGATCAGGTCTTCGTGGATGGCGGCGCGCACATGGTGCCAGACGGTTCGGCGTTTCAACCGGCTTTTCGCTGGTTCGCCGGCGCGCACACCAACCTCGCCTACAACGCGCTCGACTCTCAGGTGGCAGACGGCCGCGGCGCCCACACGGCCCTGATCTATTTCAACGAGCGCGGCGACGAGCGCCGGTTTACCTACGAGGAGCTGCTGCAGGAAGTCGAACGCGTGGCCGCCGCGCTGCGTGCGCTCGGCATCGGCAAGGGCGACCGCGTCACCGTGTACATGCCGACGACTCCGGAGGCGATCGCGCTGATGCTGGCCGTCGTCCGCATCGGCGCCATTCACTCGGTGGTTTTTGCCGGCTTTGGCGCCCGCGCCCTGAGCGATCGCATCGTGGCCAGCGGCTCGCGGCTGGTCGTCACCGCGGACGTCACCTACCGGAAGGGCAAGAACGTCGCGCTCAGCACGATCGTCGACGAGGCGCTGCGGCTCGCGCCGAATGCCGTCGAGCACGTGGTGGTGCTGCAGCGGGACGGCAATCCGGCTGAAGCCGGACTCCACAATCCGGCTGAAGCCGGACTCCACCGCGGCTGGGAGGAGTTCCTGCGAGGCGGCGAGGGACACTCGAGCACGCACGTCGAGATGGAAGCCAACGAGCCGGCTTACATCCTGGCGACCTCAGGGACGACAGCCAAGCCGAAGCTGGCCGTACATACGCACGGCGGCTATCAGGTGCACATTGCCAGCATGGGACGCTGGTGCTTCGGACTGAAGCCAGCGGACGTCTGGTGGGCCACGTCCGACATCGGCTGGATCGTCGGCCACAGCTACATGATCTACGCGCCGCTCATCGCCGGCTGCACGACGGTGGCGTTCGAAGGCGCACTCGATCATCCCGCCCCGGCGGCGAACTGGAAGAAGGCGATCGAAGACTTCGGCGTTACGGGCATCTTCACGTCGCCGACCGCCGTCCGCATGCTGATGCGCTACGGTGAGGATGCCCTGGGCAGCGTGGATCATTCGCGCCTCGAGCGGATCGTCTGCGCCGGCGAAGTGCTCAACCCGCACGCGTGGGACTGGCTGCAGAACCGCGTGCTCGGCGGGCGGGTGCCGGTGCTCGATCACATGTGGCAGACCGAAACAGGCGGGCCGGCATTTGGAAACCCGTACGGCATCGAGCTGATGCCGATCAAGCCCGGCGCGGCGACGATTCCCCTGCCCGGCGTCGAAGCACGCGTCGTGACAACGGCCGGCGAGCCGTGCGCGCCGAATGAAAAGGGCATCATGGTGCTCACGCGTCCATTTCCCGGCATGACACCCGCGCTCTGGGGCGAGCCGGAACGCTACCAGCGCGACTACTGGCAGAAGATTCCCGGCGTCTACTACTCGGGCGACTCGACCTACGTGGACGAAGATGGCTACTTCTGGTTCTGCGGCCGGGCCGACGAGGTGATCAAGATCGCCGCGCACCGCATCGGCACCATCGAAGTGGAGAGCGCCTTCATCACCCATCCGGCCGTCGCCGAATGCGGCGTGGTCGGCCGCCCCGACGAAACCCGCGGAGAGGTGATTTCCGCCTTCGTCGTCTTGAAACACGGACAGACGCCATCCGACGATCTGCGCAGGGCGCTCCTGCAAACCGTCCGGCAGGAACTGGGAGCCGTGGCTGTGGTCGGCGAGCTCAACTTCGTCGGCATGCTGCCGAAGACACGCAGCGGCAAAATCATGCGGCGCGTGCTCAAAGCCGTCGTCCTCAACGTCGATCCCGGGGACATCACGACGATCGAGGACGAAGGATCGGTCGAGGAAGCGCGGGCGGCGTGGGAGGAGCTAAAAGGGCTAAGGGCCAAGGCCTAGGGGTTAAGGGCTGGTCCAGGGATCAGGGATCAGGGATCAGGGATCAGGGATCAGGACCGGGGAGCCTTCGTATGCGGACGATCGCAATCGTGGTTGCTCTCGTCATGCTTGTGGTTCTTGCGAGCATGGCGCAGGAGCCGACGCTTGCCTTCGAGGTCGCGTCGGTCAAGCGCAACGTGTCCGGCGCGGCTGGATTTGGAGGCTCGACGTCTACGGCCGGTGCGAGGCCAACAGGTTTCATAGCCACCAACGTCACACTGCCAACGCTGATCAGGATTGCGTATCAGTTCGAGGCGGGCATGCCCAATCCTTTTCAGCCTGACGATCGCGTTCTTGGCGCGCCAGGCTGGATGCAGACCCAACGTTTCGATATCGTCGCCAGCGCCGGCCGGGAAATCTCCCGCGACGAAGCACACGAGATGCTGCGAACGCTCCTCGCAGAACGCTTC
>JBOGIQ010000582.1:0-2497 GCA_050742535.1 Vicinamibacterales bacterium | reverse complement strand
GGCCGCCCGAGCGTAGGCATGAATCCCTGCAGGAAGGCGCTGTAGGTCTCGTTGATCAGCCGCTGGGACTCCGCGGCGATCGTTCCGAACACCAGCGACGACTTGCCCGATCCCGACACGCCCGTGAACACCGTCAGCCGGCGTTTCGGGAGCTCGACGCTGATGTCCTTCAGGTTGTTTTCACGCGCGCCCTGGACGCGGATAAGGTCGTGGGTGTCTGCAGGGCGGGTGGAGGAAGCCATCCGCCGATCATGTCATCGATCAATTCTCGGAGGGCCGCTCGAGGTGCTCGATAACCAGGACCGGTACCGGCGTGACTCTGCTTTCGAGCTTCAATCCCAGATCGTCCTGAACGGCGGCGAAGATAGCCGAATTCAGCGCCACGAAGTTTGCGGGTGGAGCGCCTCTCGGAGGCGGCTGAACCTCCCACGCGAGATCCACATCGACGTTGCCGGTCAGTCCGGTCTCATTGATGATGAGCCTGCCGACGCGAACGGTGAGCAACCGGAGGAATTCCTCCATGGGCTGCCCCACCATCTTGATCCCGCCGCTTCGAATTTGCGGGATGCACTCTTTCCTGAATCCAGCTTCCCCAAGCCTGGCCTGCATCGAGGGACAATCGTCTCTCGACGCTCTGATGCCTGCGCCAAGACGGTCCTTGCGGGCGCGCACGAGTGCATAGACAGGGCGCTCACGCATCTCCCGCGTGACTCGGAGCTTGAATCGCGTCTCGAGAAGGTTCCGTAGCATCGCGACGACCGGCTCGGGTATGGCCGATCCGCCCGGCGGGAAGTCAACGGCGGGAGCCAGGGCCTCGATCTGGAATTCCTCCTGATCAATCCACCCCGGCCCTCCCTGAATCTGGTCACGGTGACGACATTGGCGTCCATACGCCTCGAGGATGAGCCCTGCAGCCGTCATGTTCCCGGCACTGAAGCGGCCCCCTTTGAACGTCACGTACGGGTATCGTGCCAAGGCCGCGAACAGGCCGCCGGCCGGTGGGTCCTGGCGCTGCCTCTTGATCGACGCGACCTCGAAGGTCGGTGAGGGATTCCGCGACTGCGTCCCATCCCGTGCGCCCACAGAGTCGAGCGTTGCCAGCACAACCAGCGCTGTAACGGCGGGAATCGTACCCGAACGCCGAGCTCTCGTTTTCAGTGGCATACCGAATACGGTTCTCGAGCCCTGGGTTGCGTCACGAACACACCGACTTGCAATATTCGCCGGACTGCCCTTCCTCGCGCAAACTGCGGTACTTCGCGATATAGATAGGCACGGGTGAAAGGATCGTCCATGACAGTTTTGCGACTCCTGCGGTTCGGTCTCGCGTTTCTCGTCGCCAGTTCGTCGCTGGTCGCCCAGGATCGCCCGCTGCCCAATCAGCAGTCGTTCCTCATCGAGACTCGCAAACACCTCCAGACAGACAGCACGCTGCAAAGCAGCTACGTCTATGTCGAGACCAGGCGTGAGCAGAAGCTCGACAGGCACGGACGCACGCGCGAGGAATCAGTCAAGGTCTTCGAAAGTTATCCGGGCCTTCCCGGCGAAGCGCGCTGGGAGCGGCTCGTCGCCGAGGATGGCCGGCCGGTACCCGCGGCGGAACTGGCGAAGCAGGATCGAGAGCGCCAGAAGAAAGCCGCCGGGATGGTTCGGCGTCTCACGGAGGATTCCTCGAAGGAGCGCGCGCGGCAGGAGCGCGAATACCAGAAAGCCCGCCGTGAGCGCGAAGAGGCCGTGAACGACGTCTTCAACGTGTTCGACATCCGGATGATCGGACGGGAGCCCATCGAAGGCCACGCGACGATCGCCTTCTCGCTCACGCCGAAGCCTGACGCGCGCCCGACAACCGCGGAAGGGAGGCAGATGAAGCACTTCAACGTGAAAGCCTGGATCAGCGAGTCCGACCACGAATTGGTGAAGCTGGAGGCCGAAGCCATCGACACCCTCTCATTCGGATTGGGCGTGCTCGCCAGGCTGCACAAAGGGGCCACCCTGTCGTTCCTGCGCCGCAAGGTCAATGGCGAGGTGTGGCTGCCTGCGGTCGCCAGCTATCGGGGCAGCGGCCGGGTGGGTCTGCTCGTGACGCTCCGGCGAGGCGGTACGTCGGAGTATTCGGGCTATCGGAAGTACTCCGTCGATACGTCTGCGACGCTCGAGCCGCCGAAGTAGCGCGTAGGTCCGCTGACCTGGACGATCTATTCTCGTACCGCTCTCATGAACCTGCGCGTCTCGAATGCCATGGACACGAGGACCATGCCGAACGTCAACGCATAAACGGCGATCGCCCATACCACGGCGAGCGCTCCCACTCCCGGCCGGACCAGAAGGAACACGCCAAAGGCGACCGACACGAGACCGGCGAGCGCAAGCCCGAACTCATCCTGGATCTCCTTACGCAGACGAACTGCCGCGGCGATCTCCAACAGTCCAGTGGCGATGGCCCAGATGGCGATCCAGACGAGCAACGCGACCGCCGTCATCTGTGGAGTGAACAAGG
>JBOGIQ010000581.1:0-2509 GCA_050742535.1 Vicinamibacterales bacterium | reverse complement strand
CGTTCGGCTGCACGGCCTTCACGACCGAGGGCTCGAAGGAGAGATTCGATCGCGTTGAGTGCTATTGCGACGCTCTGTGTGCTGGCGCTCTGGGCTTCGACGAGCTTCGCCCAGGCTCTAGGCGACGGCTATCGTGTCTTCCGGCCGGACGGCGGTGGGCCGTATCCCGCGATCGCCTTCGTTTCCGGGTGCAGCGGGTTCACACCAGTTGGCGCGCGGACATTCTATGAGCGGATGGCCGAGAAGCTCCGGGAACAGGGCTACGTCGTCCTGTTCGTGGATTACGTAGGTCGTCGCGGCCTCCAAAACTGCGCCAGGGCACCGATGGTCACCGAGGGGGAGGCCGCCAATGATCTTGTCACAGCCGTGAGCTGGCTGCGATCGCAGGAGTCGGTCGATAAGACGCGGATCAGCGCGCTGGGGTGGTCGTATGGAGGGGGCGCGGTTCTCGTGGCCCTCGCTGATTACACGGAGGAGCAACTGGGACTTTCCCGGGCGATCGTCTACTACCCGATCTGTCGAGCGGTGCGGCCCTGGCGAGCGGCGACTCCGGTCCTCATGCTCCTCGCCGGTGATGACGAGGTGGCGCCCAGCAGAGCCTGTCGGGCAGCAGTGGAGAAGAGCGCGACGCCAGGTATTGTGAAGACCGTGACCTATCATGGGGCGCTCCACGCGTTCGATGTGGCCGAAATACCGGAAGGGACTCGCGGGCCGGGCGGCGCGATGGGCTACAACGCCCAGGCCGCGGTCGCCGCCTGGGAAGAAGTTCAACGCTTCCTCAAGGCCGCTAAATAGGCAAGGGCCCACTTCGCCGTGCATCGAGCGAGAAGACTGGTCGACGTTCAGCCGAACTTCACGCTGCAGCGGTCCGGGGCTCGCGTTGCTCGCCTTCCGGCCGCTGAGCGGTGCGTTCTGCGTACATACGATGTATCGAGGCGGACTCAGTTGGCATGGGACGTCGGGAGCGATAGCATGCCCCGATGGACGTCTGATACTTCATCGATCCGGAAACGAGGTTGCCGCACATCTACCGCCACGACGTCACGGAGGAGGACGTCGCGGATGTCCTGCGTTGGCCAATCGAGGATCGCCCCGGGCGAGAAGGCTCACGCGTCGCCCTTGGACGGACCGAGACCGGACGGTATCTTCGTATCATCTATGTCCCTGACCCGATTCCCGACTCAGTCTTCGTCATCACCGCGTACCCGCTCGGCTGGAGAGCGCTGAGGGCGCTTGGGCGCCGGCGGAGGAGGAAGAGATGAAGGAGTCAAAGTATCCCGTTGGCTGGGACGAGGAGCGTGTTCGCCGCGTTCTTGAGCACTACGAGGCGCAATCCGACGAGGAGGCGGTAGCCGAGGACGAGTCGGCGTATGAGGCAACTACGGCCACCATGATGCAGGTGCCTGTCGATCTCGTCCCGGCCGTCCGAGAGCTCATCGCGAAACGAAGGGCCGAATAAATTGAGGCGGCCGTTGTATCGCCGGACGCAGAACAAGCCGTTGCACCTGACGTCGGGCCTCGCTCCCTGCGGTCCCTCGGCCCGCCGCAGGTGAACGGCAGCGTTCGCCGCACAGGATGAAGGGTGAGATCTGACCGGTCTACCCGAATCAGAATGATGCGTCTTGCCGCCGTCGTCGTTGTCCTCGTCCTCCTCGGCGCCCAAAGCACCCCGGAGGCGCAGCCGACAAAGATTTCGCGGATAGGCATCCTCTCAGGCGGATCCGCCGCCCCTCCGCCGCTGCTGGCCGCGTTCCGGCAGGCACTCCGTGACCTCGGCCATCACGAGGGAAGGAACATCCTGATCGAGTACCGATCTGCAGAGGCGAAGCCTGAACAGCTTCCCGGTCTCGCCGAAGAACTGGTTCGTCTTCAGGTCGACGTTATCGTGGCGATCAACACACCGGCCTCTCAGGCCGCGAAGGCCGCGACCAGCACGATCCCGATCGTCTTCACGTGGGTTGTCGATCCCCTCAGCTTGGTCACCAGCCTGGCCCGGCCGGGCGCAAACGTCACCGGGGTGACGACCATGACGGGCGACTTGAGCCCAAAGAGGCTGGAGCTCCTCAAGGAGACTATCCCCAAGCTGTCTCGAGTGGCAGTTTTGGGGAATGCAGCCAGTCCGATGACGACACGCGTATTCAAGGATATGGAGAGCGCCGCCCCCCGATTCGGCATCCAGCTGCAGGCGCTGGGCGTCCGAGACGCAGACGATATACAGAGGGCAGTTGACGCGGCGGCGCGGACAGGCTCGGGAGCACTCTTCTCGATCGAGGACACTGTGCTCGTCAAGCACCGAACCCTGATCCTCGATCTGGCGGCAAAGCGTCGGTTGCCGACGGCTTCGACGAATAAGGAATTCGTGCAGGCGGGGGGCCTCGTCGGCTACGGGAACAACCTCCCAGATATGTTCCGCCAGACCGCTCGGTACGTAGACAAAATCCTCCGCGGCGCCAAGCCGGCTGACCTGCCGATCGAGCAGCCCACGAAGTTCGAGTTGGTGATCAACCGT
>JBOGIQ010000580.1:0-2549 GCA_050742535.1 Vicinamibacterales bacterium | reverse complement strand
CCAGTTCTACAACGCCCTGCGCGGCGCGCGCATCGAGGTGCGCACCGGGGCGGGGGCAATCACCGGCCGGCTCCTGGGCATCGAGCGCAAACCGGCGCGGGACAGCGCGTCCGCGCCGACCGATGTCCTGACGGTGATCGCGAACGATGGCACGGTGCGCTCAATCGAATTGCGGGCCAACGTCACGGTCCGAATCGCGGAGCAGGATCTCCGGGAGGACATCGGCCGATACCTCGCGGTCGTGGCCTCGGGCCGCGATCAGGACGTTCGGCGCATGAGACTCGCCGCCACAGGCAGTGGCACGCGCCGATTGCTGGTCAGCTACATCAGCGAAGTGCCGATCTGGAAGTCCACCTATCGTCTCGTGCTGCCGGACACCCACACCGAGCAGGCAGTGCTGCAAGGGTGGGCGATCGTCGACAACACGGTCGGCGCCGACTGGAGCAACGTGGAGCTGTCGCTGGTTGCCGGCGCGCCGCAGTCCTTCATCCAGCAGGTGTCACAGCCGTATTACGCCCGCCGGCCCGTCGTGCCGCTTCCTCAGACGGCACAGCTCGCGCCGCAGACGCACCAGGCGACACTCACCGCGTTCGACGCCGTCGCGTCGCCGGCCCCTCCAGCTCAAGCCCGGCAGATAACGGGAATTCCCGGCGGTGTTCCCGGAGGTGTGGTCGGTGGGTTGGCCGAAAGCGTGATCGTCGGCGGCGCTGGCGGCGGTGTCGCGCGGCAGTCAGTCGACGTTCAGAACGCGCGACAGGCGGCCGTGGCCGCGGTCGCCCAGGATCTCGGCGACCTGTTCGAATACCGCCTGGCGCAACCGGTCACCATCCGCACCAACCAGTCGGCGATGGTTCCGATCCTCAACGCGCGTGTCACCGCGGAGCGAGTGTCGATCTGGAACCGGAGTCCGGGCAGCGGCCGTCCTCTTCGTGCCGTGTGGCTGACCAACGCCAGCGGCCTGACGCTCGACGGCGGCACGCTGTCGGTCATCGACGCGAATGCATTCGCGGGTGAGGGACTCGTCGACCCGCTGAAACCTGCCGAGAAGCGGCTCATCTCCTACGGTACCGATCTCGGCGTGATGGTCGACGCGCGGCAAGACAGCTCGTCGGGGCGTTCCGTGCGCGTGATCGCCCGCGAGGGCGTGATCACCTCCGAAGTGGAGAACCGTGTCCGCTGGGTGTACCGCGTCCGCAACGAGGACACGGCGCCGCGCACACTGGTCATCGAGCATCCGTTGCGAAACGGCTGGACGATATTGCCCGAGCCCGCGGCGGCGGAAACCACCGCAACGGCGGCACGCTACCGACTGTCCGTCGCCGGACGCAACGAGGCGGCACTGACCGTCACGGAGCGTCAGGTCATCGAGACGCGCCACGCCGTCGACGAGATCAACGAGCGCCTGATCGCGAGTTTCAGCCAGGGCGGCGTCCCGGATGCGGAGGTCCGGCGCGCCTTACAACCTGTCCTCGATGCACGCGAGGCGGTCGCGGCCGTCGAGCGCCAGCTCAGTGAACTGACGACGCAGGTGACGACGATTGCCACTGACCAGGCGCGCATCCGGGAGAACATCCAGGCGCTCGGCAGCAGCAGGGAGGAACGATCGCTGAGAGAGCGCTATACACGCGAGCTGAACGCGCAGGAAGACCAGCTGCGGGAACTGCAGACGCAGATCGCGAAAGTCTCGACCGAACGCGATCAGCGGCGCGTGGAGCTGTCGCGGCTGATGCAGAAGCTGACGTTCGAAGTGACCGTGAAGTGAGTTGGTGTCGGTGCGCGTGGCGCGGACGTTGTCATGTCCGCGTCACGATCAGCGAGGGGCGGGTTCGATCCTGAGTAGTGCACCGTTGTCTTCGTCGGTCAGCACGTAGAGCAGGCCGTCGGGACCCTGGCGCACGTCGCGGATGCGCTGACGCAGCTCGATGAGGATCGGCTCGCGCTGGATCGGTCGTCCTTCGTTGAAGGTGATGCGCTGAATATGACCGGTGCCGCGTGTGCGTCCTTCGAACATCGCGCCGACGAACGCGTTGCCCTTCCACGCCGGGAACCGATCGCCCGTGTAGAAGGTCATTCCCGAGATCGCGATCGACGGGATCCAGTACATGAACGGCGCCTCGAGGTCCGGACGCGACGTCTGCTCGCTGATCTTCTTCCCGTCGTAGTCGTGGCCGAACGTCACCAGCGGCCAGCCGTAGTTCCGTCCCGGCAGGATGACGTTGATCTCGTCGCCACCGAGAGGACCGTGTTCGTTCTCCCAGATCGCACCGGTCTCCGGATGCACGGCCAACCCCTGCGGACTGCGGTGCCCGAGCGAATAGATTTCCGGCGCGTACTCGCTCCTGCCGGCGAACGGATTATCCGGCGGCACGCTGCCCTCGTCTCGTAACCGAAGTACCTTGCCGCCATGGTCACGCGTGTTCTGTGCGCGATCCTGCTCCTGCCGCTCGCCGACGGTCAGAAATAGAAAGCCATTGCGATCGAACGCAATGCGCCCGCCATAGTTCGTCGTCGACTTGCTCCAGTTGTTGGCGACGAAGATCTCCTTCACG
>JBOGIQ010000579.1:0-2550 GCA_050742535.1 Vicinamibacterales bacterium | reverse complement strand
GGTGCAGCAGTCCTGATCCGGGATGATCGAAATGGGATACGTCCCAAGCCGCTGTGCCTCGGCGGTGATTTCGTCCTTGTCCATGCCGATGAGCGGCCGGAACAGCGGCAGCGTGGCGACGCTGCCGACCACGGCGAGGTTCTCCAGCGTCTGCGACGCCACCTGCCCGACGACGTCGCCGGTCACAAGCGCCTGCGCCCGGCGCATCGCCGCGATCCGTTCGGCAATCCGCAGCATCAGCCGCCGGTAGACGATCACGCGCATCGGGCCGGGCACGGCCAGCACGACCTGCTGCTGGATATCGCCAAACGGCACGAGGTACAAACGCGATCGCTGCTGCCAGGTCGTGAGGAGCCTGACCAGCTCGCGCGCTTTTTCCTGCGAGGCGCGCGACAGAATCGGGTAGCTGTGAAAGTGCACGAACGTCACGGCACAGCCGCGCTTCATCATCCGATGCGCCGCCACGGGCGAATCGATGCCGCCGGACAACAGGCAGACCACGCGTCCCGCGGTTCCCGTCGGCAGACCGCCGGCGCCCTTCTCCTTACCGAAGAAGTAGAACGCCTGGTCCGTCAGCAGTTCGACATGGATGACGAGCTCCGCGTGATCGAGATCGACCCGCCAGCCTCGCGCCTGTTTGATCCGCCCGCCGATCTCGCGCTCGGCCTGCGGGGAGGTCAGCGGAAACCGTTTGTCGGCCCGCCTCACGGAGACGCGAAAGCTCTCGCACGTGCGGTCGCCAAGGTCGTCGAGAATAGCCGCGGCGATGCCGTCGATATCCAGCGCCGTCCGGCGCGCGTACGAGAAATTGGCAATGCCGAACGTCCGTCGGATGCGCTCGCCCACAGCCTCTCGATCGGCGGTCGGTCCCAGGACGACCTCGATTCGACCCATCAGCGCGCGGACAGATGACACGTCGAGATCCGACACGGCCTGCCGGAGATTGCGGACCAGCCGCGCCAGGAACCATGGCCGGTTCTTCCCTTTCAGCGCGATCTCCTGGTAATGGACGACGATGGACGTCATCGGACATCTACCATTCGGTCTCGGGGATACCGGCGCGATGGTTCACGGCACGAGCCATGACGAACAGCAGATCCGACAGGCGATTGAGATAGATGATCACGCCGGGCTCGACGGCATCGGCGCCGAGTGCGACGACGCGGCGTTCGGCGCGGCGGCAGACCGTTCGCGCCAGATGCAGCAGCGCGCCCGCGGGTGATCCGCCGGGCAGGATGAACCGCCGCAGCGGGGCCAGCTCCGTTTCCAGCCGGTCGATCGTCCGCTCGAGCAGCTCGATCTGTTCGGCGGTCACCGTGGCCTTGGTGACGCGGCCCGCGATCCGCGACGAGGGATCGGCGAGACGCGCGCCCACGGCAAACAGATCCTTCTGCACCGTCGTGAGCACAGCGGCGAGGTCGTCGCCGACACCGACTGCCAGTGCGGCGCCGAGGCAGGCATTGACTTCGTCGACTTCACCGTACGCGTCCACGCGCGGGTCGGCTTTCGACACGCGGGAGTTGCCGAACAGCGATGTCTCGCCCGCGTCGCCGGTCTTGGTGTAGATCTTCATCCGTGAGAAATCCGCCTGAAGGCGGACTCCACGTCGGTCATTATAGAGGTGGATGACGCGCGCCCCTTTGCCTGCTCCACTGCAACGCCGGCGCTTCCGCCGCCGGCTGCTGGCCTGGTATCAGATCAACGGGCGCGATCTGCCCTGGCGGCAGACCGACGATCCGTACCACATCCTCGTGTCCGAGGTGATGCTGCAGCAGACCCAGGTCGATCGCGTGCTGCCGAAATACGACGAATGGCTGCAGAAATACCCCTCGCTCGAAGCGCTCGCCTCGGCGCCCATCCGGGACGTGGCGCGGACATGGCGGCCGCTCGGCTACAACATCCGCCCGCGCCGCCTGCACGCCATCGCGCGCGAATCGGTCGTCCGCTACGGCGGTGAGCTGCCGTCGGATCACGACACGCTGATGTCGTTCAAAGGCATCGGCGCGTACACCGCGGGCGCGATCCGCAGCTTCGCCTTCGGACAGCGCGCCGCCATTCTCGACACCAACGTGGCGCGCGTCCTCTTCAGGATCTTCGTCGGCGCCGGCGACATCAAGGCGCACGCGATGCGCAAACAGCTGTGGGCGATTTCCGAGGTGATGGTGCCGCGCACGCGGGTCTTCGATTTCAATCAGGCGCTGATGGATTTCGGCGCGACGATCTGCGTCGCACGAAAACCGAAATGCGAGGCCTGTCCGATGACGAAACTGTGCACCTCGTTTTCCGTTTTGTCATCGACCGCGCGCGACTGAGTCCGACACGAAAAAAAACCTCGTGCGGATGAGCTGCACGGCTCGCCCGCCCATGTTTAGATGGAGCGCGATGGGCAATGCCTCAGCGGCTGCGAGTAGCGTCCGCCTCAATGCGGACGCCACGGGTACGCCGGCGCTCGACGTCATCCGAATCCTGCTCGTGGACGACGACCCGCAGGCGCGCGCGCTCATCGAGATTGCGCTTGCCGAGGCGCGGTTTCAACCGATTCTCGACGTG
>JBOGIQ010000578.1:0-2565 GCA_050742535.1 Vicinamibacterales bacterium | reverse complement strand
AACTGGGACGGCAAGGCCGTCACCGGCGTGATTAACCCGGGCCCCGATGCGATTTCGCTGACCGCCGTCTCGGTCGACTGGGGAACATGGACGGTGCGCATCGACGCCAAAGGCGTCGCGGCGGAAAGGCGGATGGAGGACATCGGGTCGTCCCACCGCCGCATCGTCGGCACGTGGAGTCAGGGTGGCGCGAAGGGCGATTTCAAGCTGACGCGCGATTGATGAAACAGTTCGTGCTTGGAGCGCTGATTGCGGCAGGCGCGGTTGTGCACGCACAACTGCCGGTTCCTGCTGTGTACGACGAGTGGCGTCGCGTCACGCTGGACGGCGTCGTCACACGCGTCGCGTGGGCGAACCCTCGCGCGTACGTGTTTGTCGACGTCCGGGAGCCTGGCGGTCCCGTGTCGAACTGGGCGATCGAGATCGGCAATCCGCTCGATCTGGAACAGCGCGGCTGGTTGCGGACGACGGTTCGCACCGGCGACAGCGTGAGCGTCGAGGCCGTTCCCGCCCGCGACTCCGTGAAACGTGCACTCCTGTCCGCGTTCTGGAAAACCAACCCTCGTGCGCGCGTGTTCAGCGGGAATGCCGCGGCGGCGAAAGCGGCTCCCACCGCGGCGGGTCCGGCACCCCGCTGGCCGGATGGACAGGTCCGCCTCGGTCCGCCGGCCGGGCGAAAAGGCTACTGGGGCGCTGCGAGCCTGACGACGATGATCGAGAGCGCCAGTAAGATTTCCGTGCGTGCCGACGGACTGCTCGCGAACCTGTCGGATGCGGACCGCGTGGCGCCCTTTCAGCCCTGGGCAAGGGCCGTCTATCTGCACCGGCAGCGAACGCTTCTCAGGGACGATCCCGCGGCACGGTGTCTCCCGACCGGAGGTCCCCGCCAGTTTCACACGCCGAACGGTTTCCAGTTCGTCGAGCAACGCGACCTCGGGCGCATCCTCGTGCTGTTCGGCGGGGCGAACCGCAACTGGCGCATCATCTACACCGACGGCCGTCCGCTGGGCCAGGCCGCGGAGGCGGTGCCGAGCTACTACGGCAGCTCCGTCGGGCGCTGGGAAAAGGACACGCTCGTGGTCGAGTCGGTCGGGTACAACGAGCGGTTCTGGATGACGAACGGCGGCCTGCCGCACACCGAAGCGCTTCGTCTGGTGGAGAGGTTTTCGCGGCCGGACCTGAACACGCTGCGGTATGAAGTGACCGTCGACGATCCGCGGACCTACACGCGCCCGTGGCGCAGCGAGTGGACAGTGCGGTGGGTGCCGGATCGGGAAATCGAGGAGTTCTTCTGCGAGGAGAACGTCGAGTCCACATTCAATCGGTGATGAACATGAGCACTACGCTTCGCCCGCTCGTCGTTGTGTTCTCTGTCGCGTGCGCGATGCTGTCGGTGACGCCGTCTGCCAGCGCGCACCATTCCTTCGACGCGGAGTACGACTCGAAGAAGCCGTTTACGATCACCGGCTTCGTGACGAAGGTGGATTGGGTGAATCCGCACGCCTTCGTCTCCGTTGACGTGAAGGATGGCAATGCGGTCAAGAACTACCGCATCGAAATGGGTCCACCGTATGCGCTCGTCCGCGGCGGATGGAAACGCGACACGCTCAAGATCGGGGACAAGGTGACGATCGTGAACGCGGCCGCCGCGAAGGATGGCAGTAACGCCGGAGGATCGATGCCGACGACTGCCATGGTCCTCGCGGATGGTCAGAAGCTGACGATGAGGTAGCTTCCGCCTTCAGGCGGAAGTGGAAAAGTGGAAGAAGTGGAAGAAGTGGAAGAAGTGGAAAGGTAAGTTGAAAGTACAACAAGCCGCGGCCGTCGTTTTTGCTTTGACGCTGGTCAGCAGCGCCGACCCGCTTTTGGCGCAGGCACCGGCGCAGAAGCCGGCGGCGACGGAAGCTGCGCCGCGCGGGCCCGACGGCCGTGTGAATCTCGGAGCGTCAAAGGATCAGAAGGGGTATTGGGAGATACGCCCGGGGCTCGGTGGATTCCCGCGCGCCGCTGATATTCCGTTTCAGGACTGGTCGCGGGCCCTCTATCAGTACCGCACCAGCACCGCCGACCTGTATCCACCGCTCGTCGGCTGCAAACCGGCCGGCGGGCCGGGATTCTTCAACGCGCCCGGCTTCGAGATCGTCGATGCTCCGGAGCTGAAGAGCGTCTTCCTGCTCAACATCGCCGGGCCGCATTCGTGGCGGGTGGTCTACATGGACGGACGCGCGCACCCTCCGCGCGAGAGCCTGCGGCCGACCTACTTCGGCCATTCGATCGGCAGGTGGGAGGGCGACACGCTGGTCGTCGACTCGATCGGGTTCAACGAGAAGCAGTGGCTTGCGGGATCGTTTCCGCACACCGAACAGCTGCATCTCACCGAACGCATCTCGCGTCCGAACCTGCGCACCCTGGTGTACGAAGCGACGATCGACGATCCAGGCGCCTACACGAAACCGTGGACCGTCCGCTGGACGATCAACGAAAAGAGCGCATCGTCATGGATGGCTGGCGGCGAGATGTTCGAGTACATCTGCCAGGACAGCCGCGAGTAGATCCGTCGTAGTG
>JBOGIQ010000577.1:0-2578 GCA_050742535.1 Vicinamibacterales bacterium | reverse complement strand
GCACACGACGACAGCGAATTCTACGACGCGGTGTGCTGACGCTCCGCATATTCCACGCGGCCGTCCGCGTGTTTCGCGAAGCGCTCCTGGCCGCGCGGATGAACCGGGGCGTTCACGGGAAACGGCCAGCCGCCAAACTGGGTTCGGCGGTAGTCCTGAAACGCCTGTTCCAGCTCGGCGCGCGTGTTCATCACGAACGGCCCGTATTGCGCGACGGGCTCGCCGATCGGCCGCCCCTGCAGCAGGAGGATCTCAATCGGCCCGCGATTCGCCTCGATCGCCACCGGTTCGTCGGCCTTGACCTGCACTGCCGCCGGGCCCGGGATGTCCCGATCCCCAACCTTCAGACCCTTGCCGGCAAATTGATGCAGCGTGCGAACGGTCCGGCCGTCGCGCGCCGGAGGAACGGTCCACGCCGCTCCCTCTTCCAAGGCGATCGACCAGATCACCAGATCAGCTTCCGGATCGGCGCCCCATGAATGCGGCGGCGGCGGCAGCGGGTCGACGTCGCTGAGCGCGCCGGCAATCACCGTCACCTCGACTGTCCTCCCGTTCGCATCGGCGTAGAAACGGCGCGGGATCCGATCGTTCCAGAACATCGTGAAGTAGGCCGGAACCATCTTGCTCTTCGCCGGCAGGTTCAGCCACAGCTGAAACAGCTCCAGCGTGTTCGGACCATTCGGATCGAGCAGCGGAAACATCTCCGAATGCACCACGCCGGATCCGGCAGTCAGCCACTGCACGTCGCCCATCCCGAAGCGCGCGGTCGCGCCGAGCGAGTCGGAGTGATCGATGTAGCCCGTGCGGACGATGGTCACCGTCTCGAAGCCACGATGCGGGTGCTGCGGAAACCCGGGGACGACGTCGCCGTGGTACATGCGCCAGCCGTCCTTGCCCTCGAAGTCCTGCCCGATGTCGCGCCCTGCCAGCGACGCCTTCGGGCCGAGCTGGTCGTTGCCTGCGGGATAGTGATCGACGTGGTGGACGCAGAAGAGGAACGGGTCGTGGGTCTGCCAGCGCTGGCCGAGCGGTTCAATGCGAACGATTGAATCGGACATTGTAGGTTGCCTGGGTTGCCTAGGTTGCCTGGGTAGCGGGGCGGCCGGCGTTCGTGTACGACCAGTGCGTCTGGATGATGCGCCAGCCGGCTGGATCGCGGCGGTACACCTCCGTGCAATTCCACTTCGACTCACCCTCGCTGCCCCATGACACGTAGTTGAACGTCAGCACGGCCAGGTGACCGTCGCCCTGCACCAGCGGGTTCAGCAGCTCGTATCGATCGATCCGAATCTTGCCCCTGATGCCTTCGTAATGCGCCGTCAGGCCGGCACGTCCGTCGATTCGCCGTTCGAGAAAGGGATCGAAATAGACGACGTCGGGAGCACAGATCTCGAGGAAGCCGGAGGGATCGCCTCTGCCCCAGCGGTCGAGCGCGGCGCGCTCGAGGCTGATGAGTTCCGCCGCCACTGCCTCGACGGCCTCGATCATTTCCGCGCCATCAGCTTCTTGAGCAGCTCCGCGGTGTCCTGATGGACGTCGATGCGCTGACCGCCGCGGCTGTTGCCGCCGGCCTTGCCAAGCGCTGAATCGACCGGGGTGTTGCCGCGGTTGTCCTTCGCGTTGAGGTCGGCGCCGTTGTCGACCAGGAAACGGACGACGTCGTTCCAGCCCCAGCGGGCGGCTTCATGGAGCGGCGTCAGACCGCGCGAGTCCTTGCCGTTGATGTCGCCGCCGGCCTTCAGCAGCAGCGTCAGCGCTTCGATCGATCGCTGCTGGGTGTCCTCGGACAGATAAAAGCCGCGCGTGTCGGCGTCGACGGATCCAAGACCGGCCGCCGCCATCAGCGGCGTGATGCCGCGCGAATTGGCGAGCGACAGATCGGCGCCTTTGGCGAGGAGCAGGCGTACGACGGGCGCATCGAGCGCCTTCGCGGCACGCAGCAGCGGCGTCGTTCCGGTCGTCAGCAGACCGTCCAGCCCGCGATCGTTGCCGACGTTGCGGAACGGCGGCGGCAGCTTCAGCTGGGCGTTCGGGTTCGCACCGGCATCGAGCAGCCGTTCGACCACCTGCAGTGCCGTCGTCCTGTCGAGCACCGGGCGGTCGGGACGCCCGCCGCGCGGAATCGTATTGAGGTCAACCGCGGCATACAGCGGTGCGCGTCCCCAGAAGTCGATGTGATTCGGACTCGCGCCGCGCTGAATCAGCTCCGCGGCAGCGTCGAACCGCATGTTGATGACCGCCATCAGCAGCGGGCTGATGTTTTCCGGATCGGGCCGGTTGACGTCCGCCCCGCCCTCCACCAGCGCCGCGACGCAGTCGACGCACCCTTCGCGCGCCGCGTAGAGCAGCGGCGTCAACCCGCCGGCAGGTCGATAGATCGCGCGCGGCTCGGCGGTGACCTGACGTCCCCAGTTGTTCACCGTCGCCCGCGCGTTGACGTCGGCGCCGGCGGCAATCAGCGCGCGCACCATCGCCGGCTGGCTCTGGGCAGCGGCCCACATCAACGCCGTCTGGCCGCGCCACTTCTCCACCGCGTTGACGTTGGCACCGTGCTCGAGCAGCAGGCGCGCGGCGTCCA
>JBOGIQ010000576.1:0-2581 GCA_050742535.1 Vicinamibacterales bacterium | reverse complement strand
GTACATCGACGAAGCGCTGCGGGCGGCGGCGGGCAGGAAGTCGGACGCCTGGCGGCAGCTCGGCTACCGCAATCGCGAAGCGCTCTATCGTCGCGTGCGGATCATTCTGCGCCGATCGCCGGCGCTGGCGGAGTCGTTCCCGGTCCTGCAGCAGGAGTTCGGGGCGAACAATCGTTCACGGCCGCAGCCGCCATCGTAAGCGCCGGAAAGCGAGCACCCGTGCCGACAGTGTTCACGCTGCTTCGTAACCGCGACATGGCTGACGCTCTCGGGCGCTATTTTCGATATGGGCGCGGCTGGACGGCCGTTCACCTGGATCCGCCGGTCACGCCGCAGGCGGTCGACAACGGGCTTCAGGTTCGCGACGTCTGGCCTCCGCAGGCGTTTCGACACGTGGCCGACCGGCTCGAGGAACACGCGCGACACGCCGGCGGTGAGAGCCGGCTGCTCGGCTCGGTGGTCGTCGTCGAAACGGACGACGACCAGGCCCCGCGGCAGCCGAGCGCGACCGAGGTAGGCGACCGCCTGCAGCCGCTCAATCCGATGGCGGTCGATCGCGATCCCTGGACGTCGGCCGTGAGCATGCTGGTCCTGGCATTTCCCGAGATCCATTGGGTGCTGTACTCGGTCAACCGGCACGCCGGCGGGTTTCAGCCGCCCCACCGGCGCGTCCACGTGCTCGCGACCTGTTCGAGCGCCACCGTGACCTCCGTCGCGTCGCTCATCGGTGCGGGCCTGTACCCGTTGTTCGATGCGACAGCGCTGCGCGATACGTTACGGCGCGAGATCCTGAACACCACCGACAACGACGGCCGCCGCATCTGTACGTGGCTCCCCCTCCGCAAACAGCTCGCGGTGTCGATTGACGAGGAAGCGCCGTATGCGTTTCTCACCGCCTACGCCGCGTACAAGTTCGGGTATCGTGCCGCCCCGCTGTTGACCCATACGGCGATGAAAGCGGTGCTCGGCGACGATGGCCGCAGCCTCGTCGACAGTCCGTCCGTGTCCTTCGAGGACTTGTACATCAACACGCCTGACAAGCCACACGACCTACACCTGGCCAAGCTGTCGCAGCGCGACAAACATCTGCCGCGGCTGTGCGAGGCGGCCACGAGAATCGTCGTGACGGGCAACCATCAGCGTGTGGAGCAGGACGTGGCCGATTCGAACCGTGAACACGTGGCGGACCTGACGAAGAGGCACGTCCACGTCGAGTTCGTGCTCAAGCCGCTCGCCGGAATCTACGAGCTGTGGCGGCAATCGAAGCTTCGCAACCGCCCCGGCGGCGGAATGGGTCCGGGCTTTGGCTGGCCACCCGCCGGCGAGGCACCTGACACACCAGTCGGCGGCCACAGCGCACCCGGTCGCTTGTTGTGCATCGCCGATCGCCTCGCCCTGCGCGCCTCTGCGATCCTGCACAGCGCGCGCAGCGTCCCCGAGGTGGTTCATGGCGCCGTGCTCGCGCTCGAATCGGTGGAGTACCTTGGGCACAGGACGCCGACGGCGAGTCTCGAAGCGCTGTCGTTGCAGCACCGTCTCGAGGTGATGGCGGAGTGCATGTTTCATGGCGTGCAGCAGAATCTCGACGTCCGGGAGCGCATGAACGACATCGCGCGCGATGTGAGGTCGATCAGCGAGTGGGTCGACGGCGAGCGTCAGCCTGCGTTCATCGCGAATGCGAGACTCGCCCTCGTCAACAATCTGGTGAAGGCGTACCGCGAATCGAACCGCTTCGACGAGGAGCAAAAATGTCTGAGCGGTGCCCGCGATTTGAACCGCGAAATCTGGTGGCAGCGACGGGATGAGTGGACGCTGTTGCCCCTCCGTGGATGGCTTGCCCGCGGAGTTCGCTGGTATCTGGATTCCCGGCTCCGGAGCATCCCGTCCTTCGTCCGCGCTCTGGCGTTCTGGGTGGTGTTGTTCATTGTTGCCTTTGGCGCGCTCTGTACGACTGATATCGCGGACACCGGCGGTCCCGCCACAGCCGTTGTGGCGGCAGCGACGGACGATACCGTCATGAGTGTGGTTCGAGGGGTATGGGAGCGTCTTTTACACGGGATACGCGATACCGCGACCGCGTTCTTCGGCATTCAACCGCCTCATGAGAAGGACGCGTCTTCGTGGCTGCTTGGCATCACCGTGGCAGCCATGGCGCTGGGTGTGGTTCACCTCGGCATCTTCATCTCGCACGTCTATTCACTGATCGCCCGGCGGTAACGTGCTTCGGCGGAGCTGCGGAAACACTTTGGACACCTTGGCCAGGATGTAATCGCCGTAAGTGCCTTCGAAGTCGTGAACGCTGGCGCGATCCCATCGTTCATCTCGATCCGCGGCCACGAGGGTCGCGTCCGCTTCCACGATTGGGCGGATGGTGGCCTCGAAATCCGGATCGAAAAAGAAGGGGCATGAAAGCCGATCGCGGGATGCGAGGTTGCGAACCCGGTGAGCGGTCGATCGGTACTGACCCGCCGTCATGCGGTCGAGCATGTCGCCGATGTTGCACACGAACGAGTTCGGAACAGGAGGGGCGGGAATCCAGCCGTCCGGGGACTTGACTTCCAGTCCTCCCGCATCGTCCTGC
>JBOGIQ010000575.1:0-2591 GCA_050742535.1 Vicinamibacterales bacterium | reverse complement strand
TCATCACGCCGCGCTGGCAATATGTGCTCGCCGCCGCGACGCCGGAGCGATACGGTGTCCCCGCGATCGTCGATGAAACGCTCGAACAGCTCGATCTCGACAGCGTGGCTCCCGGTGACGTGGTCGGGATTGGTATCCACACTGCCAACGCGCTGCGCGGCTATCAGCTTGGACGGGCCGCCAGGGAGCGGGGTGCGTTTGTCGTCTTCGGTGGAATTCACGCCACGCTCTTCCCGGACGAAGTGCGCGAGCACGGCGCCGCGCACGCCGTCGTGACCGGCGACGGCGATCTCGTCTGGCCGGCCGTCCTGCGTGACTGCGCGCACGATGCGCCGCAGCCGCACTACGACGGCGGCCGCGTCGGGGGCGACGACTTCCTTCCCGCGAGATGGGACCTGCTGTCGGCCGATCGCTACATGTGGGCGTCGGTGCAGACCGTCCGCGGTTGTCCAAAGCACTGTTCGTTCTGCTCGGTCTGGCGCACCGACGGACAAGCGCCCCGCCAGCGGCACGTGCATGCGGTCATCCGCGAGCTGGTGACGCTGCGGCGAAAAGGGTTCCGCTTCATCGTCCTGGCGGACGACAACTTCTACCCCGTCACGCTTGACGATCTCGCAGCCGCCGACCGCCGTGCCGACAAGAGCCGGCACGCGGCCCTTTCGGCGCTTCGCCAGGAGCGGTTCGAGCTGATGGCGCAGATGGCGAAGCTGCCGGACGACATGGTCTTCTACACGCAGATCACGATGGAAGCTGCCGAGGACCCCGAATTTCTCGCGGCGATGCGCCGCGCCCGCATCCGCGGCGCGCTGGTCGGCGTGGAGTCGGTCACGCCGGAAGGGCTGAAGGCGGTCTTCAAGAACTTCAACGAGGCAGGCGAAGGGCTGGTGACGCGTCTGCAGGCGTTTCGCGCCGCGGGCGTCCACGTGCTCGGTTCGTTCATCTTCGGGTTGCCGACCGATACGCCGGAAACGTTTCCAGCTACGGCCGACCTGGCGCAGCGCGCGGGCGTGTCGTTCGCCCAGTTCGTGATGCTCACGCCGCTGCCCGGAACGCTCGACTTTGCCAAGTGGGAAAAAGAAGCCACAGATGTACCAACCGTCGGCGGCGTGCCGTTGACCCGCTACTGGCTCATCCCGTCAGCGCAGCGGCCGAAGGTGTACAACCCACACCCGCGAATGTCGGCGGACGAGATCCGCGTACGCACGCAGCACGTGTGGGATCGCTTCTACGGTTTACGGGCCGCGTGGGCGCGTTCGGCGTGCGTGCGATCGCTGCGCGCCCGCGTCGCCTTCGTCCTCATCTCGAAACTGTACCGGCAAATGTACGCAAATACAGGCATCGCGACCGACAGCGCCCGCGTCGAGCGTTCGGCCCGGCGAGCACGATGGCTCGCGCGGGCAGCCCGCAGGCTGTTCGTGGCTGCGCCGATGCCGCACCTGGAGGAGCCGGCGGGAGCGGCCGATCGCGGTGGCCGCCGGCTTGCAGTGTCGCTGGTGCCCTGAACGGAGGTTAACGTGCCGCTTCGAACGGTCGTCTGCATTCTGGCGTGGCTGGTACTTGTGACAGTGCCGGCCGCCACGGAACCGTCCGGTCGCTCACGTGAGTTCCTCGCCACCGCGTTCCACGTCGGCAAGGACGACCTCGCGCGGATCGCGGCCGGTCGCGTGTACTCGGGGACGCTGCCGGTGCAGCATCCGCGAGAAGTCGCCACGCTGGGCATCGTCCGGATCCAGACGACGCCTCAGCGCTACATCGACGGCCTGGCCGACATCGCGGCTTTCAAGCGCGACGACAAGATTCTGCAGATCGGCACGTTCGGCACTCCGCCGCAGGCGGGCGACATCGCCGATCTGACGCTCGACGAGGAGGACGTCGACAGCCTGCGCGAGTGCCGTGTCGCGGATTGCGACGTACAGCTGTCAGCGCAAGCCATCGAACGTTTCCGTGCGAACGTGAACTGGCGGGCGCCGGACGCCCCGCGCCAGGCCGCAGATCTGATGCGGCGCGTTCTGCTGGAGTACGTCACGCAGTACCAGAAGGCCGGCTCAGTGGCCGCGATGGAGTACGCCGATTCGACCGGCCGTCTGTCGCTGGCCGACGAGTTCAAGGCGCTCGTCGCAGCCGATACCACGACCTGGAAACACGTGCCCGACCTGCGCCGCCATCTCCTCGAATTTCCGTCCGTGCGCGCCGGCTCCAGAGATCTCGTGTACTGGTCCAAGGAAAAAGTTCACCGGCGGCCCGTCATCAGCGTCACGCATCTCGCGATCGTCCCGGGTGAACGCGAGTCACCGGTGCAATACGCGGTGGCGTCCCGGCAGATTTACGCGATGCACTACTTCGACGTGTCGCTTGGGCTGACGCTCCTCGTTCCCGATACATCTGCCGCGAAACCGGCCACCTACGTCGTGTATCTGAATCGATCCCGGATTGATCTCTTCGATGGCATGCTGGGCGGAATCGCGCGGAAGGTCGTGAAAGGAAAAGCGCGCTCGCTGGTGGCGGAGCAACTGGAACGAGTGCGGCGCACCCTCGAGACGGCCGGGTGACGGCTACCAGGAATTGATGCGCGAGACCTCGATCTTCCCGAT
>JBOGIQ010000574.1:0-2596 GCA_050742535.1 Vicinamibacterales bacterium | reverse complement strand
GTACTCTTCGGGCACCGCGATCCCGAAGAGGCCGAGGTCCGCCGCCCGGCGCATCAGCGACTTCGCCAGGTCCCAGTCCTTTGCCTCCAGGCGGTCAACCGCGGGCAGGAGCTCGTTGTCCACGAACTCCTGTGCGGTCCGGGCCATCATCTGGTGCTCGTCGGTGATCGTCTCCGGCGTGAACACCTCGCCGGGGGCCGTCTCCTCGAGCAGCCACGAACCGCCCTTGCGAAGCTGCGTTGATGTCGTCATCGTCATATTCACCGGCACCCCTGACGGGGCGCCCTACGTTATCGGGCACCCCTGAAGGGGCGCCCTACGTTCGCTGGCACCCCTGACGGGGCGCCCTACGTTCGCTGGCACCCCTGAAGGGGCGCCCTACGTTCTCGGGCACCCCTGAAGGGGCGCCCTACGTTTCTCACGTAGGGCACCGCTTCAGCGGTGCCTATTACATCCGCTCGAAGATTCCGGCGGCGCCCATTCCGCCGCCGACGCACATCGTGACCAGCCCGTAGCGTGCGCGCCGCCGCTGCATTTCATACAGCAGCGTCGTCGTCAGCTTGGCGCCGGTGCACCCCAGCGGATGGCCCAGCGCGATCGCGCCACCATTGACGTTCAGCCTGTCGGAATCGATCGACAGTTCGCGAAGGCAGGCCAGTACCTGCGCCGCAAACGCTTCGTTCAGCTCCACCAGCTCGATGTCATGCAGCGTCAGGCCGGCGATCTTCAGCGCTTTTCTGATTGCTGGCACCGGCCCGATGCCGAACCGTTCCGGTTCGACACCCGCAGTGGCGAACGAGACGAACCGCGCCAGCGGCGTCAGGCCGCGTGCCTTTGCGAAGTCCGCGGACGTGACGAGCACGGCAGCCGCGCCGTCGCTCGTTTGCGACGTGTTGCCGGCCGTGACCGTGCCGGTGGCGTGGAACGCCGGCTTGAGTTTCGCCAGCGCGGCCGCCGACGTATCGCGCCGCGGCCCTTCGTCCTGCGCGAAGGTCACTTCACGGACGTCGAGATCACCGTTGACGGTCTTGAAGGTCAGTGGCGTGATTTCGTCCGCGAACCGGCCGGCGTCGATGGCCGCAAGTGCCCGTTCGTGGCTGCGCAGCGCGAACGCGTCCTGTTCGTCGCGGGAAATGCCCGCCTCGCGGGCGTGGTTCTCCGCCACCAGACCCGTGCTCAGGTACACGTCGGGGTAGCTGTCGACGAGCGACGGATTCGGGGAGATCTTGTTGCCGCCCATCGGCACCATGCTCATCGACTCGGTGCCGCCGGCGACGATCGCGTCGGCAAAGCCGCACATGATCCGCTCGGCGGCAAACGCAATCGACTGGAGACCGGAGGAGCAGAAGCGGTTGATCGTGACCGCCGCCGCACCGACCGGAATGCCCGCCCGCAGGCTGGCGATGCGCGCGACGTTGAGTCCCTGTTCGGCCTCCGGCATGGCGCAGCCGATGATCACGTCGCTGATCTCCTTCGCGTCGACGCCGGGCGCGCGCCGCAGCGACTCCTTGATGACCGCCGCGGCCATGTCGTCCGGACGGACGGTCCGCAGCGAGCCGCCGGGCGCCTTTCCGACCGCCGTTCGCGTCGCCGAAACGATTACTGCGTCCTGCATGTGAAGTCTTCCAGCAGATCCTCGAGGGCATCGCCAACTTCGCTTGCCTGCCCGTCGAACAGGTGATTGGCACGGTCGATCTCGACGAGCTCCTTCGGCTCCTGGAGCTGCGCGTAGAACTCGCGCACGGCGCGCAGCGGAATGAGCTCGTCGGCCTCGCCGTGGATGATGAACTTCGGCTTCGTCGACCGCTTGACGATCTCGTAGTCGTACTTGTGGACCGGCGGCGCGATGCCGATCAGCGTGCACACGCGATCGTCCTCGGCGCCGCAGGTCAGCGCGATATAGGACCCGAACGAAAAACCGGCCGCCCACAGTTCTACCCCGGGGTAGCGGCCGGCGAAATAGTCGAGCGCGGCCCGGTAGTCGTCCTGTTCGCCGCGCCCTTCGTCCCAGGCGCCCGCGCTTCCGCCGACACCGCGGAAGTTGAAGCGCAGCACCGCGCATCCGATTCTCGTCAGCGCTTTTGCGCCTTGAAACACCACCTTCGTATGCATCGTCCCGCCGTGCGTCGGGAGCGGGTGCGCAAAAACGACCGCGGCACGAGGCTGGTCCTCGGGTTTGTCGATCAGCACTTCGAGAGGACCGGCCGGCCCCTGGATCTCACGAACGATTTCACCCAACCTTCTTCTCCGTTGCTTCCAGCGTGGGGCGCGCGTTGTCGCGCGCGCCTGGCGGACCTGACAAGGTCCGTCCTACGGGTACCCTGGCCTGCGCCGCGTGCCGGTCGGCAAAACCGGCCACCGCGTTGGCGAACTCACCGGGCCGCGTGATCAGCCCGAGGTGCCCGGTATGGGCGATTGTCATCCGTTCTGCGTGCGGCCACATCCGCGCGTACTCCTCGGTCAATCGCACTGGCACAACCCGGTCGAGTGCCGCTTCGCCGGTGAGTATCAGCGTCGGCACCTGCACCGCCTCCAGTTCACGGTCGAGCTGCACGCATTCCAGTGCGTGCACGCGCCGGGCCATCCTCGCCGGCGA
>JBOGIQ010000573.1:0-2610 GCA_050742535.1 Vicinamibacterales bacterium | reverse complement strand
CGATTCGCTCGCGTACTCGAGCACGCCGCCGGCGTCCGGCACGACGACCGGCACGCCCGACGCCATCGCCTCGAGCGGGCCGATGCCGAACGGCTCGCGGGCGTTGGGGTGCACGAACACGTCGCAGCTCGCACACGCCGCCGCAATCTGCTCGCGCGTGAATGCGCCACACACTGCGACACGGCCCGCCAGCGATCCGGCCGCGACCGTCTGCCCGAGCCACCTGCGCATCGGACCATCGCCGACGACCACGAGGCGGTAGTCGGCACCGCGTCCTGCGGCAAGCACCCGCATTACGTCCAGCAGGATGGGGATGTTCTTTTCCGGAGAGAGCCGCCCGGCATACAACAGCAGCACGCTCCCATCGTGCCCGCCGGCGCGCGCCAGCAATTGCCGCCGCAGCTGCACATCGCGATGTTCCGGCCCGAAGCCGTCGGCATCGACTCCCATCGGCCTGACGCGAATGAACCCGCTCGGCCGATCCGGGAGCGCCGCGTGCAGTTCTGCTGCCGTATATGCGGAAACGGCCACGTGGAGGTCGAAGGGCGGGCCGTAGATATGGCGGATATACCAGCGGGTGAACGCCCGTGCTGCCCGGCTCGCCGACAGATAGGCGGCCATGTTGTCGTCGAATCGCTCGCAACTCAGACCGACGAGCGCCGGGCGCCGCACGCCCCGGTGCCAACCTTTCCTCAGCATCGCCGCCAGATAGGGCAGCGTGTACTTGTCGCAGACCTCGACAACGGAGGGTGCCTCGCGCGCGATGATTTGCGTGATGCGCGCGCCGGCCAGCGGCGCGTAGTGATGCGGCAGCATGATCCGATAGCGGCGATCGAATGCCGGTGCGCGCGGCGTGCGGACCCGGTAAATATGCGCCAGCTCGCCAACCGGCTCCGATCCGTCGCGCTCGTCCGGCACCACGAGCACGACGCGGCGGCCCTCGCGATTCCCGGCGTCGAGCAGCGCCGAGTAGAACGTGCGAATGCCTCCCGACGTCGCGTGATACGCGTTCGTCAGGTGGACCGTCGTCGTCATGCCCGCGCGCGGCACGTCCGGCTCAGGGCGACCACGAACAGGAACAACAGCTTCGGCATGGCCCGCATGTCCTCGGTCAGCGGGCGTTGACCCGCGCCGACGATCAGCGTGCCGCGCCGCATGGCGAACAGGTTGAACGCAGTGGACACGGCTGTGAAGGCAATCGACGTCGCGAGAGCCGCCGTCAGATTTGGAGTCCCACGCAGCGAGTGGACGACGAATTCACCGAGGTGGGCCATTGCCGGCAGCAGCAGCACGGCGCCGAGGGTTCCGAGAACCGGCGGCTCGACTCGACGAAACGCCTGGGTGAGCGCGCCGTAGAACCCGGCGGTCACGAAACGAAAACCGAACTCTGCCAGCATGGCGCCGGCCGCGGCCTCCAGGCCGGCGCCGAGCGTCGTCGCAAAGAAGATCGCGGAACGTACCAGCGAGCTCACGATCGCGGTCTTGTAGTTCCACATCGCTAGCTCGCCGTCAGTGGCAGGATGTCGCTCGCCTGCTCCGGCGCCGGCGATTCGCACACGTCCCGATAGGCGCGATACAGCGGTTGCAATGCCTCGGCCCAGCTGCGCGTCAGCGCATATTCGCGCGCGGCGTGTGTCATGTCCTGATGCCGGTTGCGGTAACGAAGCAGCCCGGCGATCGCATTGGCCCAGGCAGTGGCATCGTCCGAGTGGCAGACGAGCCCGGTGACACCCGCGATCATGTTCTCGCGTGGTCCCCCTTCGCCGGAGATGACGACCGGAAGTCCGCTGGCCTGCGCTTCGAGCACGACGTTTCCGGCGGTATCTGTGCGGCTCGGAAAGACGAACAGGTCCGATGACGCAAAGGCCTCCGCCACGGCGTCGCGTGTCAGCACACCGGTAAAGACGGCGTCAGGCATCTCGCGCTTGAGCTCGTCGAGCATCGGCCCCTCGCCGACGATCACGAACCGATGCTCACAGTGCCGCGCGTGGAGACGGCGACTGAGCGCAGGAAGGAGGGCCAGTCCCTTTTCGCGCGACACGCGGCCGACGTAGAGCAATGCCGGCCGGTTGTCCGCCACATGCCACGCGTCACGCCGCTGGAGCGATCGTCTGACAGGCGCAAAGAGCCCGGTGTCGACGCCGCGGGGCCAGATATCGACCTTCGCGGGATCGCCCTTGGCCTGAATGAACAGCTCGCGGGTGTGATGCGACGGCGCCAGCACGCGGCGGCAGCGGCTGTACGGCCAGCGCATGTACTCCCGCATCAACGCGCCCAGCCGGCGCGACCCGCTGAGCAGCGACGTGTATGCGGCCAGGTCGGTGTGGAAGCTGCCGATCATCGGCAGCTGCAGCTTCCACGCGACATACAGCGCGGCAAGCCCGACGGGGCCGGGCGTGGTCAGGTGAACGACGTCGATGCGATCCTCGCGGGCCCGCGCGACATATTCGCGCAGCCGCGGGACATACATGCGCATCTCGCCGTAAAACGGAATCGGCACGCCGATCGATCGGAGCGCCAGGTAATCGGGTGCATCGATGGCCACCGGGCTGGCGGTATAGATCCGCAAGCGGATGTCCGCTGGCGCGCAGCGCAGCGCGGCCGTCAGCG
>JBOGIQ010000572.1:0-2625 GCA_050742535.1 Vicinamibacterales bacterium | reverse complement strand
TCCGCGAGCAGGTGCTGCAGCTGACGCATGATGAGTTGCCGTTCTCGACGGCTGTCGTGGTCGATCGGTTCGACGAATCGTCGGATGACGAGCGAGTGGATCTGTATTGCACGATCCTCGTGGACCGTGAATCGCAGAAGCCGATTGTGATCGGCAAAGGCGGCGCGATGATCAAGCAGATCGGCACCGCCGCACGCGCTGAGCTGGAGCGATACCTCGAGAAGCACGTCTATCTCGATCTGCACGTGAAGGTGAAATCGGAGTGGCGCGACGACGAGCGGATGCTGGACGAGATCAAGGCCCAGAACAGAGAACCGTAGGCCGACCTGAAGGCAGACCTGATTACGTGGCGCGAACCCTGCCGGTTCGCGAGGCGAGCCTGCAAGGCTCGCCCCACGAAAATCCGGCCAGATTGGTTAAGGCGTCAGCATCCGCTCCTTGCCGTCTTCGTTTTTCAGCTTCAAGGTCGTGGACGTGTCCTTTGCACCGATGCTTACATATGTTTGATGGGTCCCGGTCGGACCGGCTAAGGACATTCCCGAGCCGCCGCCCTCCGACGTGCTGATCTTGACCGCCGGACGTCCCCGGTCGGTGATCAGGCGCAACAGCACGGTCTCGGGTACGGTGGACCCGTTTGCGGATTTCTCCTCGGGCATCACGCTGATGCTGGCCCGCACCCGTCCTTTTGCATCGACGATCTCCAGGCCCCGCCCACGCAGCATTGCCTCTGACGCAATCGCTGGCCGGTTGACCTGTGAAATCAGCAGCGCGAGCAGGAACAGATTGACGACGGTGAGCACGATTCCGAATCGTTGAGTATTCATAGGAACCTCAGGATTGTGAACGGGCGAGCGCGGCAACCGCATCGTCGACCTGCTTCTTGGTAGCGGGCTCGCGCAGCACTTCGCTCTTCTCGCGGATGAACGTTCCCTTGCTGACGGCGACGAGCGTGCTGGCCTCAGCCTTGGGGTTTGCGCACGCCCCCTTCAGGTGCAGAACCCACGCACCTTCCTCCGGCCACTGCTGATGGATGGCGTAGACCGCCTCCGCCGGCTCGACCGCGGCTAATGTGACCGGCAGCGACTGTCGCTTGCCGGCAACGAGCCCTTCGGCAGTGCCGGTGATTCGCACGGTCGCCAGGTCCTGGCACACGACCGCGCGCACCGCGACGATCAGCTTCTTGTCGGTCTTCTTGAAATACTTGTTGACTCCCAACGCCACGGGGGAGCCGATCTCAACGCGGAACATCGTTCCGGCCGTCGCCGAGGCTGCAACAACGGCGACGGCAGCGGTTCCCGCGGCAAGCAATCGGATCAGAGACATATGAGGACTCCTTTCAAGGTCTGAATTCACCATTTCCAGGCGAGCTCTTCTCGCCACTCGCGAAGCGCGTCCGCGTCGAGTGCCAGTATCTGACTGCGCGTGGCCGCTGCCGGCGGCGGCTCAAACGCCGCGATCCCGTCGTATACGCGAACCCTGTCAGACTCGCCGACTCGCGACAACAAGTGCCACAGCGTGAGGGTGTCGCGAGCACGTGCTTCCCGGATGATGACGGCGAGCGCCTCTGTGCGCCGCGTCCCTTCATCGAAATCGTCCACCGCCTCCTTCAGCGCGGCGGGCGCATCTTCGAAATACGGCGTGCCGGGCCCCGCGCCGGGCCTGGTCCTGCAGATGGCTCCAGCCGGCACCAGCGATTCGCGACCCTTGAACTCCAGCGCGGCCCAGCCCGACGTCATTCTGAGCTGCCCGGCGCCGTCCTCGCCGACCGTGACGGTGTAGGCGCAGCCCAGATCGACAACCGTGCTCGCCGGGGTATCCACGATGAAGAGGCGGGGCGGCGCGACGATTTCCGCGCTGATGGTCCCACGCGCCAGCGCCAGCCGGTACTCGGATTCGCTGACCTCGCCGAGACGGACACGGGTCCCGGGCGCAACGTCAACCGTGCCCAGTGCCCCGACGGTGATGCGAGCCTCTGAGCCATCGTCCGTTTCGACCCACTCGCCACTGGTCATGCGGCGCGAGATGCCATCCTTCGTCTGCGCCACCTCCCACGGACCAACGACGAAGTCGCGGGTCCACCAGTAGGCGCTACCGGCAATGACCAGCAGCACGGCGCAGGCAGCCGCCCACCGCAGCGGGAGACGGGCGGCAAAGGTGCGGTGCGGCCCGGCCAGTGCTGCATCGATTCCGTGCCAGACCGATGGGGGAGCGCTGACGGCGGTCAACTGACGAACCAGCGTCGCCGAAAACTGAATCTCATCGAGCGCAGCCCGGCACCGCTCGCACGACGCGAGGTGCGCCTCGACGCGCTGTCTCTCCACGGCCGGGAGTTCGCCGTCGTAGTACCGCGTCAACGACTGATCAACGTGCCTGGTGAACATTTCGTATTGGCGCCAGCTTCTTCGCAAGCAAACGATGTCCACGGCTCAGACGGGAGGCCACCGTGCCGATCGAGCAGTTGAGCGCCCTGGCCATGTCCGAATAGGACAGATCGTCGAAATATCGCAGGAGGATGGCCGCGCGCAGCTTCGCCGGCAGCGTCGCAATCGCCTGCTGCACCGATGCCGCCAGCTGCTTCTGCGCGAACGACTCCTCGTGCGAGCCGGGCGCCGGCATGCGGTCGAG
>JBOGIQ010000571.1:0-2634 GCA_050742535.1 Vicinamibacterales bacterium | reverse complement strand
GGTCAACAATCAGCAACGAGCGGCGCTCGCCCGATGGGAGGACGAAGGCGGGGCCGGGCCGTCTGACAGCGGGCTGGCGGCGGACACCGAACGAGACACGAGCACCGAACGCGCCAACAGGCGTGCCGCGTTCGATGCGACCCACGATTCGTCGGCTCGCGGCGAGCATCGGTACCCTGACTCACAGCAAACAGAGGCGGAACAGAAGGCGAGAAACGACCGAGACGACCTGAAGCGGAAGCTCGGAGGGAGACGCTGAAACGGAATGCTCGACGAGCGTGAGCGAGACGTCGATTCCAGCCGCGCGCGTATGAACCCTGCAATCCCGGAGGACCATTCTCACGCGTATCCGCGTGATCTGGCCGCAGCGGTCCATGGCCGTTGTCAGGAATTACCGATTGGCACCGGTATCCAGCTGACTCTGCCTGATCTCCCTCGGCTCGAACAGCTTCTCTCGGTCTGTTTTCAGGCGAGCTTGCTGCGCGAAGAGGGACGCCCCGTTACCTTTCGACTGGCTCTGGCCGGATCAGAGATGTTCCCGGCGGCTGACGGTCCGCCCGCAGGCTTGCATCGCCTTGTGTTTGGAGATTCGCGACCGTTCGATCAGCACGAGTTACGACGCCTGGCGCCAGCAGCAGTGTTCTCGCGCACCCTGATTGGCGCGACCGTCGATCGTGATCGCGGCCCACGAATCTGGGGCCTGATTCATTCCGGGGCGCACTGGCTGCAATCCGTAAGGGGCGGCCGGGAGACGCTGCAGGCGATCCCTCCGGTTCTGATCGTCGCCGTCTCCGGCGCCGGGCGCATCCTCGTCAGCGTGGGGACGATCACGATCGCCGAACTCACGAACGGCACGCTGATCAGCCGCGGGATGGACGTCTTTCAGGCGGGATGGCTCGAGGAGTTGTTTGTGACGGGCGGCGGAATCGAGTCGAACGCGAGCGTTGACGCGAGATTCGGCGCGGTGCTCGCCTGTCACATCCTCCGCCGGGTGTTCGCAACCGTTCGCGGGGCCCAGCACGGGGGGATGTTGATTCTCGTGCCGGAACAGGTGTCGCACCCGGCGCTGACCGACGCGCATCACATCTGGGTGAAATATCCGTTCATGGAGGAAGAGCCACGGCGGCGGCTTCGAACGTTGAAGGCGGCGATCGTCGACAGACTCGCCGCCGCGCATCAGGGGCCTGCTGACGGGCCAGCCCTGGGTTGGCGGCAGTATGAGATGAGCGACGCCACCGAAGTAGCCGCGGGCGACGCTGCGTTGTTCGAAGCCGCACATCTGGTCGCGGACCTCACCCACGTCGACGGCGCGGTCGTCATGACCACGGGCCTCGATCTGCTTGGCTTCTGCGGAGAAATTGCGGGTGATCTACCGGAGGTCCCACGCGTGATGCGGGCGCGCGATCTGGCGGGAGCGGACCGCGAATGGGTCCGCACCGATCGCGTCGGTACCAGGCATCGCTCCGCATACCGGTTCTGTCATGTCGTCCGCGACGCCGTGGCCGTCGTCGTGTCGCAGGACGGAGGGCTGCGATTCATCCGTTGGCACGATGGGGCCGTCACCTATTGGGAGCAGGTTGCAATAGCACCGTGGGAGGTGTGAAGTGATGGTCCACGCCGAGATGAGCGTAACCGGTGCATGCGCGTACGTATTGGACAAACGGAACCCGTCGATCAACGTCAGCTAATGTCCGCGGGACAGACGAGTTTGTTACCCATGTCTCAGAAATGAACTGTTACCTATGTCTCCGGAATGCTCCTCGGGATGGCTGGATTCGAACCTGCGCACCAGTCGTCTCCAAGCCGGCTGGCACCCCACGGGCGCACCTGCGCCGATACGATGATCTGAACCGCGTTCACCCGGCGGCGACTGCTTCGGGCGATGCGCTACGCGACGCCTTCGCCGTCGGAGATCACAAGCCCTCGCCAAGCATCGGCACAGTCACGCAGAGGTCATCCTTCACGCTGAACGGTCGGTCGCGCTCCTGCCGACGAACATTGAGGCGTTACTGCTGCTGGCGCGGGCATTGGGCGTCCGCGGCGACCTTGCGGAGGGATGCGAATTCGTCACCCGTGCGCTCAGCCTCGATCCAGCCAACGCTGAAGCCATGAAGCTCATGGCTACGTTTCGGAAGGTAATGGCCACAGGGGACTGCTGACGCTTGCGTGTGAAACGTTGCATGCCCGTGAGTCCGACGGTCGTGTGCTTACGGCCATCCAGTACAGGCCGTATGGCTGACTAGCCTCGAACGGGTAAGTATGGAACATGAATCCCGTTATCGTCCTCGCGGCCGTTGCCTTGACCGTGGCCTCTGCGCTATCGAGCTTCGCCGGACAGCCTCAATGGTGGAACTCGCCAGATGTTCAGCGTGATTTGGCACTCACAAAACAGCAGGTTGCGAAGATCGATGCGATCTTTCGTTCGGACCTGCCTGAACGGCGGCGCATCGCCGGTGAGCAGGAACAACTGGAGAGAAGACTCGAGGCCATGTTGTGCGCAGATGACTTAGACCACATGACAGCCCTCTTGCTCGTTGATCAGGTCGTGGCGAAACAGGCTGAGCGCCATGTCCGACGCACACAAATGCTGGTTCGCATGTACCGCGTGTTAACGCCCAGGCAGCGCGAAGCACT
>JBOGIQ010000570.1:0-2656 GCA_050742535.1 Vicinamibacterales bacterium | reverse complement strand
AATCATAACACGCCCGCCTTCGCGCGTCGCGCGAAGGCGGCTCAAACTCTGACGATTCGCGCCTCACGGATCGCGGGCACCTCCCGCAATTCGTCGACGACCACTTCCGGGACCGGCGTGTCGTCGGGCTCGTCGACAATGGCGACGGCCACAGCGCGGTCGCCGTCGCGCCCTAACGCGAACGTCGCGATATTGACGTCGTGGCGTCCGAGAATCGTGCCGACGCGTCCGATGACGCCGGGCTGGTCGGTGTTACAGGTCACGATCATCGTGCCCTCGAGCGGCGCTTCGACGACGACACCGTCCAGCAACACCAGACGGGGCACGCCGCGTTCGGAAATCGCCCCTTCGATGTGCCTGGCGCCTTCGGCGGTCTTGAGCTGCACCGAGATCAGGCTCGTATAGTCCCGGCGGCGAGTGCTGCTCGACTCGACAACCTCGATGCCGCGGTCGGCGGCGACCGTGCGCGCGTTGACCAGTGTCACTCCCGACGAGAGAATCGGCTTGAACATCCCGGCCAGGACGGCGTTCCCGAGCATATCGGTTCGGCTTTTGGTCACCTCACCGTAGTAGCGCACGCCGAGGGACGTGACGCGGCCATCGCTCATCTGGGCGACGAATGTTCCGAGCCGTTCTGCAAGCGTGACAAAGGGTTGCAGCTTCTTGTATTCGTCGGCGGAGACCGACGGGAAGTTGACCGCGTTGCGAATCAGGCCGTCTTTAAGGAAGTCGCGCAGCGCCGCGGCAGTTTCTACGCCGACGAGCTCCTGGCCCTCACGGGTCGATGCCGCGATGTGCGGCGTCGCGATCACCTGTGGCAATGACTGCAGCCGGTGGTCCACGGTCGGTTCCTTGGTAAAGACGTCAAGGGCCGCCCCGCCGACGAGGCCTGCTTCTATGGCATCGGCAAGTGCCGCTTCATCAATCAGATCGCCGCGTGCGGTGTTGACGATTCGCACGCCCTTCTTCATCTTCTGCAGCCTGGCGGCGTTCACCAGCTGCTTGGTCTGTGGCGTCGACGGCATGTGCAGGGAGATATAGTCGGCGCGGGTAAACAGGTCGTCCATCGCGACGAGCTCGACGCCGAGGTCGGCGGCGACGCGTTCCGAGATGAATGGATCGTGCGCGATGACGCGCATGCTGAATCCGGAGGCTCTCCTCGCCACCTCCTGACCAATCCGGCCCAACCCCACCAGTCCGAGCGTCTTGTCGCGAACCTCCTCGCCGAGAAACTTCTTCTTCTCCCACTTGCCCTGCTTCATGGCGGCGTCTGCAGCCGGGAGATGGCGGGCGAGCGCCAGGATCAGGCCCATCGCCAGCTCGGCGACGCTGATGCTGTTCGCACCGGGCGCGTTCATGACGACAATGCCGCGGGCGCTGGCTGCTGGCACGTCCACATTGTCCACGCCTGTTCCCGCGCGAGCGATCACGCGCAGCCCCTTGGCGGCGGCGATGAGCTCCGCGGTGACCTTGGTTGCACTTCGCACGACCAGCGCGTCAGCATCAGCGACGTCGGCGGCGAGCTGCTCCGGCGTACGCCCGGTGCGGGCGTCGACGGTCCAGCCTTCTGCTTTCAGGAGTTGAAGTGCGGATTCAGGGAGGTCGTCGGCAACAACAATTTTCACGATGGGACCAGACTTGGTGGCTGTGTATTCGCGTTCGAATAACGCGGATGCTTGAAAGTATAATCTTTGGTTCGAGAAGGTAACGTCCGCACAACGATGGTGCAAACCGCTAAATGCCGTGGAATCGGTTGCGGTTCGCGGCGTACGCGGCCTCTTTTCAACAGGCTTTTCCACAGAAATTGTGAGTACTTCGATCCGCGGCTGCGGGATCGTGCCCTAATGAGGAGTTCATGAATCGCAAAGTCACAGTCGTGGGAGGGGCCGGCAACGTCGGCATGACGGTCGCGCGCGCGATTGCCGAGAAGGCGCTCGCTGATGTCGTCATCATCGACATCGCGGAGCAGAAAGCCGCCGGCGTTGCGCTCGACATCTACGAAACGTGTCCGGTCATCGGCTCGGATTCGCGCGTCATCGGCGGAGCAGACTGGAACGCAGCCGCAGGCTCCGACATCGTGGTCATCACGTCGGGCAAGCCGCGCAAGCCGGGCATGAGCCGTGACGATCTCGTCCGCGACAACTTCGAGATCATGAAGAGCATCGCGCCGAACCTGGTGCAGTACTGCCCGAACGCGATTGTCGTGCCGGTCGCCAATCCACTCGATGCCATGTCCCAGGCGCTTTTCCGGCTGACCAAATTTCCGCGCGAGCGGATCATCGGTATGGCCGGCGTCCTCGACTCGGCGCGCATGAGCACGTTCGTCGCCATGGAGCTGAACGTCTCGGTGCAGAACGTTCATTCGTTCGTGCTCGGCGGACACGGCGACACGATGGTGCCGCTGCCGCGGTACTCAACGGTTGCGGGGATTCCGCTGACGGAATTGCTGTCGAAGGATCGGATCGACGCGATCGCGAAGCGGACGGCCGACGGCGGCGCCGAGATCACGAAACTGGTCGGCACGAGCGCATGGTACGCGCCGGGTCAGGCCGCCGCGGAGATGTGCGAAGCCATTCTGAAGGACAAGAAGAAGATCCTTCCGTGCTCCGTCTTCCTTCAGGGAGAGTACGGGATTCGCGATCTCTTCGTCGGCGTG
>JBOGIQ010000569.1:0-2660 GCA_050742535.1 Vicinamibacterales bacterium | reverse complement strand
ATGTTGCCGAAACCATCGAGCGAGCTCGAGCGCATGCGATCGACGCCGCTGATGCCGGAGATGACCTCCTCGATCGGCTCGATCACCTCACGCTCGACGTTGTCGGGCGACGCGCCGGGGTACGGAATCGCGATCACGACAATCGGGGCGTCGATCTCGGGGAATTCGTCGGTATCGAGCTGCGTCAGCGCGACGATCCCGAAGACCACCAGGATCAGCATCGCCACGACGGTGAGAACCGGACGTTTGATTGCGGTATCAGAAATAAACATTCGAGTAATTCTGAATTAATGTGCTCCGTTAAGACTCACCGGCGTCCCGGGCGTAATTCCCTGCGCCGCGCCGCGCAGCAGCATGTCACCTTCGTTCAGGCCAGCCACGACCTGCACGCGTTCGGAGCGCGGATCCTGGAGGCCGAGGCGAACGTCGATCCGCTCGGTCCTGCCGCCGTTGGCGCGCAGCACCCACGGCATCCCGCTCGCCGTGTTCACCGCGTTGAGCGGCACGACCAGCCCCTCCGCGGACTGGCTGACGACGCGGCCCTCGGCAAAGAGACCGGCCACGAGCCGTCCGCCGACGTTCGGGATCGACACGTAAATGGGCACCTGCCGCGTCACCGGGTCGGCCTGCGGCGAGATCATCGCAATCCGCCCTTCGAAGCGCTGATCGTAGCCGCGCACGCTGAAGTCCACTTTCGCGCCAATACGCAGGTGGGATAGATCGTCCGACGGTACCGACGCCTCGAGACGCATCGACGAAGGATCGATGAGGGTGAACAGCTCGGCGCCGACGCCGACGACGTCGCCGATGTTCACGGGCCGGTTGGCGATCATGCCGTTGATGGGGGCGCGCAGGACCGTATCGGCAAGCTGACGGTCCGCCGACGCCAGACGCGACTTCGCATCCGCCAGCTGCGCCTCGGCCGCGGTGATGTTCTGCCGCGCCACGTCGAGATCGCGGGCGGCCAGCGCTCCCGCCTTGACCAGCGTTTCGGTGCGGTCCTGCTCCCGCTGCGCCACCGCCAGCTGGTTCTCGGCGTTCCTCACGGAGGACATCGCCGACTGCCGGACGTCGTCCAGGGTGCGCGTTTCGATGCGGCCGAGGATCATGCCGCGTCCGACCGCCTGTCCCTCGCGGACGTTGACCTGGGTCATCGACCCGCCGATCTCCGCGCGAACCGTCGCCTCGCGCTCCGCACGCAATTCACCGGACACGATCGGGCCGATCACGATCGTGTCGCGCGAAACAGTCACCACGTTCTCGCCGCCGACGCGGACCGGAGGCGGCGCAGCCGGAGGCTTTTCCGCTTCCGTGGTGCAGGCGGTCACGAGCAATGCAGCATGCAGGATGCAGAATGCGGCCACCAGCCGCGCCGCCGCACGTCTTCCGATACGCTTCATCCCGCCTGCATTCCCCATTCTGCATTCTGCAGTACGTGATCGTGTCATCGAGTCCCTGCCTGGAATCCACCCGTCTGGAAACCGCCTGCCTGAATCGCCGCGTTGCTGCCGCCCGGAACGCCTGGCGACGGCTGCGTAGCCGGCGGCACCTGCTGCGGCAGCACCGGCAACCGAGGCGTCACCGACGCGCCGATTGGCAGATCGGGCAGAAGCGCCATCCGGGCGCGCGCCACCTGCAGATCGCGCGCGGCCTGGGCGCGATTGACCTCTGCCTGCTGCAGCAACACGCGTGCATCCGACAGTTCGAGCTGCGTTGACACTCCCGCACGGTAGCGGACGTCGGCAATCTCGTGCGCCCGCGCCGCCTGCTGGACCGTACCGGCGCTCGCCTCCCAGGCCGCCCGGGCAGCGATCAGCTCGGCCCACGCCGCACGGGAGTCCAGCGCCGCCAGTTCCTGCGTCTGCCGCAGCTGCAGCCGCGCCTGCTCAAGCTCGGCGCGTGCCACCTGCTCGTCGCCCCGCTGGCGGCCGCCCGTGAGCACCGGAATGTTCAACGTGGCGCCCACTGACCAATTGCTACGGTCAAACGCAGGGAAAAAGTTCGATGGGTAGGCGATTCGTGAATACGTCGAGTTCAACGCAATCTGCGGCTTTTTCTGCGCCTCGGCCAGCTTCAGCGACGACTCGCGGAGTCGCAGCGTGGCGGCGGCTTCGTTGACCACGGTTCGATCGGGAACGGCGATGCCGGTGCGGGCCGCCGCGGTCAGGGCCGCCGCGTCCCCGACCGGCAACGACTGCTCGAAGGGCGCGACGCTGGCCGCGAAGACCGCCGGCGCCAGCAGCCGTTCGTCGCCGAGTGAGTCGGCCAGCTGCAGGTCGAACTCCTGGGACAAATCGAGAAGCTGTTTCAGGCGAAGCAGCGCGACCTCGCGATTGGCGCGCTGACGGATCACCAGAGGAGTCTGCGTGTCGCGTGTGACCCGCGCGCGGACGAGCTCGAACTCGGGCTGCGTACCGGCATCGAATCCGGCCTGCGTCTGGCGGAGTGTCGCGTCCGCCTGTTCGCGCGTCGCTTCCGCAATTGTCACCAGGCGGTCGCTCAACGCGGCATCGTAGTACGCCTGGGTGACGTCGAACAGCAGCTGCGCTCTGGACGTCGACACGCCCAGGCTCGCCGCCTCGCGTCCGGCCTCGGCGATCCGGTGCTGCGCCGATTGCCGTCCTCCGGTGTACAGGTTCTGTGAGAGCGCGAAGGAAATG
>JBOGIQ010000568.1:0-2671 GCA_050742535.1 Vicinamibacterales bacterium | reverse complement strand
CGAACGCAATCACGCGCAATCCGCCTGGTCCCTCGTCGGCGTACGATCCGGACGAGCCTGGCATCGCCAAGCGGGTGCACCGCGGCGGATCGTTTCTATGCACCGATCAGTACTGCTCGCGATACATGGTCGGCACGCGCGGCAAGGGCGAGGTCGCGACCGGAGCGAATCACGTCGGTTTCCGGACCGTGCTCGCACCTCCAGTGCGGTAGCAGCTCCCTGTTTCCCCCGGGACGAGTCTGCGGTTTTTCGGAGGGCCACTCTCGGGGACGCGCGTTGACAACCGACCATCGACGCCGTAGGCTCAGCGCCGCCCGGTTCGTTTTCGGCCCTGCCGAGGAGTTCTGACGATGACGATGAGAATCCCGGCGCTGATGGCCGCTGTAGCGCTCGTGGTGCAAAGCGGGTTCGCGCAACAGCCGGCTGCTCCTCCCGTCAGCCGGGCACCCGCGGTGCGGTCGCCTGAAGTCCACCCCGATCGCCGCGTGACGTTTCGAATCTACGCGCCCAAGGCCGCCGAGGTGACCGTCTCTGGCGAGTTCGAGGTCGGTGCGCCCGCACACAAGCTGACGAAGGATGCACAGGGAACCTGGAGCGTCACCGTCGGGCCGTTTGAGCCGGAGATCTACGAGTACGATTTCATCGTCGACGGTGTGCAGATGCTCGACCCGCGCAACCCGGCAGTGAAGTACAACCGCGGCCCGGCGGCTATCGCCAGCCTTCTCGACATACCCGGCAACAGTGCGCGCGCCTTCGACGTCAGGCCTGTCCCTCACGGCAAGGTCGAGATTCGATACTACGATTCCAAGACGACGAGACAGACTCGGCGTGTGCACGTCTACACGCCTCCCAATTACGAGCGGACGAATTCCCGTCTGCCCGTCCTCTACTTGCTCCACGGAGGAGACGGTGAAGACAGCGGGTGGACCGCGTTCGGGCGTGCGCACGTCATTGTGGACAACCTGATCGCGGACAAGGCCATTCCGCCGATGATCGTCGTGATGCCGAATGGCTACGCCCACGGCTGGGACTCAGGTGTGACGGCCGACAAGCAGCAGGCGGATTTCCAGAAAGATCTCATTGACGATCTCATCCCGTTCGTGCACGCCAACTATCGCGCGTCGAGCGATCGGAAAAATCGCGCGCTGGCCGGCCTTTCACGCGGCGGCGGCCAGACGCTCAGCATCGGTCTGCGTCACCTGAATCTCTTCAGCCGCCTCGGCGTGTTCAGTGCCGGCAGCAACAATCCGCAGGACGCGTTCAAGGATGTGGCGGCGAACGCCAGGAAGGTAGACGAGCAGCTTGATCTGCTGTGGATCGGGTGCGGCACGGAAGACTTTGCGATGCCTGGCGCGAACCGTCTTGCCGAGTTTCTCAGCGCCAATGGCATTGCCCACACATTCCGGAGGACCCGCGGCGAGCACACGTGGATCGTGTGGCGTCAGTATCTGAAGGAGCTCGCGCCGTTGCTGTGGAGTACGAAGCGTCCTTCCACGTAGCAGTGAGCACGCCGCTGCTCGTTTGACAGGGACCCGCCGGGGGGCGATGATCCCGGCGGGGCATGAAGCGTCTCATCCTTTCGAATGCGATTCTCGCGCTATTAATAGCGTCATCCTCGGCTCTGCACACGGAAGCGCGCATGCGGGCCGCTGCGCAGACCGGCACGCCGGCTGGCATGTCGCACCAGGCGCTGCTCACCACCTACTGCTATTCCTGCCACAACCCGCGCACTAGGATGGGCGGACTGACGCTGCAGGGGCTCAACCCCCAGGCCGTCGGATCCGATGCCGAAATCTGGGAGAAGGCGGTGCGGAAGCTGCGCGGCCGCCAGATGCCTCCGCCCGGGAGCCCGCAACCAGAGCAGAAGGACATCGATGCCTTCGTCGGGTGGATGGAAAATCAGCTCGATGCCAACCCGCGCGCGCCGAAGGCGGGCTACGTCGGCCTCCAGCGCCTGAATCGAACCGAGTACGCCGCGGCGGTGAAAGAGCTCGTCGGCGTCCAGATCGTCGCCAAGGACGCGCTCCCGCAGGACACCGCCGTCGACGGCTTCGACAACATCGCCTCCGCGCTGACGGTCTCGCCCACGTTTATCGAGCAGTACATGGAAGCGGCGCGGACGATCGCGAAGAAGGCGATCGGCGATCGCAGCCTGGACAGCACGTCGTACCCTGCCGCGGCCCACCGGGGAACGGAAGCCATGCCGCTGGGACTTCGCGACGGTGGCATGAGGCTGAAGCATAACTTCCCGGTTGATGGCGACTACCGCTTCAACATCCTGTTCCCCGATCAAACGCTCGGTCTGTATACGGGGAGTCTCGAGAACGAAGCGACGCTGGTGTTGATGATCGACGGCAGGGTGTTGTTCAGGAAGCCGATCGGCGGACTGGACGATCTGATGCTGAACAACCGGAAGGCCGGCGACGGACGGCAGCAGATCGCCGACCGCTTCCGGAACGTCTCGCTGCCGATTCGGGCCGGCGTCCGCGAAGTGGTGGTGGGCTGGATCGATCGTTCCCGTTTCGAGTCACTGAGCAACCAGGCCGGTGGTGGCGGGGGGCTGCCGAATTTCAACAGCATCGAGATCAAGGGGCCTTACAACCCGTCCGGCGCCGTGTCGACCGAGGGGCGGAAGCTGATTTACGTCTGCGATCCCGGTCTCCCGGAAGGT
>JBOGIQ010000567.1:0-2689 GCA_050742535.1 Vicinamibacterales bacterium | reverse complement strand
GTGCTGGTAGGCGGAGAGACGGCCGTACTCGGCGTTCAGCGCGAAATGGCGCGGCAGTTCCTGTCGCAACAGGGCACGGAAACGGTCGGCGTTCCTGAAGTCTGGAACCGCCGTCGCCACGCGCAGCGTCGTCGAGCGGGTCAGTGCGGTTGTCGCCTGCAGTTCCTCCCAGTGCTCAACGAGGCCCGACTCGGTTCGTTGACTGGCCATCTGCAGCGCAACGTCGAACCGGGCGCCCGCCCGATAGCTCGCGGCCGACTGCATCTGCTGCCGCTCGAGCGACTCGGACAATCCGAGGTGCTCACGCTCGAACTGGCCGAACTGCTGCCGGTGGAAGAAGCGGAACCTGCCCGCCGTGATGCTCGCCATCGCTGCGGAGGTGGTCGTTCGCGTCTGAAGTGTCTCGGTGAACGTACGCTCCAGTGACACGCTGAGGTGCCGAGACAGCGGCACGCGGAACGATACGGTGCGCCAGTCGTTCTCGGTGTCGAGGTACGTCGAACGCAGCAATCCGCCGCTGATCGTGATGCCGCCCGGCATCGTGTAGCCCGCGAAGAAGCTGACGTCGTCACCGCGCGTGGGCTGCCGCACCGCACGGTAGACGCCTTCGAGCTCCAGGCGGCTCAGCGCGAGCCGGCTTCTCACCAGGTACGACCGATCGGACGCCACTTCCGCATCAACGAGTGGCTGCTCCGCGATCACCAGCTGATCGCGGTACGAGATGACGGTCGATCGGTTAGCGAGGCCGTGCCGCGGTCCGTAGACGGAAATCGCCGGCTGCCGCCCGCCGGCCGCCGACCGGGTGAACCGCGCGCCGCGGCTGGCCCCGCGCAAATGAGAGAAGATGTCTCCCAGTTCGCCCCGCCACTTCAGATCCGGGTCGAACAAGGACAGGGCGCCGTTGTCGAACAGCAACCCTTCGGCACCGCGAGTGAGCAATGCCGCCGACTGAAGCTGCACGCCCTTGATCGCGCCGCCGGCGGCGATCTCCGTACCCCAATCGGCGGCCTGGACGTACCCCATGCCAACCGACACGCGCAAACGATCGCGCACGGCCGGCAATTGCGCCGGCTCACGCTCCACCGGTGTCGCCCGTCGTTCTTGCTCGATCAGCTCAGGGGGCTTCGGGATCGTAAAGGTCCGCAGATCCTGAGCGCTGGCGGAAAGGGGGACGAGCGCCGCCGATGTCGCCGCCACGACCCACCACCGCTTACGGGACGGCCGCACGCTCCTGCACTTCCTCACGCACGAGGTCGAGCTCTCGTTCCGCGCCGATGTAGTGATCAGCGCCAAAATCGAGGACGGCTCTCACGCGGTACCGGCCCGAGGGAAGCACGCGCGCTGGTGGAATTTTCGCCGTCAGCATGACTTCCCGCGACGGTTCCGTCAGCACCGTGCGTCGGCCCAGGTCGCTCGTGGCCAGCGGAGTGGTGCTCTCGGGCGCAAAGAACTCGACTCGTCCCTCGACTGCGAGCGGGGCGTTGCCGTCGTTCCGCACCTGGACGCGCGCTTCGTCTCCGTCGAGCCGGATACCGAGGATCGCCGCCTCGCGCTGAACCGGCTCGACGTGAACGAAGATGCCGGTGGAGACAGATGCTACGAACCGGACGCCGACCCCCTCCCCCGCGGCCTCGAGCGGGTCGGGCACTTCGTCCACGGTCAGCGCGCACCAGAATCCGCCGCTCTGTACTTCGACGGGCATCGTCACGGTAATTCGGATCGTCAGGGTGTCGCCTGGCTTAACGGTCGATTCGACCGGGTTGATCGACACCCACTGCCCGCACGAGCGCCGGAGTGTTCCTGCCGCCGCGTAAAAGGACTGCTTGCCGTCAGGACTGCGCCACCAGTCCTCGACACGCGCCTTGAACTGTGTCGGCTGCTGGTCGCGATCCAGCGTGAGGCGGAACTGGCGCGTCGCCACCTGTCCCGGTCTCGCGATGATCCTGATTGCGTCGAGCGTCGCCTGAAAAGACAGCGGGCGGGGGCTCTCGGGTGGCGGCGCGGCCTGGGTCGTCAGTGCCGCCAGCTGCAGCAGGTATGCGATCAGGAAGCGCATCAGATCCCCTCGAACTTCCACGTCACAACGAGTGTGTGCGCACCCGACCGTTGTACCGTTGGCTTGGCGCCCAGCGTGAAGACCAGGCCGGTCGTCGAGCAGCTCGTCGCGTCCGCCACGCAGGTTGCGACCGTGTTGTACGAGGAGTTGCTCAGCGTCGCCGCGGTGCCGGTGGCGTTCGTCCAGCTGGCGGCGTTCCAGCTCACATCCGCAGCGCTCCACGTCACGGCGCCGCCCACCGGCGGCGTGAACGAGGTGGCGTTCGCCTGCAGCGAGATCTTCAGCTGCTTCGAGGCGGACGACGTGACGATCTGATCGGCCGTGACCGTCGCGGCAGCCGCGGCGGTGCTGATGCCGATGTTGCTCACGTTGAAGGTGACGGTCGCCGGCACCGTAATGCGTGCCTGCTCGCTCACATTGGCCGACATCGTCGTCGTCTGACTCGTATCAGGCAACGTGACGGTCGTCTGCGCGCCAGCCGGCGACGACATCGCGAGCGTGAGCAGTCCGGCGAGATATCGAGTGGGGGGGCCTACCTTCATCTCGGGCTCGTTTCTGTTGTTGTGGTTATGTTCCTGTCGCTTCGAATTTCCAGGTCACTGTCAACGTGTGTGCGCCGGACCGCTTCACCGT
>JBOGIQ010000566.1:0-2696 GCA_050742535.1 Vicinamibacterales bacterium | reverse complement strand
CCGTAGCGTGGCGTTGTTTGCCGCGGCGCCGCGCAGGAACCCCCACGGCGTGACCCAGATCGACAGCTGCTGCGCCCACGGGCTGTCCGCGGCAATCGTTTCGTCGTATGCCCCCGGCTGCGGCGCCGGCCCGCCTCGCACAACTGGAGGAGTCGCTTCGCCCGTTGCGTGTGAGGCAGGACGTGCGAAGTCGATCGTGCGTGTGTAGTTACGGATCGAGGTCGAGGCAAGCCCGAACGAGATCGTCCGGCTCTGGCCGAAGTTGCCCGCCGCCGCCACGCCCGAATAGGTGATGGAGTTCATGCCCTCCATTCCCATTGCCCGGGACGCCGCGTCGATCACCGTCCTGGCGTCCTGCGCGAAGACGGACGCGGGCAGCAGGGCCACGACGAACGTCGCGGCCGCTCGTGTCTTCCACATGGTGCGCCCCCCAACCCCCGCGGGCACAGCATTTCACATCGGGGGGCGCCGATGGTAGAAAATCCTGCTGCCGCCTACCGGCTGATCACGTCCACGGGGACCCGCTCGATCAACACTGCCGGTACCACGCCACCGGTTCGTTCACGCATCTCTCTGATGGAATCATTCAGTTGCATCGCGATGCCCGACGCACTGGCGACGACGGGCCGACGCTGGAGCGCGGCGTTGTAGTTATCGAGCTCCTCGCCGGTGAGCACGTCGTTCAGGCGAGCCATCAGCTCCGCGCGTTCCTGCTCGCTGCCAAGGCGGATGCGGCGCTTGTACTGTTCCACGGCCGCGCGCGCCTGTTCGCTTTTCGGCCCGCCGAGTACGAGACGGTCCAGGCCCATTGCCATGATGCGGAACACGCGCGGGCCATCGGCCGTGTTGGTGCGCAGCGAGATCTGGTGCTGCTGGGCATCGAGCGCGCGGGTGACCGCGGCCAGTTGCTGCGGCGACACCAACGTTTCCAACTGACTGAGAAGGTTCGTACGTGCGGTGTGCTCGATGTGCTCGACGTAGCTCCGGACGATCGGCAGCGCGCGGTCCGTTTTGTCGGACGTCAGCCGCAGGTCCTCGAGCGCGCCTTCGATATGCGATCTCGACGACAGGCCGACATCGTCGCCGAATGAATACCCACCCGACGACCCGACGAAGCGGTTCGTCTGCGCCACCGGAGCGTGAGCCAGCTGGTGGATTTCCATGGGATCGAGCGCCTCGTCGCCGTTCGTGTCGCCGCGCGCGACGAGTGGACGCATGCGCTCGGACAGCTCGCCGATTGCGACTCGTCCGTCGGTGTTCTGATCGAACGTCATGAGCCGCGCAACGACCTCGTCGACACTGACTTTGACGCTCGTCTGTGCGCCCTGCGGGGAGAAAAACTGAACCTGTGCCCAGGCAGCCGAAGTGCCGCCGACGAGCGCCAGCACGGTCAGGAGGCCCGTTCGCATGATGACTCCTTCCATCAGGGCACCCCGTACAGGGGTGCCCTACGAGTTCGCCAGCTACTGGAACGGATCCGAAAACTTCGGATCCGCGAGGAACGCATGGTCCGTCAATGTTTTCAGGAATCCGATCAGCGCCGCCTTCTCCGATGCGGTGAAGCGAAGCGGCTGCACGCGGATGTCCCGGTTCGGATGATTCTTCCCGCCGCTGCTGTAGTGCTCGAGCACGGCCTCGAGCGTGGCGAATCGCCCGTCGTGCATGTACGGTCCCGTCACCTCGACGTTGCGCAGCGACGGCGACTTGAAGAGTCCCATATCGGCGGGCTTCAGCGTGATGTCGCCAACGCCGCCGTCGGTGGTGCGTGTGTCCTCGTCGAGCCCGGTGTTCACCGGCGTGTTCACGACGAAGTGAGCCTGTTGACCTTCGAGGTGGCAAACCGCGCAGTTGCGCATGAAGAGCGCTTTGCCCCGGTTCTCCTGAAGCGAGTAGTTCGGGAAGTCGTCGCCAATCGAACGCGTCATCCCGAGTCCCACGTCGTACCGCGACTGGTAGGACAGCATCGAGCGCAGGAACTGCGCGAGCGCCCGTCCGATTCGTTCGCGGGTGATCTGCGGATCACCGAAGGCGTCACGGAAGAGATCGCCATACGGCGGGTCACGCTTCAAGACGTCCGGAAGCTCGTCGAGCGTTCTGCCCATTTCGAGGCTGTTCTCGATTGGCAGCAGCGTCATCGCCTCCAGATTGCCGGCGCGCTCGTCCCAGAAGAATCGCGCGCGCGGATGAAAACGGAGGTTGACGAGGTTCATCGCATGCCGATCGGTGCGGCCGCCGGCGAACCCGCGGCTGACGCCGTTGGGGTCGGCAAAGCCGTTTGCCTGGACGTGGCACGACGAGCATGAGACGGTGTTGTTGGCCGAGAGACGCGTGTCGTAGAAGAGCACGCGCCCCAGGGTGGCGCCGGCATTGGTAACCGGGTTGTCCGGCGGCGTGTTGTCGAAGCGCCTTGCCGCCGTGGTCATGAAATGAGGTGGGAGGGTGACGTCCGCGTACTGGTACGGGGTGGCGGGCAGGCGCAGTGTTCGCTCTGTGGGGCGCGCAACACTTGGTGTCCCCTGGGCGTGCACTTTCGACACCCGTTCGCTCGATGCCAGACCCAGCATCAGGACCCAGCCCGTCAGGAAGAACGCGAAGACACCTCGGATGAGATCCACGAGTTGCCGTCTCGCCCTTTAGACACCGGGAGCCGCGAATTGGTTGTATGGGAATCGGGCCGGGGCGATCTAGTGCGTCAT
>JBOGIQ010000565.1:0-2702 GCA_050742535.1 Vicinamibacterales bacterium | reverse complement strand
CGGCGACTCCACCGTCTCCGCCACCTGCCGCGCGTGCTCGGGCAGCGATTGCGCCACGCGCAGGAAGCCGCCGTTTTCGGCGAGCAGATACCGGAAGTGCAGCGTCCCGCCCTGCGTGTCCTGGAACTCGGGCGCCAGCACCGAGTGCACCGTGCGGCCGACGATGGCCGCCTCGATCATCGCCGTCGTATTGACGCCGACCACCGCCGCGCTGTGAAACAGCGAGTCGAAGTAATCCTGCCGATCCGATTCGTTCACCGGGTTCGCGCCGCGCGGATAGATCGCGACGTTCGGGAGATCGCTGAAATCGGCGTCGCGCCAGTGCGTCGAGTTGTACGGATGCGGGCGAATCAGGATGCCGACGTCCGCCAGGCGCGGCTCCTCCCGCAATGCGGCAATCCACCGGCGCACGAAGATCAACTCGGCCTCGGGAGCCGAGATCGATGCCGTCGATCCGACAAACAAAACGAGCGGGCGATCGGCGCGGAGTCCGATCTTCCGGCAGAACGCCGCGCGGTCGGTCGGCGCGCGCTCGAACCAGCGGTCGAACGGCTGCGCGCCTGTGACGACGATGTGCCCCGGGTCGATGCCGTGAAACTCGACGGCCTCGGACTGCTGTTCCCGATTCCAGACCGACACGAGATCAGGACGGACCCGAATCAATCCCTTCGTGGTCAGATGATCCCAGCTGGCGATACATGCCGCGGCGGGAATCCCCAGCGCCTGTGCCGATTTGACGTAGTCAGTCTGGCCACATCGCGCGGTCACCAGCGGCGTCACCAGCACGGCGTCGGCGTGCCGCGATCTGATGAATCGCTCGATGCGCACGCTGCTCGGAATCGCCTTCTCACAGATGGTGAAGAACCAGACCAGGGCCCGCGTCACGCCGGCCGCGGAGGAGTTCCGGCGGGCGAGGAAGCCGAATACCGGCGGGACGACCTTCCGCATGCGGTCGCGCAGATAGACGGCGTCGACGAACTTCGGATGGTAGTAGCGGACGTAATCGATCGTGCCGCGTGTGGCGCGGGCCACTGTGGACCAGATCTCGTCGCCGTGCGACGGGGGACGCCCGTCGAGGATGTCCACACCTGGAACGCCGGCGAGCGCCTCCGCGCCCTCGGCCTGTTTGTTCGGCTTGTCGAAGATCACCTCGACGTGATGCCCCCTGGCGGCAAGGCCGCGGACCGTCGAGTCGAAATACCGCAGATAGCCCGGGTACTGCATCACGAACAGGAAACGCCGCTTCCGCCGGTCCTCGGTCACTGTCCTGCCAGCTCTTCGATGGTGCCGGACCGTCCGCTGATCACGTCGACGAGCGGCAGACCGGCTTTGGCAATCTTCTGAAACACGTCTTTCGCGCGGTTGATGTTCAACGGCGCGCGGTAGCCGGTCGCCACCTCGATTTCGCGAATCTCCGGCGCGAGATCGTTGCGAAGGAAGAACGCGTTGACCCGTTCCGTGGCGACGAGCCGGTAACCCTTCTGGCGGCCGAGGTGCGCGAGCGCCGCCAGCGAGGCGCCGCGATAGCCGCGATTGCCGATCGCGCTCAGATCGAATTCCGACGAATACGGAATCGTGACCGCACGCTCCGCGCCGAACAGCCAGTTGTATTCGATCGCCACCACACGAGGCGAACACGCAGTGACGGCCTCCCAGACCCAGTAGTCCATGCCGTCGATGTCGATGCTGAGGAGATCGATCTCGCCGGTGAAGCCGAATTTCTCGAGCGTCACGTTGACGGCTTCCCGCGTCACCCGCTGCTTGACGGTGCGAACCGGATGCCCTTTGAAACGCAGCGTCACCTTCTCGATCGACGCCGTCTTGGCGTCCACCATCAGCCCGCTCCAGCCGCACTCCTGCGCCAGGAAACCGGAATTGCCGCCGTTCATCCCGCAGCCGATCTCGACGAAGCGGCGATCGGTTGTGCCGATTCGTTTGAACAGCGCCAGCAGGAGGCCGTCCTCTTCGTTCTGCGACAGATAGCCGAACCGCTCCGACAGCAGGTCGTAGGGGGCGGGCAGCGCTACGCCGTCGAGATACAGCCTGCGGACGATCGCCGGAATCAAGTCGATGTTCTGCTTGAGATCGGTGACGACCCGCTCGAGCTTGTCGAGCCGGGCGGAGATCTCCTCGAGCGTGGCCTGCGCGCGCTCCGGCGTGGAGGGCGCTGCGCCGGCGGCGGGTCGTGGTCTAGGCGGAAAGAGTTTCATGCGTCATCGACAGGAGCCGCGCGTCCGCGACATCGAGCGCCACGAACCGTCCCAGCCGGGCTGTGTCCCTCGTAGTGTCCGCCTTCAGGCGGACCCCGAACACACGGTGTGCGTGCTCGAGATGAAACGGCACCAGCTTCTCGCGCGCGGAAAAGAACGACAGCGAGTCCACGCCGTACATCGGCGCGAGATACGAAAACCCGCCATAGGTCCCGATGAAGCGCCGAGCGCCCGCCACCACGGCGCTCTGCACCGCCAGGTTGTCGCGGACATCGGTGCGAACGGTGCAGACGCCCGCGGCGGCCGCAACGGTGGCGTCGTGATGATCATCGAGCTGCGCGCCCGCGCTCAGCAGCACCACCGGCATCTGTCCGGCCGCCTCGGTGATGGTGCGCTGCACGAACGCGCGATTCGCCGTCGTATCGGGAAACGACTGGCTGAAATAGAACTTCGCGGCCACGTACTCGGCAGGCAGGGTGTCCGTCAGTGGAT
>JBOGIQ010000564.1:0-2704 GCA_050742535.1 Vicinamibacterales bacterium | reverse complement strand
GAGGTGAGTGCATGCGTGGTGAGCGGCGGCGTTAGCCGTGCTTGACGACCACGCCTTCGAGGAGGTTGCAGACGTCTTCGCACCGGTCAGTGGCCGCCTCGAGGAAGTCGAAGATCTCCTTCCACTTGATGACCGCGATCGGGTCTTTCTGCTCGTCGAAGAGCGCGACGATCGAGTCCTGATGGACGCGGTCGGCTTCGCGCTCGAGCTGGTTGACGCGGGCCGCGATCTCGAGGACGCCGCCGCGCCGCTTCTCCAGCGCAGCGAGCGCCTCCGTGATGCGATCCATCGATTCGCAGACGATGTCTGCGAGCCGCCGCGCACCGGGGCGGATGCGGTCGATCTTGTAGAGGCGTGTCACTGCCGCCGCCGCGTCGATCGCATCCATCACGTCGTCGAGGGAAATGGCCAGCGCGTGAATGTCTTCGCGGTCGAGCGGCGTCACGAACGTCCGGTTGACGCTGTCGATGATGCCGCGCGTTCTGCCGTCGCAGTTGTGCTCGACGTCCTTGATGGCGTCCGCTTTGGTCATGTCCGGCGGATCGCTGGACATCATCTGCTTGAGAAGCTTGGCGCCGCTCCGGATCTCCTCGGAGAGCCCCACGAAGTCGTCGAAGAAATGTTCTGAACGGGGAATCAGGCTGAACGCCACTCGCACCTCGACCGTTGTGGTGTCCGGGTATGTGACCGGACGGCGCGCATCGTACCAGATCCTGTTACATGGACGTTACAACGCCGTTACCGTCCGTGTCCCTTCAGGCCGGAATGGATGAACTTCGGAGAGGACACGCGCACTCGAACTGATCCGTAAAAGTCCTTCAAATACAGCGTTTAGGAGATTCGCCGGAATGGCATAACGCTTGGACTGACCGGCGTGGAGCGTCCCGGAGGCCGGGACGAAGGAGACAGTGATGACCATCAGTCCGGTTTCGGCAGCAGTTGCAGGAGCGTTGATTTCAGGCGCGGCGATGTATGCCGTGGGGCCACGCGCGGAGCGGGTTGACGCCTTCGCGCAGCAACCGACCGCGTATGTCCAGACGGTCGACGGCCAGATCATCCCGGTGACGCCGGCAACGCCGGCCGCGGGCGTGAGCTCGCTGCAGCCGGGCTTCGTTCCGGTTGCTCAGCCGGCGACGGTCGTGCCTCAGCGCACGGTCTACCGCACGGCGGCTCCGGCGCAGGAGCGTGTGGTCGTCCAGCGTGAGCGCAGCGGCCGCTCGTGGCAGAAAACGGCAATGGTCATCGGCGGGTCCACCGCGGGCGGCGCCGGTGTGGGTGCCATCGTCGGCGGGAAGAAGGGCGCGCTGATCGGCGCGGCGCTCGGTGGCGGTGCAGCTTCGATATACGAAGCGTCCAAGCGCTAGCCGGGCACCAACGCGACGGCACGCCCAAGGCGAGGAAGCCACACTCCTCGCCTTCTTTTGTACTGAAAGGCCGCAGGCCGCAGGCCCAAGGCCTAAGGGCTGGTCGAGGATTAAGGCCTGCCGACCGCCGCCCTTCGGATCGATGTAGCGGGGTCACTGCCGACGGCTACACGAAAACGAAACTGTTCTAGTAAGTGTCGGTGGCGAACCGTGCCAGCTCGTCGCCCGCGAAGCGGAAATATAGCTTGTCCGCAACGTGCGTCGCTCCAAGCGACCGATAAAAGGCGAGCGCCCTGGTGTTCGTCGCCTCGACCGTCCAGTCGAACCGCGCGCAGTTCGTCGCGATGGCATACTGCGCCATCCATTTCATCATTTGCGCTCCTGTTCCCTCGGAGCGGCAATCCGCGGCGACGTAAAGCTCCTTCATAAAGAGCTGGGCTCTTTCCTTCGGCGCCGGGTACAAGATGGAAATCGTTGCGATTCCGACGACGCGACCGTCCGCCACAGCGACAACAACGCGAACACCTGAATCCGTCCCGAGGACGTTGTCGATCAGGTTTCGTCGGACAACTTCACGAGTCGAAGCGTTGTCGCCGTTATAGTGACAACTCATCTCGTGTAGCAACTCGACTACTGAGTCCGTGTCCTTTGACTGGAACAAGCGGATTTCCATGGTGCCGTCCGACAGCCAAGTTGACCCCAGCGTGCTGGATTAACGGATCGCTCGTCTGTCGGCCTGAAGCCGAGATCGGCAGGGTCGTGCACTCATGCCTTGACCAGCCCTTGGGCCTTGGGCCTGATTCCTGAGGCCTGCTATCTGGAGGAACCAAGCCAGGTGAAGGAGATGCCTCCTCCGCCTGGTGTGGCCGAGGGTGCGACCGCGAATTTCGCGTCGCCCTTGCCGACCGTGACGCTTCGCCCGGCGACGATGCCGATGGCGGCGCCAAAGGTCACGTCGCTGAGGAAATGGCGTTTGTCCTGGATGCGTGAGGCGGCCACGTAGGTGGCGAAGCCGTAAGCCGGAATCCCGACTTTCCAACCGAGATTGCGCTGCAGCACGGTTGCAGTGGCGAACGTGACCGACGAGTGTCCGGACGGGAACGAATACTGCGTTCCATCCGGCCGCGTCCGGCCGACGCTCATCTTGATTGCGGCGGTCATCGACTGCGCCACGATTTGCGACTGAATGAGATCCGCGCCGATCGTGGCGATTTTGTTATGACCGCTGAATCGCCCCACCGCGTAGGTGCCGAGCGCGCCGAACAGCTGCATCCTCGCCCCGCCCGCGGATTCGCCCACGCCGAATACGCTGCTCAGGCGCTGCGAGCCCGACATCGCGT
>JBOGIQ010000563.1:0-2733 GCA_050742535.1 Vicinamibacterales bacterium | reverse complement strand
CGCCGGGACCGTTCCATCTGCGGCACCGCCGGCCGCCGCCGCGCCGGTGCCGGCGCCGCCGCCGAGCGACGGCTGCGCGGGCAGGCAGCGCTGCTACGACGCAGGAGTCTTCACCGCCGAAATCGTGAACGCATCCTCCTCATTCGTGAATCGATCCGGCCGCTGGCACGTGGTTGCCGTGAACGTCCGGTTCACCAACCGCACGACCCAACCGATCAACCTCGGATACGTGGTCGGCACGGCGGTGATGCTCGACAACTTCGGCAACCGCTATGTCATCTCCGCCGCGCCCGACGACATCAAGGGCATGGGCAAACTGACCGGCGCCAGCGCCGACCCGCAGTTCGTGCTGCGGCCCGGCGAGTCGCGAAACGCCACCTTCGGACAGGCGCGCATCACCCAGACGAACCAGCCGCTCGGCACCGCCTACGGCTTCGACGTCTCGATCGCGCACCTGCAGGTGCTCTACAACGGCCAGCAGGTTCGCACCGAGCGCGAGTATCTGGTGTCGTTCACCGACTTCGGTCTGAACGCGCCTGGTGCCGCGACGTCAACCGCGGCGCCGGCTCCGGCGACTATCAAGGACACGGCGGACAAGATTCGCGGCCTCTTCGGCGGCGGAAACAAGAAATGACGGCGACGCGCTAGTTGACGGTTGTGGTCGCGATCACGCCCGCTGGAGCCTCGCCTTTGGGCTCGCCGCGGTAGGCGTAGACGAACTTCTTGAACTCGGGATGCAGGAAGTCGGCGCCAAACTTGTACTGCTTCATCTCCTTGAACGCCCGATCGGAGGTCCATCCCTCCTTGGCCATGCGATAGACCGCGGTCATCACCCCGGTTCGATGGCGGCCGCCGGCACAGTGGACGTACACGGGCTGGTTCGCCGGATCGTTCACGAGGGCGAGGAACTCGGCGATCTGCTGAGCCGTCGGCGGCGTGTGCGTCGTCATCGGGATCCGATGGAACGTCATGCCGGCTCGCTTCACGAGCTGCTCCTCTGCGGCTTCTCCGTCGCGCTGCAAGTCGATCACGGTCTTGACGCCGAATGCCGCGAGTGCGGCATAGTCGGCTCCCTCCGGCTGCGCGCCGCGGAAGAACGCCGGACTCACCTTTCCAAAGTTGTCGATGGTGATCGAGTTGCGCGCTATCGGAGTTCCGGCCGCGATCAAACCAGCGCCGGGAGATAACGCGACCGCTGTCGCAAGCACACAGGTCCGCAGACGACGTGTCATGAAAAGCACGGGGCACCTACCAGGTTGAGGGACCGCGGCGTGAACCGCGTTAAGCAGCCAGCGGGGCAATGACGATGCCAGCGGTCACACGTGATCTGGCGGTACGTTCAAGGTGCGCCGAGGTTTCTGCGCAAGGTCGACCGTGAACTTCCGGGGACAACGAGTAGCCGCAGGCGACAGCTCATCGGCTCGCGCGCAACTCAGGCGTTACTTGACAGTAATCCGTGGCGCCGCTACCGTCGACGTCAGATGCTGAAGTGGTTCCGCACGCGGGCGTCGGCGATAGCTCCTCTTCTGCTGCTATCGCTTGCGTCGCTGGCGCTGCCGCACGCGGGCGACAATCACGACGCTGACGGCGCGTTCGCTCTGCTCGTCGTGCACGACGCGAGCGGCCACGGCGTCGGCGCGCCAGCGTCCGAGGAGGCAGATCCCGGCCACTGCGCGATCTGCCACCTGTCGCGTCCCTTCCGGCCGCTCGCGCAGACAGCCATCCCGGCGATCGCTTCTGCGGCGACAACCGGCTTCTTCCACGTTCACGACTCCAGGACTGCCAAGGGCGACACCGCCGCGCAGCCGCCGCTGCGAGCTCCTCCCGTCTCTCCAGACCACGCGTAGTCCGCAAATCACGTCGTAGTGTCCGCCTTTAGGCGGACCTTTCGGTCTGGAGACGAACATGTATTTCCGTACGCGCATCTTCCCGTACGCCGTACTCGCCGTCGTGGGATTGACGACCCATCTCGCGGCGCAGGGCGGCGTACCCCTTACCGGCCGTTTGTTGAATTCGCTCTCCGGCGCGCCCATTGCCGGCGCAACCGTGCAAATCGACGAGCTGAAACGAACGGCCATGTCCGGCAACGACGGCATGTTCGCGTTCGCAGACGTGCCAGCCGGCTCGTATCACTTGTCGATTCATTCAGACGGGTACTCGACCAGGCGCACCGAGGTGACAGTAAGCGCCACGGCCGTCACGCTCGAGCTGACGGTCGATCCCGAGCTGCACTTCGAGCAGGTGACGACGGTGACCGGGGATGCCCGCAGCCAGTTCGAAGTCTTCCAGCCCACCGCGGTCCTCGCCGGCCAGGATCTGACCAAACAGCTTGGGATGTCTCTTGGCGCGACGCTCGAAAACCAACCCGGCGTCAGCTCGCGCAGCTTTGGTCCGGCCCCCGCGCGTCCTGTCATTCGCGGCTTGGACGGTGACCGCGTGCAGATCCTGCAGGACGGCCAGCGGATCGGCGACCTCTCCAGCCAGTCGGGCGACCACGGCGTGAGTCTGAACCCTGCCGCCGCGACGCGAATCGAGGTCGTCCGGGGGCCGGCCACGCTGCTCTACGGCGCGAACGCGGTTGGCGGTCTCGTGAACGTCATCACCGAGGACATTCCGACCAAGCCGGTCATGGGCGCATCCGGGAACGTGACGTTCGACCTCGGTTCGGCCGCGAACGAAGCGGCCGGCGCTGCCGACGTGCGCGTGGGCAACGGAACGTTCGCGCTGCATGCC
>JBOGIQ010000562.1:0-2735 GCA_050742535.1 Vicinamibacterales bacterium | reverse complement strand
GCGAGATCCAAAGGCCCAACGATGATGTCCAGCACCCCCACCGCCCGAGCGTGCCGCTTCGTCGCGGTCACCCTGCTTCTGGCCGCCTGCAGCAGCCCTGAAGAGCAGAAACAACGGCACTTCGAGCAGGGCAACGCCTACGTGGCGCAAAAGCGCGACGACTTCGCCGTCATCGAGTATGCCAATGCCGTGCGGATCGACCCGAAGTTCGGCGAGGCGCGGCTGAAGCTGGCCGAGACGTACGAGCGAATGAACAACATTCGGGCCGCCTTTCCCGAATACATCCGCGCCGCCGACGCGCTGCCGGACGATCGCGCCGTGCAGCTCAAGGCCATCGAACTGCTCGTGCTGGCTGGCCAGTTCGAGGACGCGAAGGCCCGGGCAACCACCGTCCTGATGAAGAATCCACAGGATGTCGAGGTCCTGCTCCTGCGCGCGAACGCGATGGCGCGTCTCAGGGACCCGGAGGGGGCCTTAGGCGAGATCCAGGAGGCGCTGAAGGTCGAGCCGGACGCCAGCCGCGTGTATCTGACGCTCGGAGATCTCCGCAACCAGCTCGGCGACACCAAGGAGGCAGAGGCCGCGTTCAGGCATGCGGTCGAACTCGATCAATCGTCAGTACCGGCACGCCTGGGCCTGGCAAATTTCCTGTGGTCGACGCGACGTGCCGCTGAAGCTGAGCAGGAAATCAAACACGCAATTTCGCTCGATCCGGACCACGTTCTCGCAAACCGGATGCTGGCGACGTTGTACCGGGCGACCAACAGGCTGGCCGATGCGGAAGCGCCGCTCAAAGTCATGGCGTCGGCCGCACAGAATCCGGCTGCCCGTTTCGAGCTCGCGGAGTACTACCTGGGCACCGGCCGCGAGGCCGACGCAACGAAACTCCTGACCGAGCTCGCCGGCGAACAGACGTCGTTCGCCCGCGCAGAGACGATGCTGGCGGCACTCGATTACGGAAAGGGACGCACGCAGCAGGCGCACGCGCGGCTCGACAAGCTGCTGGTGCGTGCCCCGAACGATACGCCCGCCCTGGTCACGAAGGCACAGTGGCTGACGCGGGAGAAGAAGTTCGACGAAGCGCTCGATCGAGCGAAGGCGGCCGTGGCGGCCGACCCGCAGTCCGCGCCCGCCCAGTACGCCCTTGGCACCGTATACAGCAATCGTCGAAACGTGCCGGATGCGATTAAGGCGTATACCGAGGCGCTGCGATTGAATCCGAGGTTCGCCGCGGCACAGGTCGAGCTGGCGCGTCTGAATCAGCAGGCCGGTAACAGCGACGCCGCGCTGCGTTACGCCGAAGAGGCCACGCAGGCGGCACCACAGAGTCTCGATGCCCGCTTGACGCTGGTCCGAGCGTTGCTGATCCGCGGTGAGCGTGATCGTGCTGGTGTCGAGATCGCGCGACTGCTCAAGGCGCTTCCCAACTCGGCGCCGGTCCATGCCGTGAACGGCGCACTGCAGACGTTGCGCAACAACGACGCAGCGGCGCGGACGGCGTACGCGAGGGCGCTGGAACTGGCCCCGGGCAACATCGAAGCCGTCGGTGGGCTGGTGGCTCTTGATCTCAAGAACAAGCAGGTCGAGGCGGCGCGGCAGCGCATCGATTCGGCGTTGGCAAAGGAGCCAAACCGGATCGAACTGCTGACGATCGCCGCCACGGTATACGAGCGGGCAGGTCAGGCGGAGAAAGCCGAGCAGGCGCTGCGGCGCATCGTCTCGAGTGATCCAAACGGCGTAGCGGGATACTCGCTGCTCGCTCAGCTTTACATGAGGCAGCGGCGCCTCGACGACGCGCGAATGGAGTTCGAGACGATCGTCAAGCGCGACCCTCGCGCGGTCGGGCCTCGAACCATGGTCGGAATCATCCTGGAGTCGCAAGGGAAACGGGCCGAGGCAAAGCGGTGGTACGAGGCGACCGTCACCGATCTGCCGGCGGCAGCGCTCGCCGCGAACAATCTTGCCTTCATCTATGCCGAGGAAGGTACCAACCTAGACAAGGCGCTCACGCTGGCGAGCAATGCGAAGAAGGAGCTTCCCCAGAGTGCTGAGGTGAGCGACACGCTAGGGTGGGTGTATTACAAGAAGGACCTGCCTGTGTTGGCGGTCGAACACCTCGAGGAAAGCGCGCAAAAGCTGCCGAACAACCCGGACGTCCTGTACCACCTTGGGATGACATACGCCAAGCTGGGCGACAAGGCCAAGTCGCGGACTGCGCTCGAGCGCGCGCTGCAGATCAATCCGAAATTCACCGGCGCCGCAGCCGCCCGTCAGACGCTCACGTCGGTTTCTCAATAACTTTCAAAGGACAGAACACCGTGTCCAATCGCAACTACACGCCCGACGAAATCTGGAACCTGCTCCTCCGGTATCGCTGGGTCATTCTGCTGCCCATCGCGGTGGGAATCGCGGCCGCGCCGTTTCTGTCGCGGTTCGCGCCTCTGCGCTACCGTTCCGAAGCGATGATCCTCGTCGTCCCGCAGCAGGTGCCCGACAAATTCGTTCAGGCAACGGTCGTCGAGTCCATCGAGGACCGCCTGCCAGCGATCACGGCGCAGATTCACAGCCGCGCCAGGCTGGAGCGCATCATCCTCGATATGGATCTGTATAAGGCGGAGCGATCGCGGCAGGTCATGGAAGACGTCGTCCAGACGATGCGGACACGCGATATCGAAACGAGTGCAACCGCAGAGGACATCAGCGCGTTCCGCATCGCGTTTCTCAGCGACAACCCC
>JBOGIQ010000561.1:0-2737 GCA_050742535.1 Vicinamibacterales bacterium | reverse complement strand
CGCTGGTGCCGCTGTTCATCCTCTGGTTCGGCATCGACGACGCCCCCAAGCTGTGGCTGGTGGGGCTGCTGGTGTTCTACCCCGTGTTCATCGCAGTGTTCGCCGGCATCCGCAACGTCGACCGGCGCCTGATCGACATGGCCCGCGTGGTCGGCGCCAGCGAGGCGGCCATCTCGCGCGAGGTGGTGTGGAACTCGCTGCTGCCGTTCTTCTTCGCCTCGCTCAAGATCGCCCTTCCGCGCGCGGTGAGTGCTGCCATCATCGGCGAGTTCCTGGTCGGCAACGAGGGGCTGGGGTTCCTGATCGAGAACGCGCGCCAGAGCCTCGATACCACGGGCGTGTTCGCCGGCGTCGTGGTGGCGACCGCGCTGGTGCTGGCGATCAACGCCGTCCTGGTGCGGATCGACCGCCGCTTCTCGGCTTGGCGCCCCACCGACCGGCACATGGAGCTGTAGGGCGGGTCATGCCGTAGCCCAACTTAGCCTATTCGCCCTCGGCTTTCGGGATTTCCACTGGGTAAGGGCTTGATCTTGCTCGGGGCAGCGTGGCGGAACGGGCTGTAGTGAAGACCAAGGCCGTTCCGTTGCGGCGTGTGCTGCGGTAGTGCGCAGGCATGTTCTTGCGCTCGACGATTCGCCGGAAGGACGGCAAGGAGCACCGCTACTGGAGCGTGGTGGAGGCCAGGCGCGTGGCGGGCGGTCGCGTGGTGCAGCGGCCGGTGCTGTATCTGGGCGAGATCAACTCCAGCCAGGAGCAGGCGTGGCGCAAATCGATCGAGGTGCTGGAGGAAGGATCGATCCGGCCGCGCACGCTGGCGCTGTTTCCCGAGGACCGCTGCGAGGGCGTGCTGCCCGACGCCTCGATCGTGCGCCTGAAGCTGTCGCAGCTGCGGCTGGAGCGGCCGCGGCAGTGGGGCGCGTGCTGGCTGGCGCTCACGCTTTGGCAGGAGCTTCAGCTCGATGGGTTCTGGGGCGAGCGGCTGCCCGCCAGCCGCAAGGGCACGCGCTGGGACCTCGTGCTGCTCGTGCTGGTGGCCTACCGGCTGATTGCGCCAGGCTCGGAGTGGCGGCTGCATCGGGAATGGTACGCCAAGAGCGCGCTCATGGACCTGCTCGGCACGGATGAGACGCTGGCGGACATTCATGCCCTCTACCGCTGCCACGACCGGCTGCTTGCGCACAAAGAGGCGCTGTTCAACCACCTGGTGGGGCGCTGGCGCGATCTCTTCAACGCGTCCTTCGACGTGCTGCTCTACGACCTGACCAGCACCTACTTCGAGGCCAATCCGCCGTTCCCGGACGACGACAAGCGACGCTTCGGCTACTCGCGCGACAAGCGCAGCGACTGCGTGCAGGTGGTGATCGCGCTGATCGTGACGCCGGAAGGGCTGCCGCTCGCCTACGAGGTGCTGCCCGGCAACACCGCGGACTGCACCACGCTCAAGGGCTTCCTGGCCGCGATCGAGCGCCAGTACGGCAAGGCGCGGCGCGTGTGGGTGATGGACCGCGGCATTCCCACCGAGGCGGTGCTGGAGGAGATGCGCCGGGCCGATCCGCCGGTGAGCTACCTGGTGGGCACGCCGAAGGGGCGGCTCAGCCGGCTGGAGAAGGACCTGGTGGCCAAGCCGTGGCAGGAGGCCCGCGACGGCGTCAACGTCAAGCTCCTGCCGCAGGACGGCGAGGTGTACGTGTTCGCCGAGAGCCGCGACCGGGTCGCCAAGGAGCGCGCCATGCGCCGGCGCCAGCTCAAGTGGCTGTGGGCGCGGCTCAAGCAGCTCGCGGCCATGAGGATCGAGCGCGAGGAGCTGCTGATGAAGCTCGGCGCTGCGCGCGCCAAGGCGCCCACGGCCTGGCGGCTCGTCGAGGTCAAGGTCGCTGCCCGCGGCGCCTCCTTCACCTACCGGCTCGACCGCGACAAGCTCAGGCGAGCGCGCCGCCGCGAGGGCCGCTACCTCTTGCGCACCAACCTCGGCGAGGAGGACCCGGCCAAGCTGTGGGCCTACTATCTGCAGCTCGTGGCGGTGGAGGAGGCCTTCAAGAACCTCAAGGGCGACCTCGCCATCCGGCCGATCTTCCACCAGAGCGAGGCGCGCATCGAGGCGCACATCTTCGTTGCCTTCCTCGCCTACTGCCTGCACGTCACCTTGAAGCGCCGCCTCGCCGCGCTGGCGCCCGGTCTCACCCCGCGCAGCGTGCTGGAGAAGTTCTCCGCCGTACAGATGATCGACGTGATCGTGCCGACCACAGACGGACGCGAGCTGCAGCTCACCCGCACCACCCAGCCCGAGCCCGACCTCAAGCTCCTGCTCGACAAACTCAAGCTCGATCTCCCCGCCCAGCCACCGCCGAAGATCTCGGTTCCACCGACCCTGGCCCCGGCCCCCGTGTAGTGAAGACCTTCGGGAGGCCGGTTCTGGAAAATCAATCACTTAGGCCCTTCACACCCCCCGAATAGGCTAAGTTGGGCTAGCGCGCGCCGTTCTCCGGCGGCAGGCGCACTGCGGCCGGCGCGGGTCGCCACATCGCATCCGATCACATCTGGTCGTAGTCGACGACCAGCCGCGGCGACGTTGGCACCGCCTGGCAGGTGAGGATGAACCCGCGTTCGATCTCCCAGGGCTCCAGCGAGTAGTTGGTCGCCATCTCCGCCTTGCCCTCGATCAGCCTGGCGCGGCAGGTGCAGCACATGCCGCCCTTGCAGGAGTAGGGCACGCGCACGCCGGCCGCGAGGGCCGCGT
>JBOGIQ010000560.1:0-2751 GCA_050742535.1 Vicinamibacterales bacterium | reverse complement strand
AACGGGCTGATGCGGCGATCCGACGTACGTCCGGACGGTCCGCCTCGACGGCCACGCTGATTGGTACCGTCTAGCACGGGAGTGTTGGCAGGTGTAGCGAACGGACCGTGCACCAGCCAGCGTCAGTTCGCTTGCACCAACCAGCGAAGGAACCTCCCACGGACCAGCGAAAGGAACCTCGCACCGACCACAGGCGGGCCTGACAAGGCCCGCCCCACGATCGGACCGACCGCGAAGAAACCTCTACGGCAGCGCAAACGCAACCAGCTGCGCCGCTGTCCGTGTTGCCTGGTCGCCGTGGACCGCAAACACGATGTACTGCTTACCGCGGTGCATGTAGGTCATCGGCAGACCGGTTTGCGACTGCGGAATGTCGGCCTCCCAGACGATGGCGCCGGTCTTCTTGTCGTAGGCGCGGAACCTGGGCTGCCCTTCATACCCTTCCCCGGCGAAGAGCAGCGTCTTCGTCGCCAGCAGGCCCGCGCGCGACGGGCTTCCCGTCCGCGGGATCGCAACGCCTTTCAGCAGCGGATGATTCCTCACCGAAGGCGGGGTATCCCCATTGGGAATCTGCCAGGCGATCTCGCCGCGATTCAGATCGATGGCGGTAATTCGTCCCCACGGCGGTTTGACGATCGGCAGTCCCTCGATCGTCGGCGCGACGCTGCCGGTGCCGATGACGTCGATGTCGGTCTCACCCGGCTTGGGTCTGGTCAGCCCGTAGACGGCGGTGTCGGTTCTGGTCGCGGACGCGACATAGAGAACGCCGGTCTCGGGATCGAGTGCGCCGCCTTCCCAGTTCGCGCCGCCTGACCCGGGAAGCGTCAGCGTCCCTTTGGTGCCTTTCGCGGGATCGACGAACGAGGCCGGCGTGAACATGGGGCCCAGCCGATACCCCTCGATCGCTTTCAGCGCCATCTCTTTCAACTGCGGCGTGAAATCAATCACATCGTCACGAGTGAAGCCCTGACGATCGAAGGCGGCCGGCTTTGTTGGAAACGGCTGCGTCGGCGACGTCTTCTCGCCCGGTGCGTCGCTCTGCGGAACCGGTCGCTCCTCAATCGGCCACACCGGCTTGCCGTTGGTCCGATCGAACACGTACGCGAATGCGGTCTTCGTCAGCTGCACGACCGCCTTGATGCGGCGGCCGTCGACGGTGATGTCGGCCAGGATCGGCGCCGTCGGCGGATCGTAGTCCCAGATGTCATGGTGAATGAGCTGGTAATGCCAGATGCGCTTGCCCGTCTTCACGTCGAGGCAGACCAGCGAGGACGAGAACAGGTTGTCGCCCGGCCGTGGGCCGCCGTATTGATCGCCGGTTGCCGCTTCAACGGGGAGGTAGACGTAGCCCAGCTCCTCGTCCACCGTGAACGGCGTCCAGGCACCGGTGTTGCCCGTGAACTCGTTCGAGTTGTTCGCCCACGTGTCCGCACCGAACTCGCCGCGGCGCGGAATCGTATGGAACGCCCACAGCCTCCGCCCGGTGCGCACGTCGAACGCCAGGATGTCGCCTTTCGGAAACTTCATGGATTTCGGGATGCGTCCGTTTTCGAGTGAGGTCGGCACGATCGCCACGTTGCCAACGATGAGCGGCGGCGACGTGTTCATCAGGTGCCCGATCGCCGGATTGAAATTGGCGTCTTTCTCGAGCACCCGGGTCATGTCGACGATGCCGTTTTCGCCGAAGTCCGGATCGGGCTGGCCCGTCCTGGCATCGAGCGAGACGAGCTGGTAGCCGGGCGTCGCCAGAAGAATTCTGGATTGCCTGCCGTCGCTCCAGTACGCGACGCCGCGGCTGTTCTTGCGGACGCTCTGCGCCCGCGCGCCTTCGTCGTGCCGCCAGACCCAGAGCGTCTCGCCCGAGCCCGCATCGGCGGCAACGACGGATCGGCGATCGCCGGCCGTGAAGTACAGGACGCCGCCGACCATCAGCGGCGTCGTCTCGTTCTTGAATTCGGGTCCGCTGCCGAAGTTGTCGCCGCGCCACGTCCAGGCGATTCTCAGGTTCTTGACGTTCTGCGCCGTGATCTGATCGAGCGGCGAATAGCGTGTGCTTCCGGCGTCGCCGCCGATCCGGCGCCATTCCCCGCCGGCCGCGCCCTGCTGGCCGGTGACGCCGGTTGCCAGCGCCGCCAGCAGAATGATCAGAGCGGCAGGACTCCAACGCGTTCGCATCATCAGATCTCCGTTCGGGTCCGGCTGAAGCCGGACACTACGCCAGGTCCGGCTGAAGCCGGACTCTACGCCAGGTCCGGCTGAAGCCGGACACTACTTCTCATCACGAGGCGCGGGCTTGCTCAAATACGCCTTGGACTGAACTTCGCTCTTGAGCGGTGTCACCTTGTCCGGGTCGATGCGAACCATCAGGTAATCGATGTGATCGTCGATCTTCGTGAACCAGTGGCCGGTCCCGGCCGGGATGATCACGACGTCGCCGGCCTTGATGTTGTGGGCCACGCCATTCCGGATGTCCGAGCCGTTGTTCCCTGGGCCGTTGAACTCGCGGACCGTCCGCTGCGTGGCCGGCCGGCGCTGACGATCGACGATGTCCGGGCCGAGCACGAGCGTGGCGGACCCGGAGATCACGTGGTAGACCTCGCTGACGTGATCGTGTTCGGCAACCGAATTCGGCGCCGGCTTGTCGAGCCGCCCGCGGTGCACCATGCCGATGCCGATGTGCGCCTTGCCGATTTCCACGTCGCGCACCTGCTGGTCGGTCAGCTTCTCCGCGATCGCTTTCTGGGTGTACGC
>JBOGIQ010000559.1:0-2764 GCA_050742535.1 Vicinamibacterales bacterium | reverse complement strand
CATCGAACGCACCGACTGTGAACGGCGACGGGAAGGTGCGGAAATCTGACGGGTAGCTCGACTTCCTGATCGACCTCATCATCATCCGCGGCGAAGCCGCGTCTGCCGTTTCCCGCGAAAGCGAGTATCGTCACGCCTGAAATGAGATGCCCCGACGCGGTTGCAGCCGCGACGGGGCGAGGGTGTGACAAGCGGGTGTGACGCGAGAGCATCCCACCGTCCAGGCACGCTTGTCCAATCGGCGACGGAGGGAGTCTGGGCAAACGGCTGCTGGCCGGGATCGTCCTGTACCTGCTGACGTGTCGGCGGTGCTTCTCGCCTTTCGCGATCTGCGAGTCGTGTTATCGCGGGCACTGGTACTGCGGCTGGCGGTGCCGGCTTGTGGCCAGGATCTCGAGCCGCCGCGCATCGAACCGGCGTGATGAGGCGAGCCGGGATGGCCGGCTCAATCACGCCGAGCGCCAGGCGGAGTACCGCGCGCGAATCCTCTCCGGTCAGAAAGTGACGGACCAGTCTTCCCAGGTTCGGCTCGGGTTTCCTACCCTCCTCGAACGGCACGCGCCGAATGCGGGCGCGGCGCTGGTGGTGAACGGGGTCGCGGGCTGCATGGTGTGTGGGCGCAGCGGCCCCTTCATCGACCCAGCGAGGGGAGGCGGGCGTGATCGATCGCGAGGCGGTGGCCCGGATTCGCCAGCTCTACTACGGCGAACACTGGCGGGTGGGCACGATCGCGGCGGAGCTGGGCCTGCACCACGAGACGGTGGAGCGGGCGCTTCGGGACGAGACCAGGGCGAAACCGGCTCCACGGGCGAGTCGATTCGACGCTTACGTGGGCTTCGCCCGCGAGGTGCTGGAGAGGTATCCGCGGCTGCGGGCGACGCGGCTGTGGCAGATGCTGCGCGAGCGGGGCTGCGAGCTGTCGGTGCGCCAGGTACGGGACAAGCTGAGACAGCTGCGCCCGACGTCACGCGAGGCGTTTCTGGTCCGGCGCGTCTTTCAGGCGGAAGAAGCGCAAGTGGATTGGGCCAGCTTCGGGCACGTCACGATCGGAGCGGCGCGCCGCGCGCTCTCGGCCTTCGTCCTGACGCTGACCTACTCGCGCTGGATCTTCCTGCGCTTCTTCCTGGACCAGTCTCTGGAGAACTTCCTGCGTGGGCACGTGTACGCATTCGCGGACCTTCGGGGCTGCCTGCGCCATCTGCTCTATGACAATCTGCGCTCGGCGGTCGCCCAGCGCCACGGCGACGCCGTGCGCTTCAACGCCCGCCTGCTCGAGCTGGCGTCGCACTACCACTTCGCGCCCCGGGCGTGCGCGCCGGCGCGAGGCAGCGAGAAGGGAGCCGTCGAGCGCTCCGTGCGCTACATCCGCGACAGCTTCTTCGCGGCACGCTCATTCACGACGATCGACGACCTGAACCGCCAGGCGCTCGTTTGGCGGGACGAGATCGCGGGCGCGAGGCGCTGGGTCGCTGACGACCGCAAGACCGTCGCCGAGGCCTTCCGCGAGGAGGCCACGCACCTGCTCCCGCTGCCCGAGCATCCCTTCGAGACGGACCTGGTCGTGCCGGTCCACTCCGAAAAGACGATCTACGTCCGCTTCGACCTCAACGACTACTCGATCCCGCCCGAGGCGGTCGGCCGGCCGCTGACGCTCGTCGCTTCCGAGCGTGGCGTGCGCGTGCTGGACGGGGTGGCCGAGATCGCCCGCCACTCACGCAGCTACGACCGACACCGCAGGATCGAGGATCCCGCCCACGTCGAGGCGCTGCTCGCCATCAAGCGGCGAGCGCACGGCTCGACGGCCAATGCCCGGCTGATCGGCGCCGTCCCCAAGGCCGAGGCGCTGCTCGAAGCCTGCTTCAAGCGCGGCGAGAGCGTCTCCACCGTCACCCATAAGCTGCTGCTCCTGCTCGACGACTACGGAGCGGAGGAGCTGCGCGCCGCCGTGGACGAAGCCCTCGCACGAGGAACGCCACACGTCAGCTCGATCGTCTTCCTCCTCGCCAGACGCCGGCGCACGGCCCAGCGGCGGCTCACCCCCACCGTCGATCTCTCGCGCCGCCCCGACCTCAAGGACCTCTACGTCAAACCCCACTCCCCGGAGACCTACGATGAGCTCACTCGCCGCGACGACGACGACAGCGACGACGAGTCCGACTAGCCTCAAGGACCGCCTGCTCAGGATCGGGCTGCAGGCCATCGCGCGGATCCTCGAGGACTTCCTGGCGCGGGTGACCAAGAGCCGGCTGTCTCCCGTGCAGATGCTCGAGGAGCTCGTGCGCCTGGAGGAGATCGACCAGCATCGGCGCAGCCTGGAGAGCCGGCTGCGGCGGGCCCGCATCGGGCGCTTCAAGCCGATGGCGGACTTCGACTGGAACTGGCCCAAGAAGATCGAGCGCGACCTGATCGAGCGCGCGCTCAGCCTCGACTTCATCCGCGAGGGCAGGAACCTCGCGGTCATCGGCACCAACGGCCTGGGCAAAACCATGATCGCCAGAAACATCGCCCACCAGGCCGTGCTTGCCGGCTTCTCGGTCGTGTGCACCACCGCCGCCGAGCTGATCGAGGACCTGCGCGCCTGCTCGCCCGAGACGCTGCGCCGGCGCCTGGCGCGCTACGCACGCCCGCATCTGCTGGTCTGCGACGAGGTCGGCTATCTCTCTTACGACTCCCACGCCGCCGACCTGCTCTACAAGGTCGTCGATCGCCGCTACGAGCGGCTCGAGGACAAGGACGCACCCGGCCGCTCCGTGCTCATCACCAC
>JBOGIQ010000558.1:0-2769 GCA_050742535.1 Vicinamibacterales bacterium | reverse complement strand
CTGCTGGTCGCGGCCGACGACGACCTCGTCCTTCAGCCGGGCGAGCGCCAGGACGATCGTCAACCGGTTGTCGCCGGCACGCACGCGCACCTCGCGCGGGGAGGAGGTCTCGAAACCGGTGAACTCCGCCACCACCGCATAGCGTCCGGGCGCGAGATCGGCGAAGGTGACGACGCCGTTCGTCGCCGTCTGCAGCGGGGTGATTTTCACCGCTTTGTTCGCCGCCCCGAGGCCGGTCACCGTGACCGTTGCCGTTGGCAGTGACCCGCCAGTCGTATCGTTGACGGTCACGGTCAGACGGCCGGTCTGGGTCTGCGCGTACGTGGCCGGCGGGACTATGAGCGCCGTAAAGAGGACGGCAAGAAGTAGATAAACCGGGACCTTGTGGCCCGGGCGGAGAACGACACGAGTCATGAGGTCTCCCGGTTTAAGACGATGCCGATTAGACGCGTGTCAGGTGGGGAATGTTTGCATCCGGATGTGCGATTTTTGTTATCAATTCTCCGTAGGCTGGCGCTCGATCGAATCGATGATGAATTCGGGGTACGAGCTGGTGGAGCTTTCGAGCTTCAAGCCAAGCTGCTCCTCGACGGCGGTGAAGACGCCTGGAAGCGTATCGACGGCGTTGGCGTCAGGCGCGCGGCTCATCCACTGCAGGCGAATCCGGTAATCGTAGCGGCCCGTCAGGCCAGTCTCGTCGACGACACGTCGCCCAGCCGGCTGAGCGAGCATCGACGCGAGGTTGGCCATGGTGACGTCCTGAGCCGTCCAGCACATCCCGCCTGGAATCGCGCGGCCGAGGGCGCCCTGGCGATCTGGCGGCAGGATCGAGCAGCCCTCCGCGTCCACCGTGATGCTGCCACCGGGAGCGACCGTTGCGTCGCCGGTCCGCCTGGTTGGTTTGAACTTCGGTCCGCCGGTCCCGACACGCAGCGCGTAGACCGGATGAATCTTCGAGCCCATGTGAAATCTCAGGCGGAAGCGCTCGCGCAGCAGGTCCGCCAGCATGAGTTTGAAGTCGTCCTTCGTGGCGCCCTGCGGGATGTTCGCAATGATGTCGTAGCGATCCGTGGAGAGCCACGCCGGTCCAGTGATGTCATCGGATCGCACGTCATACGCTTCCGAGATCAACCGCATAATCCACGTTGCCCGGTACGTGATGCGACCTGGGCTCGACGTGCCTATACCGCCGACTGTATCGAAGACAGGAACCCCCATCGGGTTGGGAGGGACGATGGCGCGTCTGATCGAGGCGACTTCGAACTTCTGCGCAGACTGCGAGCGAACGGCGGGGATCGTCGTCAGGGCGAGGAGTAAAACGACGAGCGTCCGGGTGAGCGGACTCTTCATGTCGCCCCCTTCAGTCAGGCGTCCGCCTTTCCACATTGTCTCTGACCAGTCCGCCTGAAGGCGGACACTACGATCGGTTCAAGCCGCCTGGCGGCGGACGCTACGGAAACCCTTCACTTCGACTTCGCTGCCGCCTCAGTGCTCGAGGTATAGCCGGCGGCGAGCCACGGCTTCCACTTCTCGATCGCCTTCACGCTGCCGTCGCAGCCGCCGTCAGCAGGGTTCACGAACGTGCCGTTGGCCAGCCGTGCCCAGCCGAGTCCTCCGCCCGGACGTCCGTCCTTGAGCGGACAGTACGAGACTGTAACGACGTTGCCGGGCTCGAACGTGCTGCCCGTAATGCCACGCTGCAGCAGCGACGGTGGCGCCGAGCCCTCGAAGCTCCACAACGTTTCGGTCCCGTCCGGGTTCTTCACGTTCATACGGAGCCACGAGTGTGGCACGTTGAACTCCCAGCGGACCACCGTCCCGGTCGCCACCTTCTCGACGCTCTTGTCGAACATCGCGAACGAATGATGGGCCACCGCCACGGACGCGGTCAGCAGTGAGGCGACCACGAGGACGGGCAGCACGCGGAACGCGGTCTTCATCTCCTACTCCTTCTTTGCCGGAAGCGTGGTGTTGTAGATCGGATCGCGCGACTGGCCGGGCAGCTCCGGAAAGAGCGTCGTTCCCCGCGGGTCCTTGAAGCCGGGCTCGCCCGGCAGCCGCGACGAGGTGCCGCCCTTGCTGTCGAGGACGTCGTTGTTGCTCGTCTCACATTCCCAATGCTGGACGCGATGACCCGCCGCCTCGAGCTCCTTCGCCCGGCGGAACGCATACACGGCGCTGACGGGCTGGACGAAGGCGTGGCGATCGTAGAAGGTGACCTGCACTTCGAGCCGTTCGACGTCGTTGGGATAGCGCTTCAGCTCCCACGTCTCGACCGACTCGAACTGGTTGCTGGTCATCGGCGACCAGCGCGTGAAGTCGGCCGGCAGCAGGTACTTGGTGTGCGTAACGAGTTTGTTGCCGTCCCAGAATCCGATCGTGTCGCCGTACCACGAGTGCGTACCGAACACGTTCTTATGGTCCTGACCGATGTAGACGCGGCGGATTGAAGGACCGAAGTCGTTGATCTGATACGACTCTCCCGGCAGGTTGATGAACTCGTGCGAATACGGCTCGAGCAGGAACCGAGGATACCCGGGCGGCTCGCAGTGCGTCAGGCGATCGTACTGGACCTCGCCCAGCTCCTGCTGCTGGCGCCAGCGCTCGCGATACGCCTTCTCGTACGGTGGCGTCAGCACGCCAGGCTTGACCTTGCCGGTGAACCCCGGCGGGTCGATGAACATGCTCATGTGGGTGTTGCCGGCCGTGTTCCAGAGGCCGTCCCAGCGCGGGACGGACGTGAGCGTATGCTTTGTCCCGCCCTTTGCC
>JBOGIQ010000557.1:0-2776 GCA_050742535.1 Vicinamibacterales bacterium | reverse complement strand
CCTCAACGGTGCCCCGATCCGCGTGCTCAAAACGTAGGGCACCCTTTAAAGGGTGCCCTACAGGGAGCGGAGCCCATGACCATAAAGAGGTATCTGCTGTCGCTGCCCGAGCGGCTCGTGCGGTCCGTCTTCGGGCTCGGAGCCGGCATCGCGCGCGAAGTCGGAGAAGTAGTGCTACCCGAGCGTCTGAAGCGGACGCAGCTCTATCAGAATCTGGTGGATACCACGCTGCGTTTCCTGATCGAGCAGGTCGGTCAGGTCGATGGCGTGTATTCGGCCGATGCGCCGCTGCCGGCGGACTTTCTCAAGCGGCGGACAGCGGGCAATGCCATCGAGGCGCTTGGAATCGTGGCCTTTCGCGCCTCTCCCGTCTGGGTGCTCGCGGCACTGGCCGACGTCTGCGGCATGGGCCGGCAGCTGATTCCGGAAATCGCCGATGCGCTGAAGGCGCAGGGACTCCTCGATCGCGAGACGACGTTTTCGAGCGTGGACGAGATGCTCGACGGGCTCGAACGCACCTCGTCCCGATTAGCGGAAACAGTCAACACGCCGCCGCTCGACGTGGCCACGCTGCGCGAGGAATGGCAGGCACTCCGCCAGGACGTGCGCCGACTGCAGCCGCAGTCGCTGCCGTCGCCCGCCGTCGTCGGCGACGTCTGGCGCCAGCTGCGGGACGAGTCCGAGCGGCAGCAGCGCTCGGTGTTCGAAACGTCTTCGATGATGGCGGTCTCCGCCATCAAGTGGGTACCTGAGGGCGCACGCTGGCTGTCGGCGTCGGTAACCGTCGGCGCGGCGCGTACCGGACAGCTCATGGGCGCGGCGTTGCTCGATCATTACCGCTCGACGCTGAATGAAATCCGGGAGACCGGCTACGCGACGTTCGCCGCGCGTCAGCTTGGGCCATATGTGCGCGCGGCCGTCGGGCAGTTTTCTCCGGAGCGAGTGACGCTGACCGAGCGACTCCTCGCACGGCGAAGCAGGCAATCCGGCTAAAGCCGGACGCCACGCCGGGCACGTCAGCGCCCCCGTAACCCTTCCGTCAGCTCGATCACTGTTCCCCACGGATCGAGGATCGTCGCGGTCGCTATACCGTCCGCGTTCTTCCGGTACGGTGCCTCGAACTTCACGCCCGTCGACTCGAGCCGTTTGCTGAACGCTTCAAGGCCGGTGATCTCGAAGCCGATGTGCTCGAGCGTACGACCGCGCATCGGCGCCGATGTCCGCCCTCCGCTGAAGTTCAGATTGATGCCCGGGAGATCGACCGCGTCGTAGTTCGACCGCTTGCCGCCAATGCCGCCGAACGTCCGCACGTACCACGCCTTCGCTGCCAGGTGTTCCTCCCCGGGCACGTAGAGATGGACGTGATGAAAGGCAATCGGCACTCCGACCGCTTTGTTGTGGCGGTCCGACCCGGCCGCGTGCGTGCCGTCATCCGGCGTGAACGTCAGGTTGAGCGCCGCGTCCTCGAACAGCTCGACCCGCTCGCCTTCCGGCGTCGCGGTATTCCCGACGCCCGGGAAGCCGGCGAGACGCTGCACCTTGATGCCGGTTTTTTCGAGTGCGGCAAACGACGGAACGCGAAACGCGATGTGGTTGACGACCGCTCCTTCGGAGGTGCTCGAGTAGTCGCCTTGCGTCAGGAAGACGAATACATCCTGGAACCGCACCGCTTGATTCGTCCCGACGCGCACCGGCTTGCCGCCCAGTGATTCCCAGAACGCGACGTTCGCGTTCACGTCCTTGACGCGGTAATGCAGGTGGCCCATCGCGACGCCCGCCTGATTGGGCGGCGCGAGCTGCGCCGCAGCTTCATTGGCAGCTGACAGCAGGATGATGGCTAACAACCACGCGATGCGCATGACGCGTGATTCTAAGGCCAGGGAGGTTACGGAGGGAACGGTCTCACAGGAGGAACGAAGGAACGAAGACGAACGGAGGCCGTTCGGCGCGTCGGTGAAGCCGGCCTTCGGCCGGCTTTCATCGATCGAGGCGAGGGAGCGATCACAAGCCAGGTTGGCATCCCGGATCGGCTTGTGATCGATCCCTCGTCTCGATCGATAAGGCGCGAAGCGCCCTCACCGACGCGTCGAACGGGTCGCCGTCACGTCCCCATCCCGATGCCCTCCGTTTGTCTCCGTTCCTTCGTTCCTCCTGTGAAACCGTTTCCTCCGTCCTCTCCGTTCCCTCCTACGTCCGAAAGTCGAAACGCGGAGTCCAATCCAGCAGCAGGAACGCCGCGGCCTCTGCGCCCGTACTTGCCGGAACGCTGCAGCGGACGTTCATCAGGGGAGGTATTCGTGCGCGCTCGTCTTCTCGTTTCTGCCACGCTGCTGGCCGCGCTGGCCGCCACTCCGTACGCGCAACAGGCCGCACCGCAGGAGCCGGCGCAGCTGCCGGTCAAACGTGTCGTCCTCTACAAGAGCGGCGTCGGCTACTTCGTGCATCAGGGATCCGTAACGGGATCAGTGGACGTGTCGATTCAGTTCACCAGCGGGCAGCTGAACGACGTCCTGAAATCGCTGACCGCCCTCGACCTCGACAACGGGCAGATTTCGTCGATCGGCTACAACTCGGTCGCTCCGCTCGAACAGCGATTGGCGGCGCTGCGCGTGCCGCTCGGCACGCGACCCGACGTGCTCCAGTTCTACAACGCCCTGCGCGGCGCGCGCATCGAGGTGCGCACCGGGGCGGGGGCAATCACCGGCCGGCTCCTGGGCATCGAGCGCAAACCGGCGCGGGACAGCGCGTCCGCGCCGACCGATGTGCTGACGGTGAT
>JBOGIQ010000556.1:0-2778 GCA_050742535.1 Vicinamibacterales bacterium | reverse complement strand
CGTGGTACCGCGCTCGCACGAAATGGGGACGATCGACGTGCCGTCCGGCGACGCAACATCGGACAGCTGGCGCTCGAGCTTCGCCGCTGATCTCAAATACGCCCTCGATCGCGACGCGCTCGCGGCCGTGGTGACCGATTATGGGATCGCGGCGCCGAAGGGGCGCACCGGCTCGGTACTGCTGACCCACTGCAATCTGGTTCACGGTTCGCCGCCGAACATGTCGCCATTCGATCGCGTGCTCGCGATCGTCACCTACAACAGCGTCCACAACACGCTGCTTCCGGTCTCGCAGCCGCGTCCGGAGTTCCTCGTCAGCCGCGACTTCACGCCGCTGACGGCGCTGGACGACGATGCGCTTCTGTCATACGCCGCGGGAGCAGGATCCGGTCCCGCCACTGCATTCGCAGCCTCCGGGGCCGCTCCGAGCCAATAGCCGGCGCCCCGGACACGAGGCCTGATGCTCCATCCTGTCCTGCTGGATCGCCAGCCGCCATATCTCGATCGTCGCGACGCGGACGCCTCGCTGCTGCTCGCGCCGATTGGCGGCGAACGGCTGCTGTCGCTGCTCTGCGCACACCTGGCCGCCGCGGGCCGGCGTCCGCTGGTGCTGACATCGGGTGTTCCGACAGCCGCCTATGAGCAGGCCATTCGGCGCGTCTGTCCGGTCGAGCGGGTCGCGGCCGTCTCCGACTTCCGGCATTCCGAGTGGTACGAGCCGTCGGACTGGCTGCTGTTCGTCGACGCGCGGTGGTACACGCCAGACCACACGGCGATCGCCGCGCTGCTCAAGGATGTGTCGCGATCGAACGGCCATTCGACGCACCTGACACGGCCCCCCCGGCACCGCGGCGGCACAACCGAGCGCGTCGAGACGGGTGATGACGGCTCGGTTCGACGCATTCGCCGCTATTACGACCAGACGACCTGGCCGTATCTGTCGGGCGTCCTCGCGTCGCTCGTCTCCGCCGGCTGCCTGCGGGCCCTCCCTGACCCGCTGCCGCTCGGGTCACTGACGGAGCTGCGCCGTGCGCTCGTTGTCCACAACGTTCCGTGCCGCGACATCGCGGCCGAGGCGCCGGCCTTCGACTTTGAATCGGCGCGCGACTTTCTTCTGGCCAACGAGCAGGCAGTGCTCGCCCGCGCTGGCGCCGCTCTGCCGCTCAAGGCGGACCGCCCGGCGCGCCTGGACGCCGACGTCCGCCTGGTGGGACCGGTGATCGTGCACGAGGGCGCATCCGTTCAGCGTGGAGCCGTGGTGATCGGGCCTTCCGTCATTGGCGAAGGCGCGGTTGTCGGCGCCGGTGCGCTGGTGGCGCAATGCGTCGTCTGGCACGACACCGTGGTGCCGCCAGGCGCGCGCATCAGGCATCAGGTGGTTCCGGCCGCGCCTGCGTCCGGTGCGGTCGATCTGTCGATGTCTCCGGACGGCGAGCTCGTGCCCGTGCGCGCACAGGCGCGGCCGCGTTCCTCTTCGTACCCGCCGCTCAAGGCGGCCGTCGACGCCGTCGTCGCGTTCGTGGCGCTCCTCGTGCTATCGCCGCTGCTGCTGGCGATCGCGCTGGTGATCGCGTTCGACTCCCGCGGCTCGGTGCTGTTCGCGGACATGCGCGAAGGACGGGCTGGCAGGCTCTTCCGCTGCCTGAAGTTCCGGACCATGGTTCATGACGGCGCCGCGCGGCAGCGCGAGATGCAGGCGCGCAACGAGGTGGACGGACCGCAGTTCAAGCTCGAAAAGGATCCCCGCGTGACCCGCGTCGGGCGCTGGCTGCGCCCGATGAGCCTCGACGAATTGCCGCAGCTGGTCAACGTGCTGCGAGGCGAGATGAGCCTCATCGGACCGCGGCCGTCACCCTTTCGGGAGAACCAGCTGTGTGTGCCGTGGCGGCAGGGGCGGCTGTCTGTCCGGCCCGGCATCACCGGGCTGTGGCAGATCTGCCGACACGATCGCCGGCACGGCGACTTTCATCAATGGATCTACATGGACCTGCTGTACGTGCGGCACATGTCGTTGTGGGTCGATTTCAAGATTGCGCTGGCCACCGTGCTCACCCTCGGCGGAAAAACGCACGTGCCCGTGCACTGGATCGTGCCGGCAGCGAGGCAACAGCCATGATGATCGCCGCCCTCCCCGAGCACCGCGCCTCCGCACCCGGATTCGTTCAGCGCATACGCTGCACGGCACTGCGCGGGCTGCCGGCCATGTTCCAGCCGCGTGATGCGCTGTTCGTCTTCCGGCGCGAGCTGCGCGACGGCGCCATCGTGGATGCAGGTCTCAGCGTTCGCTATTCGCTCATCACGCTGATTGCGCTCGCGCGGGAGTCGCCGCGCAGTCGCAGCGCGGCACTGCACGGTATGGACCCGGCCACCGTCCTGCGCCAGGCCGCGGACCGCACTCTCGCGACCGGCGATGTGGCCCTCGCGTATTGGGCGGCGCTCGCACTGCATGACCATCAGCAGATCGAGCAGCTGCGGGCGCGGCTGCACGCACTGGAACCGGACGTGCGCCCGTGCCCGATGGTCGACCTCGCCTGGGCCCTGACGGCACTGTCGCTCGACGCCACGAGCGGCGAAGGCGGGCTCCTCGATCGCGTCGCCCGGCGGATCACGTCCCTGTATCACGAGCGCTCGGCGACGTTCCCGCACGTTGCCGGAGGCACCGCCGCGCTCCGCGGGCACGTCGCCTGCTTTGCGGACCAGATCTATCCGATCCAGGCCCTGGCGGAGTACGTCGCCCGGACCGGCGACCCACGGGCGCTGAGCGTTGCGGAAAGCGCC
>JBOGIQ010000555.1:0-2783 GCA_050742535.1 Vicinamibacterales bacterium | reverse complement strand
TCCCTGATCCCTGATCCCCGATCCCCGATCCCCGATCCCAACTAGAATCAGCCGCATTGCCGACCCCGTCCATCTCCGTCTTCTTTCCCTGTTACAACGACAGCATGACGATCGGCGAGCTGGTCGTCGAAGCGGAGCGCCAGCTGCAGCAGCTGACCGGCGATTACGAAGTGATCGTGGTGAACGACGGCTCCTCCGACGACAGCGCGGCTGTTCTGCGCGAGCTGGCGGCGCGGATGCCGCGGCTGACGGTCATCACGCACGACACGAACCGCGGCTACGGCGGCGCGCTGCGCAGCGGGTTCGCGGCGGCAACGAAGGAGCTGATTTTCTACACCGACGGCGACGGCCAGTACGACGTGCGCGAGCTGCCGGTGCTGCTGATGCTGCTCACCGACGACACCGATTTCGTCAACGGCATCAAGATGACGCGGCAGGACCCGGCGTATCGCGTGCACGCCGGCAACCTGCACCGGTTCTTCATGCGCTGGCTCTTCTGGCTGCCGATTCACGACGTCGACTGCGATTTCCGGCTGATCCGCCGCCGCGTCCTCGCCGGCATCAACCTGCGCAGCACCAGCGGGTCGATCTGCGTCGAGCTGGTCAAGCACGCCCAGCGCGCCGGCGCCGGATTCCGCGAGGTGTCGGTGCACCACTACGCACGCAAGTGGGGCCAGTCGCAATTCTTCCGGCCCGGCCGCATTCTCCAGACCTATCTGCACCTCGCGGTCATCTGGTTCGAGCTCATGATCGTGGACACGATCCGGCGAAAACCGTCTGCTAGAATCGCCGCGTGACCCGAGCCGCGGGCGTCCGCGCCACCGACTACGGCGGGTTTTATCGCGATCGGCCGGTGATGATCACCGGCGGCCTGGGCTTCATCGGCAGCAACCTGGCCTGGAAGCTCGCCGATCTCGGCGCCCGCGTCCTCATCGTCGACTCGCTGATCGACGACTACGGCGGCAATCTGTTCAACATCTGCGGCCTCGAGGATCGCCTGCGCGTGAACATCGCCGACGTCCGCCAGCAGTCGACGATGAACTATCTCGTGCGCGGGCAGGACGTCATCTTCAATCTGGCGGGACAGGTCAGCCACATCGACAGCATGCGCGATCCGCATACCGACCTGGAGATCAACTGCCGCGCGCAGCTGTCGATCCTCGAGGCGTGCCGCAACTACAACGCGGGTGTGAAAATCGTGTTCGCCGGCACGCGCCAGGTCTACGGCAAAGCCGAGAGCCTGCCGGTGTCGGAATCACACCTCGTACGGCCGGCGGACGTGAACGGCATCAACAAGGCGGCCGGCGAGTACTACCATCTGCTCTACAACAACGTGTTCGGCGTCCGCGCGTGCTCCCTCCGCCTGACCAACGTCTACGGTCCACGGCAGCTGCTGAAGCACAACAGACAGGGGTTTCTCGCGTGGTTCATCCGCCTCGCCATCGAGGATCGCGAGATTCAGATCTACGGCGATGGGTCGCAGCTCCGCGATTTCGTGTACGTCGACGACGCGGCGGAGGCGTTCCTGCGTGCCGGCGCGGACGAGGCGTGCAACGGACAGGTGCTGAACGTCGGCGGTCTCGAGCCGATTGCGCACCGCGACCTCGTGCAGCTGCTTGTGGGCATTGCCGGCTCGGGCCGGTACCGGTTCGTCGAGTGGCCGCCGGAGAAGAAAGCCATCGACATCGGCGATTTCTACGCCGATTCGACGCGAATCGATCGAACGCTCGGCTGGAAGCCGACCGTCAGCCTCGCCGACGGGCTGCGCCGCACGGTCGAGTTCTACCGCGAGCATTTCGATCGGTACGTGCCCGCATCAGCCGCCGTGCCAGCGCCGTGAGCGGCCAGCCGAACGTTCCGTTCCTCGATCTTCGTCTTCGCGAAGACGCCGCAGCGGTGAAGAACGCGATCGCCAGAGTGACCGCGCGCGGCTGGTATATCCTCGGACCGGAGGTCGACGCGTTCGAATCGGAATTCGCGGCCGCGAGCGGCGCCTCTTTCGCCGTCGGCACCGGCAGCGGAACGGATGCGATCGCGCTTCTGCTGCGCGCGGCCGGTATCGGCGCGGGCGACGAGGTCATCGTGCCGGCCATCACTGCGGCCTACACCGCACTGGCCGTCATCGCGGCCGGCGCGAACCCGGTCATCGTCGACGTCGATGACGAGACGCTGACCATGGACCCTGCCGCGTGTGCCGCAGCGATCGGCGGCCGCACGCGGGCCATCGTGCCGGTGCACCTGTACGGTCAGCCGGCGGATATGCCGTCGCTCACTGCGGTCGCCAGGCGGCACAATCTGGCGATCGTCGAAGACTGCTGCCAGGCGCACCTCGCCACCTGCGGCGGCTCCGCAGTTGGAACCTTCGGCGTGGGCGGCGCGTTCAGCTTCTACCCGACGAAAAACCTTGGTGCGCTCGGCGACGGCGGAGCGGCCGTCACGAACGATCGTCAGGTGGCCGAGCGCGTCAGACGTCTGCGCAATGGCGGTCAGACGAGCCGCTACGTTCACGCCGAGCCGGGCGTGAACAGCCGCCTCGACGAGCTGCAGGCGGCCATCCTTCGCGTCCGCCTGCCATTGCTGCAGGATTGGACCCGACGGCGACGCGAGCTGGCCGCCGTCTATCGCCGAACGCTGCCTTCGACGGTCACGCCCGTGATGGAACGCGATCCCGGGCACGTCTATCATCTATTCCCGGTCCGCGCATCTGCGCGGGAGGCGCTGCAGGCGGCATTGACCGCGGCGGGCGTCGAGACTCTCATTCATTACCCAGTGCCACTCAACGA
>JBOGIQ010000554.1:0-2783 GCA_050742535.1 Vicinamibacterales bacterium | reverse complement strand
ATCAATAAGAGGAGGTCCGCCTGAAGGCGGACACTACGACGGCACGGTCCGCCTGAAGGCGGACACTACGTACGCCCGCGGCGCTCAGCCCGCGCGTGCCGACGTAGTAGGCGTTGCCGAAGATTCGAAAGGGCGCCTGTCGCTGCGTCCACTCCGGCGGGCTCGCTGGCGGCAGGCCAGTTTGTCGAGCCAACGCGGGAAAAACCGCAACAATCGCGGCAATAGCGGTAACTGCTGCTCTAATCATTCGACATCCTGCGGTCGAGCTCATCCGTGCAATTTGGCTGGGCATGCACTTAATTCGGCGCGATGTGTGCGTTCGAATTCACAATAGTAGGGACGCTGATACCCCCGGCTCATCAGCGACGAAAGGATCGACGATGGCGACGACGAACGGCACGATCAAGCGGATTACCGACAAGGGCTTTGGGTTCATTGCTGCAAGCGACGGCACCGAGTATTTCTTCCACCAGTCGGCGTGCGTGGGCACGCGGTTCGACGAGCTGCGCGAAGGCCAGCGCGTGACGTTTACCCCTGGACAGGGCCCCAAGGGCCCACGTGCTGAAGGAGTGAAACCCGAGTAAGAGATCCGCTAGATCAGATGCGTGATGTTCGGCTCGACGCCGAGCAGCGCTCTGCCGTAGACCTCGAGATTGACCTGCCACTCGGTGATGGCGTGATGGCTCGCAACGTGGACATCACGCCACATCCGCTGCAGCGGGTTGTGATCGGCCAGACTTGACGTTCCGTGGGCCTGCACCAGCAACTCCACGGCCTCCCGTGCGTACTTCGCGGCCAGCGCCGTATCCATCCGCACCCGGGCGCGTTCGACGAGATCGGGATGACGCGACGCGTCCGCCGCCCGATCGAGATCGTCGGCCGCGCGGCCCGCGTGCAAGTACGCGGTATCGACCTTCATGGCCGCCTCGGCCACCAGCATCTGAAATCCGGATGAATCGGCCTGACGCGGAAACGTCGTGTGCGTGATGCCGCGGCCCTTCGCTTTCGACATCACGTGGTCGAGCGCGGCGCGCGCAACGCCGAGCTGTGATCCGGCCAGAATCAACACCGTGACCGGCACCAGCGCGGCCCGGTAGACAGGCTCGTCGACGTGCTCGGTCCGGTAGCGTCCCTCGAATGCGGGCGGGTATGGCAGGAAGCGGTGTTCCGGCACGAACACGTCCTTCGCGACGATCGTGTTGCTGCCGGTTCCCTTCATGCCGACCATGAACCAGGTGTCCTCGACCGTCACGTCGCCGATGGGCATGAGCGACAGCCCGAGATTCGTCATCTCGCCGCGCTCGTTCGTCATGTGGATGCCGCAGGCCACCCACTGCGCGTGCAGGCTGCCGGACGCCCATGGCCAGCGGCCATTCACGCGCCACCCGCCCTCAACGGGAACGGCGGTGCCGTTGGGCGCGAGCGAGCCTGCAATCCAGGCGTCCCGATCGGCCGCCCAGACGTCCTGCTGCGCGCGATCCGGAAACAACCCGGCGAGCCATTCGCAGACATTGACGAGGCTCACCACCCAGGCGGTGGATCCGCACCCTTGCCCGAGCTCCGCCATGACCTCGATGTACGTGCGGATGCTCGTCTGATAGCCGCCGAAGCGCTTCGGCACCATCAGGCGGCAGAGACCGTTGTCGCGCAGCGCGCCGACGACCTCGTCCGGGAGACGGCGGAGCGAATCGGTCTGTCCCGCGTTGCGCTCCAGCACCGGTCTGATTGCCCGCGCCCGCGCGAGGAGCGCCTCGCGATCCACAGCGTCCGTCGTCAGTGTCACAGGAACCTCACGCCTCCAGATTAAGGCCCAAGGCCAATGGCCCAGGGCCTAAGGTAAGAACGAAGTCACGTTTATCCGATTGGCAGGTCATGGGAGGATACGCCCTGCGGTCAGGAATCGGCGATAGTCGGTGAACGTGCGCGTGACGCGCACGCGCGGCACGGCGGAGTTACGGATGAACGTAACCGACTCGACGCGCGCGGGCAGCAGCAGGAGCTCGTCGGGATCCATGAACGCGAAGAGCTTGTAGTCGATCGCCGTATCCGCCCGCTCGGCAACGAACTCCGGCGCACGTGGATCGCCGTCGGGCCCCGGCAGGCTGACACGGCCGCCGAGGCGTTCTTCGAATCGCAGCACCGCGCCGGTGACTGGATTGACCCAGATACGGCCGCGCGTGCGGCCGAAGGTGTCCACCCAGCCGCACTTGCCGTCCCAGCGGACGCTCGGCGATTCGGCGGCCTTCGGCTCGTAGTCGATGCGCTGGGCGCGTCCGGCGCCGATCGTCTCCACGCGCCCGACGGAAAAACGGACCTTGTCACGATTGGCGGCGAGTAGAAACGCCAGCGGCTCGAGCGTGAACGATCGCGGATCGAGGCAGGCCGGCTGATCGCGCGGGCCGAGCCGCGGGCCGCCGGCGCTGATCAACTCGCGAACCGCGCGCGGCTGCGCGCCCTGCGCTTCCCACTCGATGCGCACTTCGTTGACGATACGCCGCGCCGGCCCCTCCTCTTCCAGGCTCCGCGAGACCGGCTGGACGATCACCGTCTCGGTGGCGACGATCGTCTGCGCGCGCGCGTAGTAGCGCTCGACGTAGCTGCCCACGCGCTCGATCAGATCCGCGTCTTTCGTCTGGGCTGCGGCTGTAACCGCGATGACCGCGAACCCGGAAGCCACGCACGCGAAGGCCGTGAAGAACGTGGAATCGAACCCGAACCGGGAACCGAGCACCGGGAAGCGTGAACGGCCGTGCACCGTTACTTCCAGGTCACTTCCATCCCGA
>JBOGIQ010000553.1:0-2807 GCA_050742535.1 Vicinamibacterales bacterium | reverse complement strand
GCTGAAGAGGACGAGATTGAACGCGATCGCGCCCGGCGCCGCCTTACCTTCGACGATTTCGCCGAACGTAATGGTGTACGAGAAGAGGAAATAGACGAGGGCGGCAACAAACAGCGCCCCTCCGGCCCACGCGAAAGCGCGAGCGGCTGGGTGCTGGGCATTCACGGGCCGCTATTATAGGTCTCGCATGCGGGCAGCCGCCCAACCTGGCGTCGTCATTACCGGCATCGGCGTGGTCTCGCCGTTCGGTGTCGGCCGCGAGCGCTACTGGAACCACGTCACCCATGGGTGCAGCGGCATCAGCCGCATCACGCAGTTCGACGTGTCGGCGTGGCCCTGTCAGGTTGCTGCCTCGGTACCGCCCGTGTCGATCGAGGACGCGGTCGCGCTCGAGGGCGACGATGAGGATCGGGGCAGGTCGGATCCGAAGCGGTATTCGCGCGCCGCGCTCTTCGGCGTCATCGCCGGCCGCGAGGCGTGGGCCGACGCGGGGCTGCGCACCGGTGAGCCAGGCGCGGGCGTCATCCTCGGCACCGGCGGCGGCGGCATCGACGTCGGCGAGCGCCAGTACGAGGATTTCTTCACCGCCGGCGGCCGCCACGTCACGCCGTACGCGATTGCGGTTGGTATCTGCGGGATGGTCTCGAGCGAGGTGTCGATCTCGCTCGGGCTCCGTGGCCGGAGCCACGTCCTGTCGTGCGGCTGCACGAGTTCCACCGACGCGATCGGCTATGCCGCAGCGCTCATCCGCTCCGGCGAGCACGATGTGATGCTGTCCGGCGGTACCGACGGCTGCGTGCTGCCGGGCATGATCTTCGGCTTCGCGCGCATGCGTGCCGTCTCCACCCGCTACAACGAGCGCCCGGCGGCGGCGTCGAGGCCGTTCGATCGCAATCGCGACGGTTTCGTCTTGGGCGAAGGCGCGTGGATGCTCGTGCTCGAGCGCGAGGATCGCGCGCGCGCCCGCGGCGCCACGTGCTATGCGCGGGTCGAGGGGTACGGGTCGACCTGCGACGCCTACCACCGCGTGCAGATGGATCCTGACGGCGATGAAATCGTCCGCTGCCTCGACACGGCGGTGCAGAAGTCAGGCCGCCGCGCGGAAGAGATCGGCTACGTGAACTACCACGGCACGTCGACGCAGTTGAACGATGCGATCGAATCGCGCTGCGTCCGCCGGTTCTTCGGCAGCCACGCGGATCGCGTCCCGGGCTCGTCGACGAAGTCGATGATCGGTCACCCGCAGGGTGCGAGCGGGGCGGCGGGTGTTGCCGCGGCGGCGTTGGCACTGTCGCGCGGGCTGCTGCCTCCGACGATCAATCTCGATGATCCCGATCCCGCCTGCGACATGGATTTCATCCCGCACACCGCGCGGCCGGCGGATATCGACGCGGCGCTGTGCAACTGCCTCGGGTTCGGATCCAAGAACAGCGCGCTGGTCCTGGGGAAAGTGCGGTAATGCGGCCTCTCGTCCATTTTGCATTTTGCATTTTGAATTTTGCATTTCGATTGTGACGTCCTCGTCGTCGGCGCCGGGCCGGCCGGCACCGTCGCGGCCCGCCAGCTTGCCGCGGCGGGCGCGCGCGTGCGCATCGTCGACCGGGCGACGTTTCCGCGCGCCAAGCTGTGCGGCGACACGCTGAACCCCGGCTGTCTGGCGATGCTGGACCGGATCGATGCGGCGGTGGCGAAACGCATCCGCGCCCGCGCCCGTGCCATCACGGGAATGACCATCACCGGCCCGGGCGGCGTGACGGTGAAGGCGGATTATCCGGCGGGTCTGGTGGGAGCGGCGCTGCTGCGCCGCGATCTCGATGAGTGGCTGCTCGAGGCCGCCGTCCGCGCGGGTGCGTGCTTCGACCCGGGGGTCGCCGTGCAGCGGCCTGAAGTCGCGGAGGACCGCTTCCGCGTCAGCGGCGTTCGCTCGACGTGTGGACGGCGGGAGTATGTGCTGCGCGCCCGCGTGCTCATCGCCGCGGACGGCCGATCCTCGCGGCTGGCCGCGAGCCTTGGATTGTCACGGTTTGTCGCGAAGCCGCGTCGCTGGGCGTACGGCGCCTACTTCGCGGGCGTTGCCGGAATGTCTTCCCACGGCGAGATGCATATTCGCGGAGAGGGCTATGTCGGTGTGGCGCCTTTGCCCGATGGCATCGCCAACGTGTGCGTCGTCCGCGCGCGTGCCAACCTGCCGGCCGGCCAGAGCGCGGGCGCGATGATCGCGAACGCCATTGCTGCCGATCGCGTCCTGCGGGACAGATTCGCTGGTGCGGACGCTGTCTCGGGTGTCACGGTTCTCGGCCCTCTGGCGGTCGAGTCGGCGGCCGCCGGCTGCCCGGGGATGCTGCTCGCCGGCGACGCCGCCGGCTTCGTCGATCCGATGACGGGCGACGGACTGCGGTTCGCCATCCGCGGCGGCGAGCTCGCCGCAGAGGCCGCGTTGAACGAGCTCGAGACCGGCGCGCCCGCGCACCAGCGCCTCCTGGCGTCGCGAACACGCGAGTTCGCAGGCAAATGGCGCGTGAACCGTGCGCTGCGGTCGCTCGTTGGTTCCCGGCGTGCGCTGGCGTGCGCCGCCGTCGCGGCCCGCGCATGGCCGGCGCCCGTGCAGCAGCTCGTCGGCATCGCCGGCGATGTCAATCTCGCCCGGCGGTCGGCGTGATCGCGCTGACAGCGCTTGCCGTTGTCGCAGCGCTGATGCTCCTCGAGCTGGGGATATCGACGCGCAACGAACGGGTACTCCTCTCGCGTGGCGCACTTGCGCCCCACGATCCCGTGTACGGCACGATGCGGTGGGCCTACCCGGCAGC